>CAMFJT010000023.1 GCA_945957125.1 uncultured Rhodospirillales bacterium | reverse complement strand
TCGGCATCGTCAGTCACATCGTGTCGACCTTCTCCCGCAAGCCGGTGTTCGGCTACCTGGGCATGGCCTACGCGATGGTGGCAATCGGCGTCGTCGGCTTCGTGGTGTGGGCGCACCACATGTACACGGTCGGCATGGACGTCGACACGCGCGCCTACTTCGTGGCCGCGACGATGGTCATCGCGGTGCCCACCGGCGTGAAGATCTTCTCGTGGATCGCCACCATGTGGGGCGGATCGATCCGCATGGAGATCCCCATGCTGTGGGCGATCGGGTTCATCTTCCTGTTCACCGTCGGCGGCGTCACCGGCGTGGTGCTGTCGAATGCCGGTGTCGACTATGCGCTGCACAATACCTATTACGTGATCGCGCACTTCCACTACGTGCTGTCGCTCGGTGCGGTGTTCGGCATGTTCGCCGGCTTCTACTACTGGCTCGGCAAGATGAGCGGCCGGCAGTACAACGAGACCTACGCCCAGATCCACTTCTGGACGATGTTCATCGGCGTCAACCTGACCTTCTTCCCGATGCACTTCTCGGGTCTCGCCGGCATGCCGCGCCATTATCTCGACTATCCCGATGCGATGGCGCACTGGAACTACATCTCCTCGATCGGCGCCTTCATCTCGTTCGGATCGACCATCTTCTGGCTGATCTTCGTGGTGTTCGGCACCCTGATGAACGGCCGCAGGGTCGGCGCGAACTACTGGGGCGAGGGCGCCACGACGCTGGAATGGACCGTGGCCTCGCCGCCGCCGTTCCACACCTTCGAGGAGCTGCCGCACATCTCGCCGACGGCGCACCACTAGGAACCGGAGCGAGGGCGCCCCAAACGGCGCCCTCGTCTTGAGGGGCAATGAGCGACACTGCACAAAGCATCTGGGCAAACGCAGGCGAGGCCACGGCGCCGGCGCGCGTACGCGACTATGTCGATCTGCTGAAGCCGCGCGTGATGTCGCTGGTGGTCTTCACGGGGTTGGTCGGCGTGGTGATCGCACCGACGCACATCCATCCATTCGCGGCTTTCCTCGCCGTGCTGGCGATCGCGCTCGGTTCGGGCGCGGCGGGCTGCATCAACATGTGGTACGAGCGCGACCTCGACGCCCGGATGACGCGCACCGCCAACCGGCCGTTGCCGGCCGGCCGGGTCGCGCCGGACGACGCGCTGGGTCTCGGCGTGCTGCTGTCGATCTTCTCGGTGCTGCTGATGGCGCTGGCGACCAACTTTGTCGCTGCCGCGCTGCTCACCGCGGCAATCCTCTTCTACGTCTTCATCTACACGATCTGGCTGAAGCGCCGCACGCCACAGAACATCGTGATCGGCGGTGCCGCCGGCGCCTTCCCGCCGATGATCGGCTGGGCGGCCGCGACCGGCGACGTGTCGGCGGTCGGCCTGTCGCTGTTCCTGCTGATCTTCCTGTGGACCCCGCCGCATTTCTGGGCGCTTGCACTCTATCGCAGCGACGACTATCGCCGCGCCGGCGTGCCGATGCTTCCGGTCGTGGCGGGCCCGCGCGAAACCAAGAAGCAGATGCTGCTTTACACCCTGGTGCTCCTGCCGGTCTCGCTGGTGCCTACCCTGTTGGGCGCTGTCGGTTGGCTCTACGGGGCGGTGGCGTTGGTCCTGGGCGTGGGCTTCATCGCGCATGCGGTTGCCGTGTGGCGCGCGCCCGACGATCGCCGCGGCCATGGCACCGCGCGGCGCATGTTCAAGTATTCGCTGCTCTACCTCGCGGTGTCGTTCGCGGCACTGCCGCTGGACCACCTGCTCGGCGGGCTGGTCGGGAGATGAGCGTGGCTGCCGACGACAATCGCCGCCCGCGCGACAGCGACCGGCATCGCCAGCAGCGGAGCAAGAACGTCTTCATGTTCTTCTTCCTCCTGGCCGTTGCCGCGATCTTCTTTGCGCTGACCATCGTGCGGATGGGCGGCGGCGCCATGACGGGCAAACTGTGACCGGCGCTCGCGACTCCAAGGCCCGTGACCCCAACGCCCGGGTGGCCTGGCGCCTGGTCGCCCTGGTCGGCGGCATGCTGGGGCTCGCCTATGCCGCGGTGCCCCTGTACGAGGCGTTTTGCAAGGCAACGGGCTTCAACGGCAGGCCCCTGGTGGCGCAGGATGGCGAACGCCCGGTCATCGACCGCACCGTGCGCGTGCGCCTCGACTCCAACGTCGATCCCAACCTGTCGTGGCGTTTCGAGCCGCTGGAGCGGGAGGTGAAGGTGCAGCTTGGCGAGGAAAAGCTCGTCCATTTCCGCGCCACCAACGTCTCGCAGCGGCCGATCGTCGGTACCGCGACCTACAACGTCACACCCGAGCGTACGGCCGGCTGGTTCAACAAGGTGCAATGCTTCTGCTTCACGGAGCAACTCCTGCAGCCGGGCCAGTCCGTCGACATGCCGGTCGTGTTCTTCGTCGACGCCGACATGGCGAAGGACCGACGCTACGACGATATCCGCACCATCACGCTGTCGTACACCTTCTACGAGGCGAAGACGGAGCGGGCCAAGACCTTGCTCGGCGGAACACCCGCCAACGGAACTGGAAAAGGGGGCTGAGAACAATGGCCGACAATAGCCATCACGGGCCAAATCATCCGTATCATCTCGTCGATCCCAGCCCGTGGCCGGCGCTGGGGTCGCTCGGCGCGTTCCTGCTCGCCATGGGCGCCGCGCTCGGCATGCATCCCGACATGCTCGGCAAGGGCGTCGAGAGCATCATCCATGCGGTGAACTGGTGGGTCGTGGCTCCCGGCTTCCTGGTGATCTTTGCCGTCATGTATTGGTGGTGGAGCGACGTCATCGTCGAGTCGCGCAAGTACCACACGGCTGTGGTCCAGCTCGGCCTGCGCTACGGCATGATCCTGTTCATCGCCTCGGAGGTGCTGTTCTTCGCCGCCTTCTTCTGGGCCTTCTTCGACTCGGCGCTGTTTCCTGCCTCGCCCGAGATGCCGGTGAGGGCGGAGGCCAACGGCGGGATGTGGCCGCCCAAGGGCACCTACGTCATCGCGCCGTTCGACCTGCCGTTCATGAACACGCTGATCCTGCTGCTCTCGGGCACGACGGTCACATGGGCGCACCATTCGATCCTCGAAGGCAACAACCGCGACGCGGTGCGCGGCCTGCTGCTGACGGTGCTGCTCGGTGCCTGCTTTACCGCCATCCAGCTTTACGAGTACGCGCACGCTCCGTTCGGTTTCCGCGACAACATCTATACCTCGACCTTCTTCATGGCGACGGGCTTCCACGGCTTCCACGTCTTCGTGGGAACGACATTCCTGCTGGTATGCCTGTTCCGAGCGATGAAGGGCCAGTTCACGCCAAAGCAGCATTTCGGCTTCGAGGCCGCGGCCTGGTACTGGCATTTCGTCGACGTGGTCTGGATCTTCCTGTTCTTCTGCATCTACTGGTGGGGCGCCGGCAATGCGCCCGTCGCCGTCCATCACTGACGCGGCAAGAACGTCCACGATTGGAACCGCCGGGGCGTCCCCCGGCGGTTCGTCTTTTGGGGAGGGCCCCATCATTGTCGACCTGGCCACGCCAATCTCCCATCGACGTCGCGCTGCGCGGCGTCTGCCCTCGCTGCGGTCAGGGCCGGCTGTTCCGTGGCCTCCTGACGGTGGTCGATCGCTGCTCGGCCTGCGATCTGGACCTGCGCGGCAACGACGCGGGCGACGGCCCGGCGGTGTTCGTCATCCTCGGCCTCGGCGCGATCGTGATGGGGCTGGTGTTCTGGGTCGAGTTCCGCTTCGAGCCGCCGTGGTGGCTGCACGCAATGATCTGGCTGCCGTTGACCTTCGGCGGCGCGGTCTGGCTACTGCGCCTTCTCAAAGCCTGGTTGATCGCACAACAGTACATCCATCGCTCGACCGAGCTCGAGGAATAGTACCGCGATGCTGAAGCTCCGGCCGCTGAAGCGGCCCACGATCATCATGTTGCCGATCCTCCTGCTGTCGCTGTCGCTCGGCTTCTGGCAGATCGAGCGGCGAGCCTGGAAGCACGACATCCTCGATCGCATCGCCGTCAACCGGGCGGCGACGCCGCTGACTCTCGACGCGCTGCTGAAAGGCGATCCGCTGCGCTTCGAGTATGGGCGGGTGAAGGTTTCGGGCAGCTTCCTGCACGACAAGGAGTTCTACCTCGCCGCGCGCAACCCCAAGAACGAGGTCGGCATGCAGGTCGTGACGCCGCTGCGCACCGACGACGGCGTCATCGTGCTGTTCGACCGCGGCTGGATTCCGTCAAACAAGAAGGATCCGGCCAAGCGCGCCGAGGGTCAGCTCGCGGGCAAGGTCGATGTCGTCGGCATCGTGCGGCGCAGCCAGATCCAGCGCCAGTTCGCGCCCGACAACGATCCGGCGCAGAATTTCTGGTTCCATGTCGACGTGCCGTTGATGCGCAAGATGGCGGGCGGACAACCCGATCCGGCGCTCGACAGCTTCTTCCTCGAAGCCGACGCCACGGCCAATCCCGGCGGCCTGCCGCTCGGCGGGCAGACACGGCTCAACATTTCCGACGACCATCTGCAATACGCGATCACCTGGTTCCTGATCGCGCTCGCGGGCGCGGGGGTCTATCTCGCCTATCACTGGGAGAACGGCCGCCTCACGATCAACGGCCGCACGAAGGGCAAAGCATGATCGCCAACGATCCCTACGCCGAGCTGGAGCGCCGCTTCGGGCGCATGAGCGCGGTCAACCGCGCCGGCGCGATCCTCAACTGGGACCGCTCGACCATGATGCCGGAAGGTGCGAGCGAGGACCGAGCCGACCAGCTCGCGACGCTCGGCGTGATCGGCCACGAGATGATGGTCGCGCCCGACATGGCCGACCTGCTGTCGCGCGCCGAGGAGGGCAAGGGCGGGCTCGACACCTGGCGCGCCGCCAACCTGCGCGAGATGCGCCATGCCTGGACGCACGAGAACGCCTTGCCGTCCGACCTCGTCGAGGCGCGCACCCGCGCGTCGTCGGCCTGCGAGATGGCCTGGCGCGAGGCGAAGAAGAACCGCGACTACAAGGCATTGCTGCCGACCTTCACGGAGGTCGTGACCATCACCAAACGCGTCGGCGAGGCCAAGGCCGCCGCGCTCGGCCTGTCGCTGTACGACGCGTTGCTCGACGAGTACGAGCCGGGCGGGCGTTGCCGGCGGATCGACGCGCTGTTCGCCGAGCTCGAGGCTTTCCTGCCGGCGATGCTGCAGGAGGTCATGGAGCGCCAGAAGGCGGCGGGTGCGGTGTTGCCGCTCGACGGGCCGTTCCCGGTCGAGGCGCAGCGCCAGCTCGGCGTGGAGATGGCGAAGACCCTGGGCTTCGATTTCCGCCACGGCCGGCTCGACGTCTCGGCGCACCCCTTCACGGGCGGGACCGCCGACGACGTACGCATCACCACGCGCTACGACGAGAAGGATTTCGCCCGCGCCCTGATGGGCGTGCTGCACGAGACGGGGCATGCGCTGTACGAGGCCGGCCTGCCGCGCGACTGGCGGCGCCAGCCGGTCGGCAATGCGCGCGGCATGGTGCTCCACGAGAGCCAGTCTCTGCTGATGGAGATGCAGGCCTGCCGCTCCGATGCCTTCATCGCCTACGCCACGCCGCGCATGCGCGCCGCCTTCGGCAAGAGCGGGCCGGCCTGGGAGGTCGAGAACGTCCATCGGATCTACACTCGCGTGGCGCCCGGCTTCATCCGCGTCGATGCCGACGAAGTGACCTATCCGCTGCACATCATGCTGCGCTATCGCATCGAGCGGGCCGTGCTGGCGGGCGACCTGGCCCTGGCCGACCTGCCCGGCGCCTGGAACGACGGCATGAAGGAGCTGCTGGGAATCGTGCCGCCGGACGATGCCGTGGGCTGCATGCAGGACATCCATTGGCCCGACGGCGCATGGGGCTATTTCCCGACCTATACGCTGGGCGCTCTGGCGGCAGCCCAGCTCTTCGCCGCCGCGCGCAAGTCGGTGCCCGGCCTCATGGAATCGATCGGCAAGGGCGACTTCGCCCCTTTGCTCGGCTGGCTGCGCGCCAACGTGCATGCCAAGGGCTCGGTCGCCGACACCGACACCATCCTGTCGGAGGCGACCGGCGCACCGCTCGGCACCGCCGCCTTCAAGGCGCACCTGGAAAGCCGCTATCTGGCGGCGTAGGGAAATCCACTGACCAATCGTGAATCCTCTTCAGGGGCAAAGAATCGCGGGCGCGAGGCACGAGAAGGTCTTGTTCGGAAGCGACAGTTGGAAGAGCCGGCTGCTCCGGGCCTCGAGGCACTGCTTGCGTCGGCGCCCTTCGACGGCGTCGATCTCGCTCGCGACCAGGACACAGGCCGCGACATCGACCTCTGAGCAGTCACGGCGATACCGACGACATCTCGGAGGTTTGCGCCATTTTGACCCCGCGGCCCCATCATCGTAAGAGGGACCCCATGCTCGACCTGCGCCCCAATTGCGAATGCTGTGACAAGGACCTGCCGAACGGCGCGCCGGACGCGCTGATCTGCACCTATGAATGCACTTTCTGTGCAGATTGCGCGAACGGACGGTTGGGCGGTCTCTGTCCCAACTGCGGCGGTGACCTCGTGAAGCGGCCGACCCGTCCCGAGCGCATGCTGGCCAAGCACCCGGCCTCGACCAAACGCGTGAAGAAGGACCATGCCGCCTGCAGGCAAGTCGCCTGACCATTCAACGAAGAGCGCCACGGGAGTGTGGGCTCCCATGAGGCCGAAGACCCGATGAAGTACATCAGCACCCGGAACGGCTCGCAGGGAAGCGCCGCGCCGCTCGGATTCGAAGACGTCATGCTCGCGGGCCTCGCGCGTGACGGCGGGCTCTACCTGCCGGCGGAATGGCCGCAATTCTCCACCGCCGAGATCGCCGCGCTCAGGGGCAAGCCATACGGCGAGGTCGCGTTCCGCGTCATGCGGCCGTTCGTCGGTGCCGCGTTCGACGAGGCGACCTTCCGCCGTCTGATCGCCGAGGCCTATGCCTCGTTCGACACGCCGGACGTGGCGCCGGTGAAGCCGCTGGGAGAGAGCGGGCTGCATCTGCTCGAGCTGTTCCACGGTCCGACGCTGGCCTTCAAGGACGTGGCGCTGCAGCTCCTCGGGCTGATGCTCGACCACACGCTGCGCCAACGCAGCCAGCACGCGACAATCGTCGGCGCGACGTCGGGCGATACCGGCTCGGCCGCCATCGAGGCGGTGCGCGACCGCAAGTCGATCGACATCTTCATGCTCCATCCTCATGGCCGGGTGAGCGAGGTGCAGCGCCGGCAGATGACCACGGTGCTGGCGCCTAACGTGCACAACGTCGCGATCGACGGCACGTTCGACGACTGCCAGGACCTCGCCAAGGCGTGCTTCAACGATCTCGCCTTCCGCGACCGGCATGCCCTGACGGCGGTGAACTCGATCAACTTCGCCCGCGTGATGGCGCAGATCGTCTACTACTTCTGGGCCGCCCTGAAGCTCGGCGCGCCAGAGCGGCCGGTCGCCTTCGCCGTGCCGACCGGCAATTTCGGCAACGTCTATGCCGGCTACGCCGCCAAGCAGATGGGCCTGCCGATCCATCACTTCGTGATCGCCTCCAACACCAACGACATCCTGCCGCGCTTCTTCGAGAGCGGGGCGATGACGATGTCGGGCGTCGTGCCGACCTACAGCCCCAGCATGGACATCCAGATCTCGAGCAACTTCGAGCGGCTGCTGTTCGATCTCTACGGCCGCGACGGCAAGGCGCTCGCCGATGCGATGGCGACGTTCCGCGGCACTGGCACGCTGAAGGTCGGCGGCAATGCGCTGGGCGGCGTGCGCGCGCTGTTCGATGCCGGACGCGTCGACGACGAAGCCACGCTGGCCGCGATCGCCGACTGCCGCCGGCGGTTCGGCGAGACCCTCGATCCGCACAGCGCCATCGGCTACGCCGTGGCGCAGCAGCACCGGCGCGATCCGTCGGTGCCGATGGTCGTGCTGGCGACCGCCCATCCGGCCAAGTTTCCCGATGCCGTGCAGAAGGCGACGGGCGAGCGGCCGCCGTTGCCGGCGCGCCTTGCCGACCTGCTCGAGCGCACCGAGCGGGCCGATGGGCTGCCGAACGACATCGAGGCGTTGAAGGAGCTGATCGAGGACCGCATGGGCACCACGCCGCAGCGAGCGAGGGCAAAGGCATGAGCGTCAGGGTCACCACACTTGCCAACGGCTTGCGGATCGCGGTCGACGAGATGCCGGAGGTCGAATCGGCGTCGCTCGGCATCTGGGTCGCCTGCGGAACGCGTCACGAATCGGCCGAGCTCAACGGCATGGCGCATATGCTGGAGCACATGGCCTTCAAGGGCACGCGGACGCGCTCGGCCCGCGCCATCGCCGAGGAGATCGAGAACGTCGGCGGCAGCCTCAACGCCTATACCGGCCGGGAGATCACCGCCTATCACGCCTCGGTGCTGAAGGAGGACGTGGCCCTCGGCGTCGAGATGGTGGCCGACATCCTGCGCAACTCGGTGTTCGATCCCGACGAGCTTCAGCGCGAGCGTGGCGTCATCCTGCAGGAGATCGGCCAGGCGCTCGATACGCCCGACGACCTGATCTTCGACCAGTTCCAGGAGACCGCGCTGCCCGATCAGCCGCTCGGTCGTCCGGTGCTCGGCACCGCCGATTCGGTCGAAGCGATCGGCCGCGACGATCTCTTCGCCTTCCTCGCCCGCCACTACACGGCCTCGAACATGGTGCTGTCGGCGGCGGGCAGGGTGGAGCACGACCGCATCGTCGAGCTGGCCGAGAAGCATTTCGCGTCGGTGCCCCGCACCCCGGCGAATGCGCAGGTGGTCCAGCCGCTGAGCTACGTCGGCGGCGACGGCCGCGAGAGCCGCACGCTCGAGCAGGCCCATCTCGTTCTCGGCTGCGAGGGCATCGGCTACCGCGATCCCGACTACTACGCCTCGGTGATCTACTCGACCCTGTTCGGCGGCGGCATGTCCTCGCGCCTGTTCCAGCGGATTCGGGAAGAGCGCGGCCTGGTCTACGGCATCCATTGCTTCAACGCCGCCTATGCCGACGGCGGGCTGTTCGGCATCTACGCCGGCACCGGCGAGGACGACCTCGCCGAGCTGGTCCCCGCGGTGTGCGAGGAGTTCGTCGGCGTGGCCGACACGCTCACCGAGCAGGAGCTGGTGCGCGCCCGCAACCAGATCAAGGCCGGCACGCTGATGGCGCTCGAGTCGAGCGGTGCGCGCTGCGAGCAGGCGGCGCGCCACCTGCTGATCCACGGCCGACCGCTTCCCTATGCCGAGATCGTGTCGCGTATCGAGGCGGTCGATCAGGATGCCGTCCGCCGCGTCGCACGTCGGCTGCTTGGCGGCAAGCTGACGATCGCCGCGCTTGGCCCGATCGACGAGCTGGAGTCGATCGAGAAGATCGCCGCGCGCCTCGCTGCCTGACGGCACGGGCAGACGGGGACGGCCGCCTCGATCCCAATCCCCGAGGTCATTTCGGGGCGACGCCGGCAACCTCGCCTTCCATACTGGCCATGGCCTCGTCGGCCATGCCGGGGGCATTTCGCTGACAACCGATCCTGGGTCTACGACGACACCTGCCAAGATACAGGTCGCGCGATTCACGGACGCTGAGGCCTATGCGCAGGCCACCGTGCAGCTTGCCACGGGCGCTTCCGCACCTCGATTCATCGATGCGGTGGGCGACGCTTTTCACGCCAAGATCGCACGGGCCAATCTCGATCGTCTGTCGATCGGGTTGGGCCATGCCTCCGTGCCTGTCACCTTCAGCGGAGGCATTCCGAACGCGCACGTCTTTCTCTTCGCGACCGAGCCCGCCGCTGCGCGCCGCATCTCCGGATGGACCGTCGACCGGCAACACATCTTCCACCCGCGCCCAAACGACGAGGCATTCGCCACGTCCTCCACGGGCCAACCATGGCCCTATGCCACGATCCTGCTTCCCTTCGATCTGCTGGGCATGAAGGGGCCGGAGGTCATGGGACTGGATGTCGATGCGCCGCTGAACGACGATCGGCTGTTCCGCGCGCCAGAGCGGGCAATGTCGCGCCTTGTCGCCCTGATGCATGACGTGGCACGCATCGCCGAGAGCACCCCCTGGGTGCTTGCGGCGCCGCGGCCGATCAAGGCGGTCGCCGGTGCAATCACGGATGCCTTGCTGGCCTGCCTGACCCAGGGCCGCGCCGCCCGGGACAAGGCAGGGCTGCGGCGTCATCGGCAGATCATCGCGAGGTTCGAGCAGGTCATGCGCGAGCGGCCGGCGGAGATGCTGTCGATGTCCGACATATGCGCGGCGCTAGGCGTGGCCCGCCGAACCCTCAATCTGGCGTGCCTGGAATTTCTTGGGCAGGGCGCAACGCAATACGCCCGCTCGCGCCGACTCGATCACGTCCGGCAGGCGCTGCTGTCGTGCGATCCCAGGGCGGCTCGGGTGACCGCGATCGCCATGGATTTCGGGTTCTGGGAACTCGGACGCTTTTCGCACGCTTACCGCTCCCGCTTCGGCGAACGCCCGTCCGAGACGTTGCGGCGGTCTCGGATCGGCTATGGCGGGGGTGAGCAACCGGTAAACCGTGCCCAAATCGCATAGTAGGCCGCGAGGTCGGACGCTACGACCGCATCGTCTTTTTGGAACTGAGGAGACGAGCATGTCGTTGCGGATCAATTCGGAGGCGCCCGACTTCACCGCCGAGACCACCCAGGGACCGATCGAGTTCCACAAGTGGATCGGCGACGGCTGGGCGATCCTGTTCTCGCACCCCAAGGACTTCACGCCGGTCTGCACCACCGAGCTGGGCTACATGGCCGGCCTCAAGCCGAAGTTCGATGCGCTGAACACCAAGATCGTCGGCCTGTCGGTCGATCCGGTCGACAACCATTCCAAGTGGGCCAAGGACATCGAGGAGACGCAGGGCCACGCCGTGACCTATCCGATGATCGGCGATCCCGAGCTCAAGGTCGCGACCGCCTATGACATGCTGCCCGAGGGCGCCGGCACGACGTCCGAAGGACGTACGGCGGCGGACAACGCCACCGTGCGCTCGGTCTTCATCATCGGGCCCGACAAGAAGATCAAGGCGATGCTGACTTATCCGATGAGCACCGGCCGCAACTTCGACGAGGTGCTGCGCCTGCTCGAAAGCTGCCAGCTCACGGCCAGGCACCAGGTGGCGACACCGGTGAACTGGAAGCACGGTGAGGACGTGATCATCGTCCCGGCGGTGAACGACGAGGCCGCCAGGGCCAAGTATCCCAACGGCTGGAAGGCGCCCAAGCCCTACCTGCGCATCGTGCCGATGCCGAAGTAACGACAACACGGAAGCCGAAAGCACCGCGGGCGGCCTTGGGGCCGCCCGCTTCGCTTTTGGTAGCCGTATTGGGTCGTATCGGAGCTACTGCTGCCTGGCGTTCTCGACAGGGGCGGACGTGGTGTGGCTGGCCATGCTGATCACGCCCTGCGAGACCGTCGGCTTGGCCGACGGCGCGCGCGGCGGCACGCCGATGGCGGCGCGCTCGCGGACGGCCTTCACCTCGGTTGAATGGCGGATCAGGTTGTACCGCAGCGTCGTGAAGAGGTTGACCGGGAACGGCATGTTGGCGTCGAAGTCGATGATCAGCACGACGCGCGTTTCCTTGGTCTGGTTCTTCACCCAGTGCTCGCGCGTGTCGTCGAACACCAGCGGCTCGCCTTCCTTCCAGAAGAAGTGGTGGCCGCCGATTTCGATCCAGCAATCCTCCGGCGTCTTCGGCACGATCAGCGGATAATGGAACCGGATCACGCCTGCCGCCGAGCCGCGGTGAGGGGTGATCTCGGCCCCGCCCTGGAGGATCGAGAACAGCGCGGTGTGGACGCCCGGGATCTTGCAGATCGCCTCGTAGGTGTCGGGCACCGCCGCGGTGTTTTCCTTGATCTCGTGGCCCCAGATCTTGAGCAGGAAGGTGCGCCAGGCGCGGCCGGGCACGAACAGGTCGCGCGGATGAACCTCGTGAAGCGCCGGGATCTCCTCGTGGTGGCTGAGGAGGTAGTTCAGGTCGGCCTTGATCTTGTCGTGGCTCTTCTTGAGCTCGGCCAGGACGGGGAACGCCCGCAGCGCATCCTCGCCCCCGAGCGGGAGCTTGGGCATGCGGCGCAGGATCATGTCCGACATCCTGAGATTGAAGTTCTCGATCGGCTCCTGCGGCACCCAGATGTGCTTGGTCAGATAAAAGCGGCCTTTCTGGCCGACACTGGAATTATCGCTCGCTTCCATGGCGCAATGACCTGTCTGCTCTCCGGACTGAACCACCTATCTCTTATACCGCAAGACCCTTTTCAAGGCAGTGATTTGACGCGGTGCGGCAAGCCGCAGCGTGAAATATCGCGCCAAGCCACGGAAAACATGTAACAATTCGTCTTGTAGGGCTACTATGGCGCAGCCCATGTTCCGTTTCGCCGACGTTCCGCTCTCGCTTTCGGGCATGACCCGCATCCAGGGGAAGCGCGTCTACCTGCGCGCGCCGACCATGGAGGACTGGCCGGAATGGGCCGAACTGCGTGCCCGCAGCCGAACCTTCCTGACGCCATGGGAGCCGACCTGGCCGGACGACTCGCTGGCCCGCGATCATTTCCGCCGTCGCCTGCGCCAGCAGATCCGCGAATGGCGGGCCGGCGAAGCCTATGGCCTTTTCGTGTTCCTGAACGACAAGCGCCGGCTGGTGGGCGGCATCAACCTCAGCAACGTGCGTCGCGGGGTCGCCCAGGCTGCCTCCGTCGGCTACTGGATGGGCCAGCCTTTCGCGGGGCAGGGCCTGATGACCGACGCCCTGCGCGCGACCCTGCCGTTCGTGTTCGACGAGCTGCGCCTGCATCGTCTAGAGGCCGCTTGCCTGCCGCATAACGAGCCGTCCAAAGGCGTGCTGGCCAAGGTCGGGTTCCATGAAGAAGGCCTGGCGCGGCAATATCTGAGGATCAACGGCCAGTGGGCCGATCACCTGCTGTTCGCCCTGTTGCGAGCCGACTACGACGCCCTCCTGAGAGCGAGCCGCTGATGCGCGACCTGACACCGAGCACCATCACCAACGCCTTTGCCGAGTATGCCCGCAACGCGCCCTCGGCGCGCACGCGCGAGCTGCTGGTCGGTCTCGCCGGTCACCTGCACGCCTTCGTGCGCGAGAACAAGGTCACCCAGGCGGAGTGGGGCGCGGCGATCGACGCGCTGACCCGGGCGATGAAGTTCACCGACGACAAGCGCAACGAGTACATCCTGTTCTCCGACCTGCTGGGCGTCTCCTCGCTGGTCGACATGGTGAACGCGGCGACTACCGGAACGCCTTCGTCGGTGCTGGGGCCGTTCCACATCGAGGGCGCCCCCGAGCTGCCCAACGGCGGCGACCTGTGGAAGGGTCAGGTGGGCGAGCCGCTGGTGGTGAGCGGCCGGATCGTCGATGCCCAGGGCAAGCCGGCGGCGGGCACGGTGCTGGCGACCTGGCAGAATTCCGGCAACGGACTCTACGCGCAGCAGGATCCCGAGCAGAGCCCGACCAACTATCACGCGCGGCTTACCGTGGCCGACGATGGCACCTTCGCTTTCTCGACCGTGCGACCGGTGTCCTACACCGTGCCCGACGACGGCCCGGCCGGCGACATGCTGCGCGCGCTCGGCCGCCACGCCTGGCGTCCGGCGCACCTGCACATGATCATCAAGGCGCCCGGCCACCAGCCGCTGATCACGGAATTCTTTCCCGAGGACGACAAGTACCTCGACCAGGACGCCGTGTTCGGTGTGCGTGCCGGCCTCGTCCTGCCGTTCAAGCGCGAAACCGACCGTGCCAGGCTGCCGGCCAACCTCGTTGCCGGCAACTCGCTGCCGATGCCGGTCTGGACGGCGCGGCTCGATCTGAGGCTGCCGGCATAGCGCTTCCGTCAAATTCCCTTCAGGAACTGTTCGACCAGGGGCTGCCAGACCGGTGCACCGGCGTCGCTGCCGGCCAGCGAGTGACCGTCCCGCCCGAAGGCGCTGACTTGACGGTGAACGACGCGCCCGCCGCCTGAGCCATACGCCTCGACCATGCGGTTCACCAACTTCGGGCCGAAGTAGCTGTCATTTTCGGCATTGATCCACAGCAGCGGCACGCGAGCGGTCGTCCCGTAGGAGGCGGCGGCTTTGACCAACGCGTCCGGCGCGCAGTTCCCGACGATCGGTGCATGCCCGCCGCGACCGCCGGCAAAGTTGATCATTGCCGGAACGCCGGGAGGATTGAGGCTCGACAGCGCAAGTGTTCCCCATCCACCGCCAGACTGTCCGATCACGATGGTGCGATCCGGCAGGATGGATGATTGCGCGCGCATGAAGTCGACCGCGGCTCGGATATCGGCGGCCGTCTGGAGGCCGGCATTGAAATAGTCCGGCCTGTCGCAACTACCGTAGTCCTCGGCAAAGACGCCACCGATTGCCCCATAGCTCCGGCGCAGCGGCAGCACGACCGTATAGCCCAAGGCCACGAAGTAGGACGATATTGCCGTGAAGTGCGGCCGTGTCATCTTCCGACGCTCGTCCGCGTTGGCGAGGGATCCATGATTCATCACCATCAGCGGCGTCCTTGCACTGCCGGCGGGACGGAACACCGTCGCCACCATCAGCGAGCCGCCGGGCCCTGGAATGCGCCATTCCTGCTCGCGCATTTTGCTGCCTTCGGACCCTTGCGGGCCGGGCGATTGCGCCAGTGCCGGCAAGGCGAGCAAGCAAAGAAGGAACGTGGCGAAGCTCGTACGCATGATGTCCGACAATTCCTGGGTTCCTGCCATGCAGGTGCAGAACCTACCGCCCGCTCTTGCGTGCTTGCTTGCCGCGCCCGCCGGAGCCGGTGCGGACACCGCGGAAGACGCGGCTGTTCTGCATCTTGCCGAGATGGATGCCGACGTTCGCGCTCGCCGCCTGGCCGGGCAGCTCGAGCTCGTGCGCCTCGAGCCGGCGGATCTCGTCGCGGATGCGGCCGGCCTCCTCGAACTCGAGATTGGCCGCCGCGTCGCGCATGCGCTTCTCGAGCTCGACGATGTGGGTGCGCAGGTTGTGGCCGACGAGATGCACGTCGCCCGACACGCCGGTGTCGACCGTGTAGTGGTCGCGCTCGGCGGTCGATTGCAGGATCTCGGCGATGTTCTTCTTCACCGAGGCCGGCGTGATGCCGTGCTCGGTGTTGTAGGCCATCTGCTTGGCGCGGCGGCGGTCGGTCTCGCTCATCGCGTACTTGATCGAATCGGTGATCTTGTCGGCGTAGAGGATGACGCGGCCCTCGACGTTGCGCGCGGCGCGGCCGATCGTCTGCACCAGCGAGGTCGGCGAGCGCAGGAAGCCCTCCTTGTCGGCGTCGAGGATAGCCACCAGCGCGCATTCGGGGATGTCGAGTCCCTCGCGCAGCAGGTTGATGCCGACCAGCACGTCGAACGCCCCGAGCCGCAGGTCGCGGATGATCTCGATACGCTCCAGCGTGTCGATGTCCGAGTGGAGATAGCGGCAGCGGATGCCGGCCTCGTGCAGGTACTCGACCAGGTCCTCCGCCATGCGCTTGGTCAGCACGGTGACCAGCACGCGCTGGGCCTTCTTCGCGCACTCCTTGCACTCGGCGATCAGGTCGTCGACCTGCTTCTCGACCGGGCGGATGATCACCGTCGGATCGATCAGGCCGGTCGGGCGGATGACCTGCTCGATGAAGATGCCCTGCGTGCGCTCCATCTCCCATGGGCCGGGCGTGGCGCTGACGAAGGTGGTCTGGGGCCGCAACGCCTCCCATTCCTCGAACTTCAGCGGCCGGTTGTCGATCGCCGAAGGCAGGCGGAAGCCGAACTCGGCCAGGATGCTCTTGCGATTGAAGTCGCCGCGGAACATGCCGCCGATCTGCGGCACCGTGACGTGGCTCTCGTCGACGATCAGCAGCGAGCTCTCGGGGAAGTATTCGAACAGCGTCGGCGGCGGCTCGCCCGGATTGCGGCCGGTGAGGTAGCGCGAATAGTTCTCGATACCGGCGCAGGCACCGGTCGTCTCCATCATCTCGATGTCGAACAGCGTGCGCTGCTCCAGGCGCTGCGCCTCCAGCAGGCGGCCGGCGCGGTTGAACTCGGCCAGCCGCTGCTTGAGGTCGGTCTTTATCTGGTCGATGGCCTTCTGCATCGTCGGCTTGGGCGTGACGTAGTGGCTGTTGGCGTAGACGATGATGTCGTTCAGCGTCACCGCCTTCTCGCCGGTCAGCGGATCGAACTCGGTGATCGATTCGATCTCGTCGCCGAACATCTCGAATCGCCACGCCTTGTCCTCGTAGTGGGCGGGGAACAGGTCGACCGTGTCGCCGCGCACGCGGAAGGCGCCGCGCTGGAAGGCGTTGTCGTTCCTCTTGTACTGCTGCTCGACGAAGCGGCGGAGCAGGGAGGTGCGATCGATCTTCTGCCCCTTGTGCAGGCGGAAGGTCATCTTCTGGTAGTTCTCGAGCGGGCCGATGCCGTAGATGCACGACACCGAGGCGACGATGATCACGTCGTCGCGCTCCATCAGCGCGCGCGTCGCGGCATGGCGCATGCGGTCGATCTGCTCGTTGATCGACGAGTCCTTCTCGACATAGGTGTCGGTGCGCGGCACGTAGGCTTCGGGCTGGTAATAATCGTAGTACGAGACGAAGTACTCGACCGCGTTCTCCGGGAAGAAGCCCTTCATCTCGCTGTAGAGCTGCGCCGCCAGCGTCTTGTTCGGCGCCAGCACCAGCGCCGGCCGTCCCTGCGAGGCGATCACGTTGGCCATGGTGAAGGTCTTGCCCGAGCCGGTGACACCCAGCAGCACCTGGTCGCGCTCGCCTCCCTGCACGCCGTCGATGAGCTGGCGGATCGCCTCGGGCTGGTCGCCCGAGGGCGTGTAGTCCGACACCAGCTTGAAGGGCTTGCGCGCCACGTCGAGCTCGGGCCGCCGCTGGATGTACGGCATGAGGAGCGGCATCGCCGGCAGTGCAAGATTCTTTGAGGGCATGGCCTGCATTATATGATGACGGGCCCGGCGGCCCGCAATGCTAGCGTCGGTCGCCCGATGCCGGACCTGTTGGCCTTTTCCTTCCTGACTGCCGCCGCCGTGGCGGCCATTGCCGGCATGGTGCGCGGCTTCGCGGGCTTCGGCGCGGCGATGATGATGACGCCGGTCTTCTCGGCGCTGTACGGGCCCGAGGTCGGCATCGCGCTCTGCCTGCTGCTGGAAATCGCCGTCGCGCTGCCGTTGCTGCCCCGCGCGGTACAGTATGTCGACTGGCGGCGGATCGGGCTGCTGATGGTGGCGGCGCTGGCCGGCGCGCCGCTCGGCAACCTGGCGCTGACCCAGGTGTCGCCGGAACCGATGCGCTGGGCGATCTCGGCGATCGTGCTGACCGCGGTCGCCCTGCTCGCCAGCGGCTGGCGCTTCCAGGGCCAGTGGCGGCCGCCGGTCACGCTGGGGATCGGTCTCACCAGCGGCTTCCTGAACGGGCTGTCGGGCATGGCCGGGCCGCCGATCGCCTTCTACTATCTCGCCGGCACCGAATCGGTCACGCGCGTGCGCGCAAATCTCACCACGTACTTCGTGTTCGTCGATTTCGCGGCGCTGTCGGTCTTCGTCGGCCGCGGCATGGTGCACTGGGACACCGGCGTGCTGGCGCTGTGCCTGGCCCCCGCCGTGATTGCCGGGGGATTGCTCGGCGAGAGGCTTTTTCCCCTCGCCAGCGAGGCTTTTTATCGCCGCCTCGCCCTCGGCCTCCTGGTCGGCGTGGCGATCGGCTCCTTGATCCTGTAACGCCGGTCGCGTAGCGAACAGGCATGAAGATCTGGGGAAAGATCGTCGGCGGCACCGCGGGCTTTGCCCTCGGAGGGCCGATCGCCGCGCTGCTCGGCGTGATGGCGGGTCATGCCGTCGACCAGCTCATCGGGCAACAGGCCGGCGAGGGCACGGAGATCGCCGCCCCGGCCGATCCCAGGGACCATCCCGGCCTCCGCCAGATCGCCTTCACCATCGGCGTGATCGCGCTCGGCGCAAAGATGGCGCGGGTCGACGGCGAGGTGACGCACGACGAGGTCGAGGCCTTCCAGTCCTTCTTCCAGGTGCCGCCGGGCGAGGAGAAAAACGTCCAGCGCTTCTTCGATCTCGCCAAGCGCGATGCGTCGGGCTTCGAGCCTTACGCGCGGCAGGTCGCTGCGCTATTCCCCGACGCGCCGGAAGTGCTGGAAAACGTCCTCGAGGGCCTGTTCGACATCGCCAAAGCAGACGGCAAGGTGGGCAGCGACGAGGCAGCGTATCTTGCCGAGGTGGCGAGGCTGTTCGGCCTCAGCAGCGAGCGCTTCGACCGTGCGCGGGCGGCGGCATTGGGCGACGCCGAGTGCGAGCCGTGCGTCGTGCTGGGCATCGATCCGCTGGCGACCGACGAGCAGATTCGCGAAGCCTGGCTGCGACAGGTGCGGGCGCATCACCCGGACCGGCTGATGGCGCAGGGCCTGCCGGAGGAGGCGATCGAGGTCGCCAACCGTAAGCTGGCGCTGATCAACGACGCCTACGACCGGCTGCGCAGGCAGCGCGGCCTCATTGCCGCCTGACGTAGCCCTTGACGTGGACTTCGTCGAGCGACCGTCGCCCAATCACGCGCCGCGTCCCGATGGGACGGTCGTCGACATCCTGGTGCTGCACTACACCGAGCTGCCGCTGCGGGAGTCGCTCGACATCCTGACCGACGAGACGCGCGAGGGCCGGGTGAGCGCCCACTACGTGCTGGCCGAGGACGGCACGGCCTACCGCCTCGTGCCGGAGGAGCGCGTCGCGTGGCATGCCGGCCGCTCGCACTGGCGCGGGCGCGAGACGCTGAACGCCACCTCGATCGGCATCGAGATCGTCAACCTGCACGGCGACCGGCACGATTATCCGCCGGCGCAGATTGCCGCGCTGATCGAGCTTTGCCGCGGCATCCTCGCACGCCATCCCGCGATCGAGCCGCGCAACGTGGTCGGCCATTCCGACATCGCTCCGCAGCGCAAGATCGATCCCGGCCGCCGCTTCCCGTGGAAGACGCTCGCCGACGCCGGCATCGGCCTGTGGCCCAAGGCCGATGGCCGTCCTCTGTTCGGCGAGTTCCAGCCCGCGCTGCAGCGTTACGGCTATGCCCCGCCGATCGCCGTCCCGCCGCGCGAGATCGTGAAGGCCTTCCAGCGCCATTTCCGCCCCGCCCGCGTCGACGGCATGCCCGATCCCGAAACGCGCAGGCTGCTGGCCGGGCTTCTTGACCGTCGAGGCGAGGAGTAATACCTCTCCGGAAAGTCGCCTTACCGGAGGCAAGCATGAGCACCACGGTCACCAGCAAGGGCCAGATCACGATTCCAAAGCGCGTGCGCGACCTGCTCGGGATCGTTCCGGGGAGCAAGATTGATTTCGAGCGGGAATCTGACGGTCGGATTGTCCTGGTGAAACTGGGCAAGAAGGTTCCGAGCCGTTTTGCGAAAGTGCGCGGGAGCGCGGGCAAAGGACCCAGCACCGACGAGATCATGGCCTTGTTGCGCGGCGAATCGTGACACTGGTGGACACGAACGTTCTCCTCGACCTGGTCATGGACGATCCTCGCTGGGCAGACTGGTCGCAGTCTCATCTCGAACAGGCAATGGCGGTAGGACCGATCCTTGCCAATGATGTTGTCTACGCCGAGTTGTCGACACGCTTCGCCCGGATCGAGGATCTCGATCAAGTGCTCGAGAAAATCTCGATCGAGATCGTGCGCATGTCGCGACACGCACTCTTCCTGGCAGGAAAGGCCTTTCTGCAATATCGCAGATCAGGAGGGGTGCGGACGGGTGTTCTGCCTGACTTCTTTATCGGTGCGCACGCAGCCGCCCAGAAGTGGTCGCTGCTGACACGGGATGCCCGGCTCTATCGCACCTATTTTCCCAGCGTCCACCTCATCACGCCGGACGCTTGACCGGGTTGTCGGCGCCCTCTAGTCAGGCGCCGCAGGTCAGGCGGCTGGATGGCTGCGCTTTCCCGGGCGACCGGGAGGGTGAGGAAAGTCCGGGCTCCACGGAGACACGGTGCCGGCTAACGGCCGGCGGGGGCGACCCCAGGGAAAGTGCCACAGAGAACAGACCGCCGCGCCGGCCCGCCTTCGGGCGACAAGCCGGCAGGCAAGGGTGAAACGGTGGGGTAAGAGCCCACCGCGCGACCGGTAACGGAAGCGGCACGGCAAACCCCACCGGGAGCAAGACCAAATAGGGGCGGCACGCCGGGCAACCGGCAGCGGCGTTTCCGCGTCGCCGCCCGGGTCGGTCGCGCGAGGCGCCCGGTGACGGGCGTCCCAGAGGAATGGCCATCCATCGCCGCCCGGGGTTTCCTGGGAGGCGGGGACAGAACCCGGCTTACAGGCCGCCTGACCTGCTCATTCTCGACATCTTGGGGCTGCCGACCGCTTCCCCCACCACATCTCCAATACGCTTGCCCGGCGCGCGGCAGTGCCTAGTTTTCCACCAATCCTGAGCCCCTAGGTCTTGCGTGCGAAATTCAAGAGCGCACAATAGGTCGTGTGCGTAACACGCTCAGATTCCTTGCAAAATCAGGTCGGTGACGTTGCTTCCCCGGACATCCCATGATATCCCATTGTATCCCGTGTAACAGACGGCGCCGGGCGAGGGGCATCGGCGGCGGGATCAGAGGGGAGAGGTCCGGTGGCATTCCGGTCCGAAATCCTGATCAAGCTCGACAAGAAGGGACGGGCCCTCCTGCCTGCCGCCTTTCGCGACGAGCTGCCGGCGGACGATCGGGGTGCCTTCGTGCTGTATCACTCACCAAATGTCGCAGGCGTCGTGAACGGGAACTCCCGCCTGGGATTCGACGGCATGCTGGAGCGCCTGCGCATCGAGGCGCTGGGCGCCAAGGGTGCGCTCAAGGTCGCGCTCGACGACGAGGCGTTCGATCCGGCGGGCTATCTCTCGGCCAGCGCCCGCACCGTTTCCCTGGAGCCGGATGGCCGTTTCACCATGCCGGCGGAATTTTCCCAGGCTCTGGAAGCCGACGACGGCGTGATGCTGGTTGGCAAGGGCGACAAGTTCCAGCTGTGGAACCCGAAGCGCTGGCAGGCCCGGCGCGACGCCGACCGCGAGAAGATGGCCGCTTTCGTCCGCAGCCTGTCGGCGGGGGAGGCATAGCGCCGCCATGACCGGTCATGTTCCCGTCCTGATGAGCGAGGTCGTCGACGCGCTGCAGCCGCGCGACGGCGCGCGCTATGTCGACGGCACGTTCGGCGGTGGCGGCTACACCGGAGCAATCCTCGATCGCGCGGCGTGCGAGGTGATCGCGATCGATCGCGATCCCGATGCCATTGCCGCGGGGCAGGCGTTGGCGGCGCGCTATGCGCCGCGTCTGCGCCTGATCGAAGGGCGTTTCGGAGACATGGAGCGGCTGCTGTCCGGGGCAGGTGTGTCGGCGGTGGACGGGGTGGCGCTCGATCTCGGCGTGTCGTCGATGCAGTTCGACCGGGCCGAGCGCGGCTTCTCCTTCCGCAATTCCGGTCCGCTCGACATGCGCATGGCGAAGAGCGGCGCTTCGGCGGCCGATCTTGTTAACGGCAGCGACGAGACCGAGCTGGCCGACATTTTCTGGCGCTACGGCGAGGAGCGGAAGAGCCGGCGGGTGGCGCATGCCATCGTCGAGCGCCGGCGCGAGAAGCGTATCGAGACCACCGGCGAGCTCGCCGAGATCGTGCGTCGCGCCGTGGGCCCGTCGGCGCGCGACGAGAGCGATCCGGCGACGCGGGCCTTCCAGGCGCTGCGCATCGCGGTCAACGACGAGCTGGGCGAGCTCGAGCGCGGGCTGGCCGCCGCCGAGCAGGTGCTGGCGCCGGGCGGCCGTCTCGCCGTCGTGTCCTTCCATTCGCTGGAAGATCGGGCCGTGAAGGAATTCGTCCGTGCCCGTTCGGGCCGCACGCCGGCGCCCTCGCGCCATGCGCCGCCGCGCGCCGGTGAGCGCGCCGCGACGCTGCGCGAGCTCACGCGCAAGCCGGTGCTGCCGTCCGGTGCCGAGGTCGCCGCCAATCCGCGTGCGCGTTCTGCGCGCCTGCGGGTCGCCGAGAAGATCGCGAGGGCGGCATGATCCATCGCGGGCTCCTGTTCTGGTCGATCGCCGCCGTCGCCACGGCGGTGGGCCTCTTCACGGTCAAGTACAAGGTGCAGGACCTCGAGGAGAAGATCGACCGCACCAACCAGAAGATCCTCGAGAGCCAGCAGGCGACCCACATCCTCCGGGTGGAATGGGCGCATCTCAACGAGGCCGAGCGCATCGAGAGGCTCGCACAGAAGCATCTCAAGCTCGAGCAGGCCAACATCAAGCAGGTCAGCCGGCTCGATGTCCTGCGCAACGACAGCAATCAGCAAAGGCGCGATGCACCACCTCCTTCCCCCCCACGAACGGGCAGCGACGTCCCCTCGTCGACTGGACCCGGTGGTGGTGGTCGCGTCTCAGCGGAGGCCGGCAGCCCCTCGCCGGCCTCCGCACCCCCTTCAGGGCGTATAACGACCGGATCCACGACGCCCCCTCGACCGGCACTTGCTCAAGCGCCGGCAACAACGGGTCCGGTTGGCGATGGCCAGGTCGCCGCAACCTCGATCGATGCAATCCTCTCGAAAAAAGAAGGGGTACGTCGGTGAGGTGGTGGCGTAAATCTGGCCCGCCCGAACCGGCCGCCGCGACCCCCGCGGCGGCCGGCGTTCGTTACGGGTCGGAGAAGGAGCGGCTGAAGGGCGACGCGCAGGAGACCGCGCGTCAGCGCCTCGTCGTGACCTCAGCGATCTTCGTCATGGCGTTCTGCGCCGTCGGCCTGCGCATGGGTTACGTCTCGCTGCTGCGTGACGGCGCCGAGCCCACCCAGCGCGTGGCCGCCCGGGGCGGCTCTATCCAGTCCGAGCGCGCCGACATCGTCGACCGCAACGGCGTGGTCTTCGCGACCTCGGTGCCGGTGATGTCGGCCTTCGTCAACCCGCACCTGCTGCTCGACACGGCGGAAGCTGCGCGCAAGATCGTTTCGGCCCTGCCGGAACTGAAGTACGAGGAGCTCAAGGAGAAGCTCGACGCCGACAAGAGCTTCCTGTGGATCAAGCGCGGTCTCTCGCCGCGCGAGCATTTCCTGGTCAACCGCCTCGGCATCCCGGGCCTCGAGTTCCAGGCCGAGGAGCGGCGCATCTATCCGCAGGGCACGACCGGCGCGCACATCGTGGGCTACGACAGCATCGACAATGCCGGCCTGGCCGGGGTCGAGCGCTATTTCGACCAGCGCCTGCAGAGCGGTGAGACGGTGCAGCTCTCGATCGATCTGCGCCTGCAGCGCATGGTCGAGGACGAGCTGGTCAAGGCGGTGAAGAAGTTTTCGGCGATCGGCGCCACTGCCGTCGTGATGGACGTGACCAATGGCGAGGTCCTCGCCATGGCGTCGCTGCCGACCTACGACGCCAACAAGGCCAAGACCATCACGAACGAGGCGCTGTTCAACCGCGCCACCCTCGGCGTCTACGAGCAGGGCTCGACCTTCAAGATATTCAACACCGCGATGGCGCTCGACACGGGCAAGGTCACGCTGTCGAGCGTGTTCGACGCCTCCTCGCCGATCAAGATCGACCGTTTCACGATCAACGACGACCATGCGCAACGCCGGCCGCTGACCGTGTCGGAGACCTTCACCTACTCCTCCAACATCGCATCGGCCAAGATGGCCGTCGACGTGATGGGGCCGGAGGCCCAGAAGGCCTTCTTCGACAAGATCGGCTTCCTCAAGCCGCTGAGCACCCAGCTTCCCGAGCTCGCCGCCCCGCTCTGGCCGCGCCATTGGGTCAAGATCAACACCATGACCATCGCCTACGGTCACGGCATCTCGGTGACGCCGTTGCATCTGGCGACCGGCGCCGCGGCGATGGTGAACGGCGGCATCCTCTATCCGCCGAGCTTCGTGAAGCGCACGGCGGCGAGCGAGCCGGGCCGCCGGGTGATCCAGGCCAAGACCTCGCAGATGATGCGCCAGGTGCTGCGCCTGAACGTGATCCAGGGCACCGGCAAGAACGCCGACGTCAAGAACTACGAAGTCGGCGGCAAGACCGGCACGGCCGAGAAACCCAGCCGCGGCGGCTACCGCCAGAAGGCCCTGATCAGCTCCTTCGTCGGCATGTTCCCGATGAGCGAGCCGAAGTTCCTCATCGTGGTCTCGCTCGACGAACCGCATGGCACCGCAGAGACCGGCGGCTATGCGACCGGCGGCATGGTGTCGGCGCCGAGCGTGAAGACGATCATCGAGAACATCGTATCGCTCTACGGCATCCTGCCCGGCGACTGGAGCAGCCAGACGCCGCTCGAGATCGCTTCGACGCCGATCGCGATCCCCCAGCCGGCCGCCGCCGCTCCGGTCGTCGCGGCGACCGTGCGCGGTCGGGTGCCGGAACGCAAGGCGCTGCCGGCGCGCGCGGGAGGTCAGGCGGCGACCGCACCGGGAGTGCGCCGCGTTGCGGCTGAGTGACCTCATGGGCGCCAGCGCTTTGCCGCGCGACCCGGCCGTCGCCGGCCTGACGCTCGACTCGCGCAAGGTCCAGCCCGGCTTTCTCTTTGCGGCGCTCGCAGGCTCCAGGGCCGATGGGGCGCGCTTCGTCGCCGATGCCGTCGAGCGGGGAGCCTCGGTCATTCTCACCGCGCCCGATGCGTCCCTGCCGCCGCTCGATCCGGCCATCGTCGTGTTGCGGGATCCTCAACCGCGGCGGCGCATCGCGCTGATGGCGGCGACGTTCGCCGGCCGGCAGCCTGCCACCATCGCGGCCGTCACCGGCACCAACGGCAAGAGCTCGACCGTCCACTTCGTGCGCCAGATCTGGGCGGCGCTCGGCCTGCGGGCGGCCAGCGTCGGTACATTGGGTATCGTCTCGCCGGGCTTCATGCGCGAGGCCGGGCTGACCACCCCCGATCCCGTCCAGCTGCATGCCGATCTCGCCACGCTTGCCCGCGAGGGTGTGACGCATCTGGCGATCGAGGCGTCGAGCCACGGCCTCGACCAGCACCGCCTCGACGGGCTGAAGCTGTCGGCCGCCGCCTTTACCAACCTGACGCACGAGCACCTCGACTACCACCCGTCGATGGACGCGTATTTCGACGCCAAGGCCCGGCTGTTCGCAACGCTGCTGCCCCAGGATGGGACGGCCGTCGTGAACGCCGACAGCGACCGTGCCGCGCGGCTCGGCGAGATCTGCGAGCGGCGCGGCGTGCGCTTCTGGACCTACGGCATCGCAGGCAAGGAATTCCGGCTGGTGCGCGACGAGCCGACGGCGCGTGGCCAGCGCCTCGTCATCGAGGCGCTCGGCGACCGGCATGAGGTCGAGCTGCCGCTGGTCGGTGGCTTCCAGGCGTCCAACGCGCTGGCCGCGCTGGGGCTCGTGGTCGCTACTGGCGGCGACGTCTCGCGCGCCGTGGCGGCCATGGCGACCCTGAGCGGCGCGCCGGGCCGGTTGCAGCTCGTGGCCCGCCACAGGACCGGCGCGCCAGTCTATGTCGACTACGCCCACAAGCCCGAGGCGCTGGCGACGGTGCTGGCGACCTTGCGGCCGTTCGCGCGTGGCAAGCTGGTCGTGGTGTTCGGCTGCGGCGGCGACCGCGACCGCGGCAAGCGGCCGGTGATGGGCGAGATCGCCACCCGCCTGGCCGACTACACGCTGGTGACGGACGACAACCCGCGCAGCGAGGACCCGTCGGCGATCCGCGCGGAGATCCTGCGTGGCATCCCGGCGGGACGGCACAACTGGATCGAGGTGCGCTCGGATCGCCATGCCGCCATCGAGCAGGGCCTGGCCGCACTCACTTCCGCCGACGACCTGCTGCTGATTGCGGGCAAGGGCCACGAGACCGGTCAGACCGTCCACGGCGTGACCCATCCGTTCGATGACGCCCAAGTGGCGCGCGAGCTGGCGGCATGACCCCGCTCTGGACGTCCGACGAGGTCGCGCGCGCCCTGTCCCCGGTCGCGATGTCGGGGCCGTTCGAGGCGACCGGCGTCACCTTCGACAGCCGCGCCGTCGGCCCGGGCGACATATTCTTCGCGCTTGCCGGCGAGAGCACCGACGGTCACGTTTTTGTCGCGGACGCGCTGGCGCGCGGCGCGGCGGCGGCCGTGATCTCGCGCGACGTGCCGGACGCGGTGGGCAATGTCGTCCGCGTCGCCGACACGATGGCGGCGCTTGTCGATCTCGGCCGCGCCGGCCGCGCCCGCAGCACCGCGCGGATCGCCAGCGTCACCGGCTCGGTCGGCAAGACCAGCACCAAGGATGCCTTGCGTGCGATGCTGTCGGCCCAGGCGCCGACCTCGGCCAGCACGGCGAGCTTCAACAACCATGTCGGCGTGCCGATCAGCCTCGCCCGCCTGCCGCGCGAGGCACGCTACGGCGTGTTCGAGATCGGCATGAACCATCCCGGCGAGATCGAGCCGTTGGCACGCCAGGTCGAGGCGCATGTCGGTATCGTCACCAACGTCGAGCCTGCGCATATCGGTCACATGGGCAGCGAGGAGGCGATCGCCGACGAGAAAGCCTGCCTGTTCGCCGGTATGCGGGAGGGCGCTGTGGCCGTGCTCAATCGCGACAACCGCCACTATGAACGGTTGGTGCGTCATGCACGCAACTTCGGCGTCTCGCGCATTGTCGGATTCGGCCGGAACGAGACGGCGGATGCGCGTCTGGTCGCGTGCCGGCTGCAGGATTCGGGCAGCGATGTGCAAGCCTTGATCCACGGCAGGCGGATCGAGTATCGGCTTGGCGCGGCCGGCGAGCACTGGGTGCTGAACAGCATCGCGGCGCTCGCGGTCGCGGAAGCGTTGGGCGCCGACATCGTCGCGGCAGCGGCGTCGCTGGCGGAGGTCAAGGCGTCGCCAGGGCGCGGCGCACGGCGTCGGCTCGCGTTCGGTAGCGGCACGATCGAGCTGCTGGACGAGAGCTACAACGCCAATCCCGCGTCGGTGCGCGCCATGCTCGCGGTGCTGGCGCGAACCGAGCCGGCTCCGGGTGGTCGTCGCCTGCTGGTGCTGGGCGACATGCGCGAGCTGGGCGAGCAGGCGGACGCCTATCACGCCGGCCTGGCACAGGCGGTGGCGGCGAGCGGCGCGGCACGGGTCTTCCTGTGCGGGCCGCACATGGCGGCGCTGTGGCACGAGCTCGCCGCGGCGCAGAAAGGCGTGCATCGGCCGGATTCGGAGGCGCTTGCGCGGGAGGTGGCGACAGCGTTGAGGGCAGGGGATGTCCTGGCGATCAAGGGATCGCTGGGGTCGAAAATGAAGGTGATCGTCGATGCCGTCCTGGCGGCAAGCGGCGGCGAGGCAGGGCTCTGAAGATGTTCTACAATCTCGTCTATCCCCTGACCGACCTGTTCGGGCCGCTCAACCTGTTCCGCTACCTGACGTTCCGCTCGATCGCGGCGTTCCTGACGGCGCTGGTGCTGAGCTTCCTGATCGGCGGCAGCCTGATCCGCTGGCTGCGCAGCAAGCAGGGCCAGGGGCAGCCGATCCGGGAGGACGGGCCGGCCGGCCATATCGTCAGCAAGAAGGGCACGCCGACCATGGGCGGCCTGCTGATCCTGATCGCCCTGTCCGTGGCGACGCTGCTCTGGGCCGACCTCACCAATCGCTATGTGTGGTGCGTGCTCGGGATCACCGTGACGTTCGGCGCGATCGGGCTGTGGGACGACTACCTCAAGGTCTCCAAGCGCAATCCCAAGGGCGTGCCGGGCAAGATCAAGTTCGCGCTCTCCATCGTGATCGCTGCGGTCGCGGCCTGGTTCATCGCCCAGGGCTCGCCGACTCCCCTGCGCTACATGCTGGCGCTGCCGTTCCTCAAGGACGTGCTGGTGCCGCTCGGCATCGTCGGCTTCCTCGTCTTCTCCGTGACGGTCATCGTCGGCACCTCGAACGCGGTCAACCTGACCGATGGCCTCGATGGGCTGGCGATCGGTCCGGTGATCATGGCGGCCGGCGTGTTCGCGCTGATCGCCTACATCGTCGGCAACGCCATCTACACCAATTATCTCTACGTCCATCACGTGCCACGCGCCGGCGAGCTGTCGGTGCTGCTGGCGGCGCTGGTCGGAGCGGGGCTGGGTTTCCTCTGGTTCAACGCGCCGCCCGCCATGGTGTTCATGGGCGATACCGGCTCGCTGTCGATCGGCGGCGCGCTGGGCGGCGTGGCGGTGGTGACCAAGCACGAGATCGTGCTCGCGATCGTCGGCGGCCTGTTCGTGCTCGAGACCATCTCGGTGATCGTGCAGGTCACGTCCTTCAGGCTGACCCGCAAGCGGATCTTCAAGATGGCGCCGCTGCACCACCATTTCGAGCAGAAGGGCTGGGCCGAGCCGACCATCGTCTTCCGCTTCTGGATCATCGCCGCCATCCTTTCGATGGTCGGCCTTGCCACCCTGAAGCTGCGGTGAGCCGATGATCGACCTCTCCGTCCTCAGGGGCTCGTCCTACGTCGTGCTGGGGCTGGCACGCTCCGGCCTGACGACGGTGCGCGCCCTGATGGCGGCGGGCATCGACTACGTCGCCTGGGACGACAATGCCGCCGTGCGCGAGGTCGCGGCGCGGATCGGCACACGCTTCGCCGAGCCCTCGACGATCGACTGGACGAAGGCTACCGCGCTGGTGATCAGCCCGGGCATCCCCAACCGCCTGCCCAAGCCGCATCCTGTGGCCGCGGCGGCGCGTGCCGCCGGCGTGCCGCTGATCTGCGACGTCGAGCTGCTGGCCCGGGCCCAGCCGAAGAACCGGTTCATCGGCGTGACCGGCACCAACGGAAAGTCGACCACCACGGCGCTGATCGGCCATATCCTGAAGTCCGCCGGCGCCTCGTGCGAGGTCGGTGGCAATATCGGCCGCGGCGCGCTCGATCTCGAACCGCTCGGGCCTCACGGCATCTACGTGCTGGAGCTTTCTTCCTACCAGCTCGAATTGCTGCAGACCTTCCACGCCCATGTCGCGGTCTGGCTCAACATCACGCCCGATCATATCGACCGCCATGGCGACATGGCCGGTTACGTCGAAGCCAAGATGCACATCTTCGACCGTCAGGACGAACGCGACTGCGCCGTGATCGGGGTCGACGACGACTATTCGCGCACGGTCTTCGCCCAGTACGGCAAGCTCGCCCGCCATCGCCGCATCGGCGTCGTGCCGGTGGCGCTCGATCGTCTCGTGGCGGCGGGCGTCTCCTATCATGCCGGCGAGCTCACCGACGCCGACCGCTACGTGGCCAGCTTCGCCGACGTGCCGACCCTGCCGGGCGATCACAATGCCCAGAACGCCGCGTGCGCCTGGGCGGCCTGCCGCTGGCTGCGCCTGTCGCGCGAGGAGATCATCCGCGGAATCCGCAGCTATCCCGGCCTGCCGCATCGGCAGGAGCAGGTCGCGAAAGCCGGGGAGGTCGTTTACGTCAACGACAGCAAGGCGACCAATGCCGACGCAACGGCCCGCGCACTGTCGTCCTATCGCGACATCTACTGGATCCTCGGCGGCCAGGCGAAGGAGGGCGGGGTCGAATCGCTCGAGCCCTGGTTCGACCGGATCCGTCATGCCTTCCTGATCGGCGAGGCGACCGAACTGTTCGCCCGCCAGCTCGACGGCAAGCTTCCGTTCGACCGTTGCGGCGACCTGCAGTCGGCGCTCGACGCCGCGCACGCGCGCGCCCAGGCCGAGGCGGCCGGTCCGGCCGTCGTGCTGCTGTCGCCGGCCTGCGCCTCGTGGGACCAGTGGCGCAGCTACGAGCACCGCGGCGACGCATTCCGGGAAATGGCGCGCGCCCTGCCGGGTGCCGAACGCGTAGGGAAGGCCGAATGATCCAGGTTCCACGCGACGATCGCAGCGTCATCGGCCAATGGTGGTGGACCGTCGATCGCTGGGCCCTGGGTGCCATCCTCGCGATCATGGCGTTCGGCGTGATGTTGACCCTGGCGGCCTCGCCGCCGGCGGCCGAACGCATCGGCGCGGACTCCTTCATGTTCGCCAAGCGCCAGTTCATCTTCCTGCCGCTCGCGCTGGCTCTCACCCTGGCGATCTCGTTGGCCTCGCCGCGGCATGTGCGACGGCTCGCCCTGCTGGTGTTCTGCGGCAGCCTGGTATTGCTGGCGGCGACCTTCGTGATCGGCGTCGAGATCAAGGGTGCGCGACGCTGGATCGCGGTGCCCGGCCTGTCGAGCCTGCAGCCGTCGGAGTTCGTCAAGCCCAGCCTCGCCGTGATCTCCGGCTGGCTGCTGGCACAGAGCCGCGCCGAGCGGCGCATGCCGGGGTATTTCCTGTCCACCCTGCTGGTCGGCCTGGTGCTGACGCTGCTGGTGCTGCAGCCCGACCTCGGCATGAGCATCGTGGTGGCATCCGTGTGGGCCGCCCAGCTCTTCGTCGTCGGCCTGCCGATGTGGGTCGCGGGCTTCGGCGTGATCGGCGGCATGGCGAGCCTGGTCGGTGCCTACTTCATGTTCAGCCACGTGCGCAGCCGGTTCGACCGCTTCCTCGATCCCTCGTCGGGCGACAACTACCAGGTCAACACCGCGCTCGAGGCCTTCATGAACGGCTCGCTGTTCGGTCGCGGGCCGGGCGAGGGCACGGTCAAGGCGCAGCTACCCGACGCGCATACCGACTTCGTCATGGCGGTTTGCGGCGAGGAGTTCGGGCTCGTGGTCTGCCTGATCATCCTGGCGCTGTTCGGCTTCGTGACCTTGCGCACGCTGTCGCGCGCCTCGAAGGAGACCAGCCTGTTCATCACCCTCGCCGCCACCGGGCTCGGCGTGCAGTTCGGCCTGCAGGCGGCGATCAACATGGCCTCGACCATCCAGCTCATTCCGGCCAAGGGCATGACCCTGCCGTTCATCTCCTACGGCGGCTCCTCGGCGTTGGCGATGGCGATCTGCGTCGGCATGCTGCTGTCTCTGACCCGCGAGCATGCCGGCCTCAGGGAGGCGGTATGACGGCCGTCCGTCCCATCGTCCTGGCGACCGGCGGCACCGGAGGCCACGTCTTCCCCGCCGAGGCGCTGGCGGGCGAGCTGGAGGCGCGTGGGGTGCCGTTCACGCTGGTCACCGATTCGCGTGGCCGCCAGTGGCAGGGCGCCCTATCGCGCCGACCGATCCACTATATCCATTCGGCGAGCCCGACCGGATCGCTGCAGCGCCGCCTCCTGGCGCTGTTCTCGCTCGGCCTCGGCCTGTTCGACGCCTGGCGCGCGCTCGGGCGGATCGGCCCGGCTGCCGTGGTCGGCTTCGGCGGCTACGCCTCGGTGCCAACCATGATCGCCGCGCGCCTGCGCCGGACGCCGGCGCTGGTGCACGAGCAGAATGCCGTGCTCGGCAAGGCCAATCGCTGGGTGCTGGGCGGCGTAGCGAAGGTAGCGACCTCGTTCGCGCGCACCCGCTTCGTCGACGATGCGCGCGCGCGTCTGGTCGGCAATCCGGTGCGCGAATCGGTGCGCACCCTGCGCGGCGCGACCTATCGCGCACCCGGTCCCGATCGGGTGATCGACCTGCTGGTGTTCGGGGGCAGCCAGGGGGCGGCTTCGTTCAGCAAGGTCATTCCCGAAGCGATCCTGTCGCTGCCTGCGCCGATGCGCGCGCGGCTGCGCATCGTGCAGCAGTGCCGGCCGGAGGATATCGAGCGGGTCCGCGCACTCTACCTGGCATCCGGGATCGTGGCCGAGCTGGCGCCGTTCTTCGCCGACCTGCCGCAGCGGCTGGCCGGCGCCCATCTGGTGATCGGCCGCTCGGGGGCCTCGACGGTGGCGGAGCTGGCGACGATCGGCCGGCCGTCCATCCTCGTGCCCTATCCCTACGCCGCCGACGATCACCAGACTGCCAACGCCCGCGCCTTCGAGGCGGCCGGCGCCTGTGTCGTGATCCCGCATGCGGACTTCACGCCGCCGACATTGGTCGCTCACCTGCGCGCGCTCTTCGAGTCGCCGCAGCGTCTCGCCGACATGGCCGCCGCGGCGCATGCCGCCGGCCGTCCGGACGCCGCCGCCCGGCTCGCCGACCTCGTCGGCGAGCTGGTCGCCACCCCCAAATTTTCAGGAGTTGCCGCATGAGAGCGCTACCGCTGGATATCGGCCTCATCCATTTCGTCGGGATCGGCGGCATCGGCATGTCGGGCATCGCCGAGGTGCTGCACAATCTCGGCTACAAGGTGCAGGGCAGCGATCTGGCCGATGGGCCGAATGCCCGCCGGCTCGCCGAGCTCGGGATCAAGGTCCATATCGGCCATCGCGCCGACAACCTCGGCAATGCCCAGGTCGTGGTCGTCTCCTCGGCAGTCAAGAAGGACAATCCCGAGGTCCTGGCGGCCCGATCGCGGCTGGTGCCGGTCGTGCGCCGCGCCGAGATGCTGGGCGAGCTGATGCGGCTGAAATGGTCGATCGCGATCGGCGGTACGCACGGCAAGACCACCACCACCTCGATGGTCGCCTCGATGCTCGATGCCGGCGGCCTCGATCCGACGGTGATCAACGGCGGCATCATCAACGCCTATGGCACCAATGCGCGGCTCGGCAGCGGCGACTGGATGGTGGTCGAGTCCGACGAATCGGACGGCTCCTTCCTGCGCCTGCCGGCCACCATCGCCGTGGTGACCAACGTCGACCCCGAGCATCTCGACCACTACGGCACGTTCGATGCGCTGCGCGACGCGTTCGTGCGCTTCGTCGAGAACATCCCGTTCTACGGCTTTGCAGTGCTGTGCGCCGATCACCCCGAGGTCCAGGCGCTGATTCCCAGGGTCGCGGACCGCCGCCTGATCACCTACGGGCTCGGCGTCAATGCCGACGTGCGGGCGTTGAACCTCAAGCTCGATCGCAGCGGCGCGGACTTCGACATCCTGATCGAGAGCCGTTCCACCAACCAGTCGCGCACCATCGTCGACGTGCGCCTGCCGATGTTCGGCCAGCACAACGTGCAGAACGCGCTGGCCGCCGTCGCCGTCGCGCAGGAGATGGGCTTGCCCGACGAGACGATCCGCCGGGCGCTGGCGGGCTTCGCCGGCGTTAAGCGCCGCTTCACCCGCACCGGAGAGGCCCACGGCATCACGGTGATCGACGACTACGGGCATCATCCGGTCGAGATCGCCGCCGTGTTGCGCGCCGCGCGCCAGGCGTACGGCGGCGGCGGGCGCGTGATCGCCGTCATGCAGCCGCACCGTTTCAGCCGGCTGGGCGCGCTCAAGCACGAGTTCGCCACCTGCTTCGTCGATGCCGATACGGTCCTGATCGCCGATGTCTATGCCGCCGGCGAGGCACCGATCGAGGGGGTCGACCGCGACATGCTGGTCGGCCTGGTGCAACGCGCCGGCCACCGCGACGTCCACCCCTTGCGCTCCCCGGGCGAGCTGCCTGCCGCGATCTGGCAGATCGCGCGGCCGGGCGACGTGGTGGTCTGCCTCGGCGCGGGCAACATCACCGCCTGGGCGCATGCGTTGCCCGGCCAGCTCCAGCAGCTGGCCGCGGAGAAGGCGGGGCTGCGGGCCATCGCAAACGATTCCGGGACTGCCGCATGATGGCGCTCGAAGCCGGGCGCTCGCATCTGATCGACCGGCTTCCCCGGGCGAGGGGCAGGCTGACGGCCGACGCGCCTCTCGGGCAGCAGACCTGGTTCCGCACCGGCGGCCCGGCCGAGGTGCTGTTCCGACCGGCCGACGCGGCGGACCTTTCGGCGTTCCTCGCCGCGCTGCCGGCCGACGTGCCGGTGACGGTGCTCGGGGTCGGGTCGAACCTGCTGGTGCGCGATGGCGGCATCAGGGGGGTCGTGATCCGGCTGATGCGCGGTTTCACGGGCGTCACCGTCGAAGGCAACGAGGTGGTCGCGGGCGCGGGCGCGCTCGACCTCAACGTCGCGCTGACCGCGCGGGATCATGCCCTGGCGGGGCTGGAGTTCCTGAGCGGCATTCCGGGCACGATCGGCGGTGCCTTCCCGACCAATGCCGGCGCCTATGGCGGCGAGCTCGCCGAGGTGCTGGTCTCGGCCGAGATCGTCGACCGTGGCGGCGCGATCCGCACCGTGACCCCGGCGGAGCTCGGCCTGTCCTATCGCCACAGCACGGCGGCGGCCGACTGGATCTTCACGTCCGCCCGCTTGCGGGCCACGCCCGGCGATCCGCTCGCCATCGGGCGCCGCATCGCCGAGATCGAGTCGGCGCGGGCGGAGAGCCAGCCGCGCAGCCGCACCGGCGGATCGACCTTCGCCAACCCACCCAACCTCAAGGCGTGGGAGCTGATCGACCGCTCCGGCTGCCGTGGCTTGCGGATCGGCGACGCGCAGGTCTCGGAGAAACATTGCAATTTCCTGATCAATCTCGGCGCGGCGAGCGCGGCGGACATCGAGTCGCTCGGCGAGGAGGTGCGTAGCCGCGTCTTCAAGCGCAGCGGCGTGCTGTTGCAGTGGGAGATCAGGCGTATCGGAGAGCCGAGACAATGACGACGGTTGCAGTCCTGATGGGAGGCTGGTCGCCCGAACGCGAGGTCTCGCTGGTGAGCGGCAAGGCTTGCGCCGAAGGGCTGCGCGAGGGCGGACACACCGTCCTCGAGTACGACGTGCAGCGCGACCTGCGCGCCCTGGTCGACTTCCTTCGGCCGGCTGCGGGCGGTGGGCCCGACGTGGTGTTCAACGCGATGCACGGAAAATACGGCGAGGACGGCTGCATCCAGGGCGTGCTCGAGATCCTCGGCGTTCCGTACACGCATTCCGGCGTGCTCGCCTCGGCGATTGCCATGGACAAGCCGATGTCGCGCCATGTCTTCACCTCGCTCGGCATCCGTGTCGCGCTCGGCAAGGTGGTCGAGCGTCGTTCGCTGGCGGCCGGCGATCCCATGCCGCGACCCTACGTCGTGAAGCCGATCGACCAGGGTTCGAGTGTCGGCGTCCATATCGTGCGCGAGGGCGATAATCTCGCCGCCGTCGAGGCGGCCGAAGCGAAGTACGGCGAGAGGGTGCTGATCGAGAAGTTCGTGCCCGGGCGCGAGCTCACCGTCGCCATCATGGGCGACCGGGCGGTGGCGGTCACGGAGCTGCGGCCGCGCACGCGCTTCTACGATTACGAGGCGAAGTACACCGACGGCGTCACCGAGCATCTCATCCCGGCGCCGATCCCCGCCGAGGTCTACGAGCAGGCGAAGCAATGGGCGTTGATGGCGCACCAGGCGCTGGGCTGCTCCGGGCTGAGCCGCGCCGACCTGCGGTGGGACGACAGCAAGCCCGGCACGTCCGGGCTGGTCGTGCTCGAGCTCAACACCCAGCCCGGCATGACGCCGCTGTCGCTGGCGCCCGAGCAGGCCCGCTGGGCCGGCATCTCCTGGCCGCAGCTGATGACCTGGATGGTCGAGCATGCGAGGCGGCCGGCATGAGCAAGGCCCCCAAATCCGCCAAGCCGGAGGCGTCGCCGCGGCGTGACTACGACCGGCGCAAGCGCAAGGGGGCGGTCCGCCGGGCTTCCGGCCGCCCGATCTGGCGCCAGCCGTTGCTGCTGGGCATCGCCGTGCTGCTGTTGGGCAGCGGCGGCGCGGGTGGCTGGTGGGCGTGGAAGCAGGGCTGGCTGGTCGAGGCGCAGAAGCAGGTCGACGAGGCCTCGCGCACCGTGCTGGGCGTGCTGACGCCGTTCAAGCTCGCCGACGTGACGGTCGAGGGCCGCGATTATGTCGAGCGCGACGCCATCCTCGCGGCGCTGAACGTACGCGCGGGCGATTCGCTGCTCGGCATCGACCTGCAGGGCGCCCGCAAGCGGCTCGAGGCGATCGACTGGGTGGCCTCGGCGACCGTCGAGCGTCGGCTGCCCGACACGCTCTACGTCACTCTGAAGGAGCGGCGCGCCGTCGCGATCTGGCAGAACGGCGCGGAATATACGCTGATCGACAAGAACGGCCGCACCGTGCGCGCGAGCCGCATGCCGCCGGGCGCCGACAAGCTGCTGCTGCTGGGCGGTCCCGGCGCGCCCGAGCATGTCGGCGAATTGCTCCTGCTCCTCGCCTACGAGCCGTCCATCGCCAAGGTGCTGCGCGCGGCGGTGTGGGTCGGGCAGCGCCGCTGGAACCTGGTCCTGAACAACGACACCGAGATCTGGCTGCCCGAAGAAGATGCCGTCGCGGCGCTCCAGCGGATGGCCAAACTCGACGCATCGGATAAACTGCTGCAGCGCGAGTTCGGCGTCGTCGATCTGCGGCTGCCGGACAAGCTCTATCTCAGGAAGCGAGCGCCGGCCGGCGACCCTCCGCCGAACGGGCCCGCCTAGAAACGTAGCGTACAAGCACGGGGATACATCGTGGCGAAGACAAGAAATGGGGTAATTGCCGCTCTCGATATCGGTACCAGCAAGGTCGTGTGCTTCATCGCCCGGGTCGACGGGCAGGGGCTGCGCGTGGTCGGTATCGGGCATCAGGCGGCGCTCGGCATGCGGTCGGGCAACATCATCGACATGGAAGCGGCGACCCGCGCCATCTCTTCGGCGGTATCGACCGCCGAGGAGATGTGTGGCGAGCATGTCCGCGAGGTCATCGTCGGGGTGAGCGGCGGCTCGCCCGCCTCGCACAACCAGGGCCTCGAGGTGGCGATCGGCCATCACGAGATCGGCGAACGCGACGTGCGCCGCGTGCAGCAGCAGATCGCGCTGCCGGCCGAGACGGCGGACCGCGACATCATCCACTCGGCCGCGATCGGCTACACGGTCGACGGCACGCCGGTCCGCGATGCGCGGGGCATGTTCGGCGAGCGGCTCGGCGTCGACGTCCACCTGGTCACCGCGGCGAGCGGCTCGATGCGCAACCTGCAGGTCTGCGTCCGTCGCGCCCATCTCGAGATCGCCGAGCGGGTTGCCGCCAGCCACGCCGCAGGGCTCAGCTCGCTGGTCGCCGACGAGCGCGATCTCGGCGTCACGCTGGTCGACATGGGTGGCGGCACGACGTCGATCGCGGTGTTCTACGAAGGCAACCTCGTCCACGTCGATTCGATCCCGGTCGGCGGTGAGCACGTCACCCGCGACATCGCCCGCGGCCTGTCCACGCCGGTCGCGCATGCAGAGCGGATGAAGACCCAGATCGGCCGCGCCGTCGCCAAGCCGAACGACGAGTACGACATCATCGACGTGCCGCTGATCGGCGAGGAGGACCGCACGCGGCCCAACCACATCCCGCGCTCGATTCTGGTCGGCATCATTCGTCCGCGCATCGAGGAGACTTTCGAGCTCGTGCGCAGCCGACTCGAGGCTTCCGGTGTGGATAAGTTGGCCGGGGGGCGCGCCGTGCTCGTCGGCGGCGGCTGCCAGCTCGACGGCGTACCCGAAGTCGCCGCGGCGATGCTCAACAAGAAGGTCCGCACCGGCGCGCCGCTGCGCCTTGCCGGACTCGCGGATTCGACAGGCGGGCCGGCATTTTCCGCCGCTGCCGGGCTGCTTGCCTTTGCCCAGCAGCATCATGCGGCGGCCGCCCAGTCACAACCGGCCGTTGTGGAAGCGCCCTCGAGCCGTATCGGCCGCATTGGCAGTTGGATACGGGAAAACTTTTAGGCAATATTAGGCCATATCTTGTGGGGAGCGTGGCATTCCCCACAGGTTGTGGACAACGATAAGAAACGTCGGTGGTGGTGTAAGGGCTCACGATCAAGAGGGGTCCGCGCTGCCGCTCCGCAGATACCCCCCTCGTTTGCGTGGAGAGCGCCGAATGACCATCAACTTGAGTCTCCCCCAGCAGGAGTCCGAGATCAAACCGCGCATCACCGTCATCGGTGTCGGCGGTGCGGGCGGCAACGCCGTCAACAACATGATCAGCGCCGCGCTGGAAGGCGTGGAATTCATCGTCGCCAATACCGACGCGCAGGCGCTCGGCCAGTCGCTGGCCGACCGGCGCGTGCAGCTCGGCATCACGATCACCCAGGGCCTGGGCGCCGGTGCGCGTCCCGAGGTCGGCCGGCAGGCCGCCGAAGAGGCGCTGCCGGAGATCCTGCAGCTCCTCGACGGCGCCAACATGGTATTCGTCACGGCCGGCATGGGCGGCGGCACCGGCACTGGCGCGGCGCCCGTGATCGCCGAAGCGGCGCGCGCGCAGGGCATCCTGACCATCGGTGTCGTCACCAAGCCGTTCCACTTCGAAGGCCGCCGCCGCATGCAGTCGGCCGAGCAGGGCA
>CAMFJT010000022.1 GCA_945957125.1 uncultured Rhodospirillales bacterium | reverse complement strand
ATGGACGAGCCGACCGCCGGCATGGCGCCCAAGGAGCGCGTCGCGCTGATGGAGCTGACCGCGCGTCTGGCGCGCGCGCAGAAGATCGCCGTGCTCTTCACCGAGCACGACATGGACGTGGTCTTCAGCCAGGCCGACCGCATCATCGTGCTCGACCGCGGCCGCCTGATCGCCGGCGGCCTCCCCGCCGAGGTCCGCGCCAATCCCGACGTGCAGGCCGTCTATCTCGGAGGCGGACATTGAGCATCGCTGGGGCCGCGCCACTCCGTGGCGCTCATGGTGATGAGGCGCCACGGAGTGGCGCGGTCCCGGCGATTCTTTCCGTGAAGGACCTGCATGCCTTCTACGGCCGCGCGCACATCCTGCACGGCGTCTCGCTCGAGGCGCGGGCGGGGGAGGTGGTGGCGCTGCTCGGGCGCAACGGCGCGGGCAAGTCGACGGCGATGAAGGCGATCATGGGGCTGGTGCCGCCGGCGCAGGGCGAGGTGAGCTTCGCCGGCCGGCGCATCGAGCGCCTCCCGCCCTATCGCATCGCGCGGCTCGGGCTGGGCTACGTGCCAGAGGAGCGGCGCATCTTCACCGAGCTGTCGGTGCGGGAGAATCTCGAGGTCGGCCGGCAGGCCGCGCGCGCCGGCGCGCCGGCCTGGAGTGAGGACAAGCTCTTCGCGATCTTCCCCAACCTCGCCCGCATGCGCGAGCGGCCGGGCGGGCGCATGTCGGGCGGCGAGCAGCAGATGCTCACCATCGCCCGCACGCTGATGGGCAATCCGAAATGCGTGCTGCTCGACGAGCCGTCGGAGGGGCTGGCGCCGATCATCGTCGAGCAGATGGCGCAGTCGATCCGCCTGCTCAAGGGCGAGGGCCTGTCGGTGCTGCTGTGCGAGCAGAACCTGCGCTTCTGCGAGGCCATCGCCGACCGCGCCTATATCATCGAGAAGGGCCAGATCCGCTTCGGCGGCACGATGGCCGAGCTCGCCGCCAACGCCTCCCTCCGCGAACAATATCTTTCGGTCTGATCATGTCCTCGCAGAACGCATCGCTCACGGTCGGCATCGATGTCGGCGGCACCTTCACCGACCTGCTGGCGATCGACACGGCCAGCGGCGCGGTCAAGCTCGCCAAGGTGCCGACCACCGTCGACAACCAGGCGATCGGCTTCATGGCCTCGCTTGCCGCGGCCGGTGCCGAGCCTGCCAGCCTGCAGGCCCTCGTGCATGGCACGACGACCACGACCAACGCGCTGCTCGAGCGCAAGATCGCCCGGGTCGGGCTGATCACGACCAAAGGTTTCCGCGACGTGCTTGAGCTCGGCCGCCGTACCCGGCCGCAGCCCTACGGCCTGCGCGGCACCTTCCGGCCGATGATCGACCGCGAGCTGCGGCTCGAGGTGCCCGAGCGCATGGACGCCGACGGCAAGGTCCTGACGCCGCTCGACGAGGCCGCCGTCGCCGAGGCAGCGAAGACGCTGCTCGCCGCCGGCTGCGAGGCGGTGGTGATCCATTTCCTGCACAGCTACATCAATGCCACCCACGAGACGCGCGCGGCCGAGATCGTGCGCGGCCTGTGGCCCAACCCCTATGTCACGGCGGGCCACGCCATCCTCTCGGAATATCGCGAGTTCGAGCGCGGCGTGACGGCGGCGGTCAACGCCTCGGTCCAGCCGGTGCTGGCGCGCTACCTCGCGCGGCTGCGCACCGAGCTGTCGGCCCAGGGTTTCGACCGCGACATCCTGGTGATGCAGGGCAACGGCGGCACGATCTCCTCGCAGCTCATCGCCGAGGCGGCGGTGAACACGGTGATGTCGGGCCCCGCCTCCGGCGTTATGGCTGCCGCCTATACCGGCCGCGTGTCGGGCCAGCCGAACCTGATTACCTACGACATGGGCGGCACCTCGACCGATGTCGGGTTGATCGAGAACGCCGTGCCGCAGGTCTCCGGCGAGCTCGAGCTCGAATACGCCATGCCGATCCATGTGCCGATGGTCGACGTGCACACGATCGGCGCGGGCGGCGGCTCGATCGCTTCGATCGATGCCGCCGGCATGCTGCGGGTTGGGCCGGAGAGCGCCGGCGCGCGGCCGGGCCCGATCTGCTACGGCCGCGGCGGCGCGGAGCCGACCATCACCGATGCCAACCTGATCCTGGGACGGCTCAATCCCGACCGGCTGCTCGGCGTCGACCATCCGGTGACGCTCGACCACGTACGCGGCCTGATCGAGGAGAAGGTCGGCCGGCCGCTCGGCCTCGATGCCGATGCCGCGGCGGCGGCGATCCTGCGCATCGCCAACGATCGGATGGCCGGTGCCATCCGCCTCGTTTCTCTGTCGCGCGGCCACGATCCGCGCGACTTCGCGCTGTTCGCCTTCGGCGGCGCCGGTCCGCTCCATGCCTCGGCGCTGGCCCGCGAGCTGGCGATCCCGACCGTGCTGGTGCCGGCGCGGCCGGGCATCACCAACGCGCTGGGCTGCGTCGTCGCCGACCTGCGGCACGACTACGTTCGCACCGTCAATAAGCCGCTCTCCACCGTCGCCGATGCCGACATCGCCGCCATCTACGCCGAGCAGAAGGCGCGCGGCGAGGCGACGATCGCCGCCGAGGGCGTGCCGGTGCGCGAGCTGCGCGCGGTCTACAGCGCCGACATGCAGTTCCAGGGGCAGAGCCACATCCTGTCGGTCGCCGTCGACCGGCCCGACATCGGCGTCGCCGGCTTGCACGCCGCCTTCGCCGCTGCTTACTGGCGCCGGTTCGGCATCGAGCTGGCCGAGATCCCGCCGGTCCTGGTCAACCTGCACACCGCCGTCATCGGCGTGCGCCCGGAAATCTCATTGGCCGCGCTGGCCGCGACCGAGCGCGCCCCGACCCTGGCCGCCGCGCAGGCCGGCGAGCGCCGCGTGTGGTTCGCCGACGGCTGGCAGCAGACGCCGGTCTATGCGCGCGACAAGCTGCCGAAGGACGCCGTGCTCACCGGCCCCGCCATTCTCGAGCAACTCGATTGCACGACCGTCGTCGAGCCCGGCGACACGGTCCGCCAGGATTCGCTCGGCAACCTGCTGATCGCCGTGCGCTGACCTCGTCGGTTCCATTCTTCCTCCTCCGAAGACGCACGACTATTGCAAGTAAGCAAAAATCCCGTCGTCCCGACCTGAGCCGAGCGACCTCTTCATGCGGCTTCCGCCGGGATGAGGAGGTCCCTCGACTACGCTTCGCTTCGCTCGGGACGACGGCAAATGTGAATATGCGATAGTCCTGCCGGAAGTCGGGGGAGGAGGAAGGTCCCCGAGGTGAGCGGCTGTGAGCGCGAGCCCACGCTGGCGAGGAGGAGCGTACTTTTCTCGACGACGTAGGTGCCGCGGGCTCGGACTGGGCCATGCCCGTGGTGCCGACGGCGATCAGGCCGGGCACGGCGCAGAGCGCGCAGCCCACGGTCGGGCGACGATTGAGGCTCATTCCGGTTTTCCTCGGTGCGAGCGTTCGGCGCCGCGAAGTGGCACAATTCGCGCGGAGGAAACATGATCAAGCACGCCATGATCGCCGCCCTTTACGCGCTGGCCGCGCTGCCGCTGCGGGCCCAGACGGCCGATATCGCCGCGCGGATCGAGCTGCATGCCATCCCGACCCAGACGCTGAGCGACCGCGACTTCCTGACCGGCAAGGGCGGCAAGCCCGCCACCGTCACCGGCGAGCTGCGCCTCGCGCAGGGCAACGGGCGGCTGCCGGTCGTGGTGCTGATGCACGGCTCGGGCGGCATGAGCCCGGGCATCGACACCTGGAGCCGCATGTTCAACGCGATGGGCGTGTCGACCTTCGCGCTCGACGGGTTCACCGGGCGCGGTATCGCGTCGGTCTCGGCCGACCAGACGCAGCTCGGCCGGCTCAACTTCATCCTCGATCTTTATGGCGCGCTGGCGATGCTGGCCAAGCATCCGAGGGTCGATCCGCAGCGCATCGCGTTGATGGGCTTCTCGCGCGGCGGCCAGGCGGCGCTGTTCGCCAGCGAGCAACGCTTCCACACGCTGTGGAACAAGTCGGGCGCGGCGTTCGCCGCCTACATCCCGCTTTATCCTGACTGCTCGACCACCTACATCGACGACGCGGCCGTGGTCGCCAAGCCGATCCGCATCTTCCATGGCGCCGCCGACGACTATAACCCCGTGGCCTCCTGCAAGCGCTTCGTCGAGCGACTGAAGGCAGCCGGGCGCGATATCGCGCTGACCGAGTATCCCGATGCCCATCACGGCTACGATACGCCGCTGGGGTCTGGTCCGGTCGTCGCCAAAGGTTCCCAGACGGTGCGTAACTGCTCGATCGTGGAGAAGGCCGATGGCGTGCTGGTCAACGCGGCGACCGGCGAGCCGTTCACCTATCGCGATACCTGCGTGCAGCTCGATCCGCATGTCGGCCGCAACGACGCGGCCGCAACGGCGACGCAGAAGGCGGTTGCCGAGTTCGTGCGCTCGGTGTTCACGCTGAAGCCCTGAGCCGTGACGGCGCCGGCCGACGATTGCCGCCCGCTGGCGCGCGCGGAGCTGCTCGCGATCCTGGCCGACGAGAAGCTGTTCGACGGTGTGCTGTTCGCCGCCGACCTCGTGCTCGACGACCTCGACCTCGCGGAAGCCCGCTTCACGCGCTGCCATTTCCAGGCGCCGACGGTACGAGGCGCCGACTTCTCGGACAGTGTGTTCGAGACCTGCCGCTTCGAGCCGATGCGCTGGGCCAACTGCAAGCTGGCGCGGTCGCGGCTGGAGGGCTGCACGCTGTTCGACACCGGCACGCGCAAGGGCTGCACCTTCGCCTTCTGCGATCTGACATCCGCCGAGATCGCCAAGAGCAACCTCGCGACTGTCGCTTTCGAGCGCTGCGATCTTCATGGCATGAGCGCGGTCGACTCGAGCTTCCGCGGTGCATCCTTCAGGCAATCGTCCTTCACCAGGACGCTGTCGCGGCGATCGGCGCTGACGAAGGCGGGCTTCGAGCGCTGTAACTTCAGCTTCGCCGATCTCTCCGGCCTGTTCCTGCAGAGGGCCGAGTTCCTGTCGTGCAAGCTCTCCGAGGCGTCGTTCATCGAAACCGACCTCGGCGAGGCGACGCTGCGCGGCTGCGCCCTCGACAGGGTCGAATGGGAGCGCGCCCGGCTGAGGAAAGCCGACCTCCGTGGCTCCGACCTGTCCGGCCTGAATCTGACGGTGCTTGCCGACTACACCGGCATGATGATCAGCGACAGCGCGCAGGCCGAGCTGCTGCACGGCCTGGGCATCGACGTGCACCCGTCGTGACGGTCCAATGAGGGATGACAAGGATGGGCGTGGCACTCATTCTGCGCGCCTTGGCTTTCAGGGACCCGCATGAAGATCACCGACGTCGCCACCCACATCCTGCAATGCAAGGTCGACAAGCCGTTCGTCTCTGCGCGCGGCTGGGTCTACGGCACGCGCTCGACCTGCCTGGTCGAGATCTCGACCGATGAGGGCATAACCGGCTGGGGCGAATGCTACGGCCCGGCCGCCGTCGCCAAGGCCTTCGTCGAGACCCAGTTCAAGGCGCGCGTGCTCGGCCGCGATCCGTTCGACGTCGAGGCGATCTGGGAGGACCTCTACAACAGGATCAAGGATTACGGCACGACCGGCATGGCGATCTCCGCCATCTCGGGCATCGACATCGCGCTATGGGACATCATGGGCCGCGCGGCGGACCGCCCGGTGCACAAGCTGCTGGGCGGCGCCTATCGCAGCGAGGTGATCCCCTACGCGACCGGCCTCTACTTCATCGACATGGACCGGCTGGTCGAGGAAGCGGTCGAGGAGGCGCTGGAGTTCAAGAACGAAGGCTTCCGCGCGATCAAGATGAAGATCGGGCTGGGCGACCTGAAGCTCGACACGAGGCGCGTCGCGGCGGTCCGCGAGGCGATCGGGCCGGACATCAAGCTCGCCGTCGATGCCAACCACTGCTTCTCGGTGCCCAACGCCATCAAGCTCGGTCGCATGCTGGAGCCGCACGACATCCTGTGGTTCGAGGAGCCGATCAGCCCGGAGGATCACGACGGCTATATCGAGGTGACGCGCGCGCTCGACATGGCGGTGGCCGGCGGCGAGAACGACTTCACGCGCTGGGGCTTCCGCGACGTGATCGCGAAGAAGGCAATGGACATCGTGCAACCCGACCTCTGCGCCGCCGGCGGCTTCTCGGAATGCCGCAAGATCGCGACGCTGGCCTCGGCGTTCGGCGTCGAGTGCGTGCCGCATGCCTGGGGCTCGGCGATCGGGCTCGCCGCGACGGTGCAGTTCCTCGCCGCGTTGCCCGACCAGCCGCCCGCCTTCCGGCCGATGCCGCCCATGCTCGAGTTCGAGCAGACGCCGAACCCGCTGCGCGATCACCTCGCCCGGCAACCGATCGAGCAGAAGAACGGCATCGTGCCGGTCCCGACGGGCCCGGGCCTCGGCATCGAGATCGATCGCGCGGTGCTGCAGAAATACAAGGTCGGCTGATTCATATTCCTCTCCCCCGCTAGGGGGAGAGGAGAAAGACGGCGGAGCGCAAAATGAAGATCGTCGATATCAAGGCCTTCCCGACCTCGTTCCGTGTGCCGAAGGAGCACCAGGTCTCGCTCGGCATCGGCACCATGACCAAGCGCGATTGCGTGATGGTCAAGGTGACGACCGAGGACGGCATCGTCGGCTGGGGCGAGAGCCATCATGCGCGGGCGCCGGGCACGATCGGCCACCTCGTGAACACCACCTTGCGCGGCCTGGTGCTCGGCATGGACGCGACCGACACCAACGGCATCTGGGCGAAGATCTACAAGATGCAGCTCGGCAGCCACGGCGCGGGCGCGGCGACCGCGATGGCGATGAGCGGGCTCGATCAGGCGCTATGGGACATCAAGGGCAAGGCGACCGGCTGGCCGCTCTACAAGCTGCTCGGCGGCACCAACCGGCCGGTGCCGGCCTACGCGGGCGGCATCTCGCTCGGCTATCAGCCGCCTGACGCGTTGGCGGCCGAAGCCGTGCCGATGGTCGAGGCGGGCTACAAGGCGCTGAAGCTCAGGGTCGGCGACACCGTGAAGGCCGACATCGCGCGCATGACGGCGGTGCGGCGACGATTCGGCGACGACATCGCCATCCTGACCGACGCCAACACCGGCTATTCCGTCTCCGACGTGCGGCAGGTGATGCCGGCGATGGACGAGCTCGGCATCGGATGGCTGGAGGAGCCATTCCCCGCGCACGATCATCGCTCCTACGCCATGGCGAAGGGCTTCGGCCGCACGCCGCTGGCGGCAGGCGAGAACCACTACACGCGGTTCGAGTTCCATCGCGTGATCGAGGACGGCAACATCACCATCCTGCAGCCCGACCTCAGCAAGAGCGGCGGCGTCACGGAGGTGCAACGCATCGCGGCGGCGGCGTCGATGTGGAAGCTGCCGATCCATCCGCACTCCTCGATGACCGGGCTCAACCAGGCGGTCTCGATCCACTTTCTCTCCGCGATCGACAACGGAGGTTACTTCGAGGCCGACCTCTCGGTCGCCAACAAGTTCCGCGACGAGCTGGGCAGCGAGCCGTGGAAGATCGGCAAGGACGGCTGCGTGCGGCCGCTCGACAAGCCCGGCATCGGCGTGGAGATCGACGAGAGGTTCCTCGAGGCCCATCCGGTCATCGAGGGGCCGGGCTATGTGTGAACCCCGGACGCAATCCTCCCGCCGTTTGCCGCACACACCACCTCACCCTGAGGAACGGAGCGAAGCGGAGTGTCTCGAAGGGTGGCCTCAGGCGTGGTGCGTGTTGCCCACCCTTCGAGACGCTCGCTGCGCTCGCTCCTCAGGGTGAGGTTTTGGTAGAGGCGGATCAGGCGTTGAACAACGAAACGGAGGAAGTTGAGACATGAAGAGACTCGCGTTCGTCTGCGTTCTCGCGGCTCTGTTCTCGGGAGCCGCCCATGCGCAAGGCTTCCCGTCGAAGGAAGTGCGCTTCATCAACGGCTTCCCGGCGGGCGGCACGTCGGACATCATCGGCCGCCTGCTGGCGGAGCAGTTCTCGAAGCAGCTCGGCAAGTCGGTGGTGGTCGACAACAAGGCCGGCGCCTCGGGCATGATCGCCGCGGCGGAGACGGCGAAGTCGCCGCCGGACGGCCACACCATCCTTCTCGCTTCGATGGCCATGATGACGGTGCTGCCGCAGATGGTGAAGACCAGCATCGATGTCGACAAGGACCTGACGACGATCGGCAACGTCGCCAGCGTCTACAACATCCTCGTCGTCGGGCGCGACACGCCCTACCAGAACTGGCAGGACGTCGAGAACGCTGCCAAGGCCAATCCCGAGAAGGTGACCTGTGCCACGGTCGGCTCGGGGTCGAGCCAGCAGCTTTCCTGCGCGCTGTTCATGGCACTGACCGGCACCAAGCTCACGCAGGTGCCCTATCGCGGCGGCGCGCCGGCGATCGTCGACATGACCGGCGGCCGGGTCGACCTCATGTGGGGTAACATGCCGGAGTTCATGGGCCAGATCCGCGGCGGCGGCCTGCGCGCCATCGGCTACGGGGCGGACTCCGCCTCGCCCCTGCTGCCGGAGGTGCCGGTGATCTCCAAGACCGGGCTGAAGGACTTCGTGATCCACAACTGGTTCGGCCTGGTCGGCCCGGCCGGCATGCCGCCCGAGCTGGTCAAGCGTTGGAACGACGAGCTGATCAAGGCGGTCGCCTCGCCCGAGCTGCAGCAGAAGTTCGCCGACAACGGCCTGCAGATCGTGGTCGGCACCAAGGAGGCGTTCGACAAGGAGATCGCCTCCGACCGGCTGAAGTGGGGCAAGGTGATCCGCGACTTCAACATCAAGCCGGAGAATTAAGGGAGTCAACAAGCCTTTCCTCCCCCGTCTTCGGGGGAGGTGGCCGCGTCTTACGCGGACGGAGGGGGTCGGGCTCATGCAGCATCGCGACGCTTGACCCCCTCCGTCGCGGATTACCGCGCCACGTCCCCCGAAGACGGGGGAGGGAAGTCAGGCCGCGACCACCAGCGTCGAGGCGAGCTGGCGGACGGACTTCACCATTGCCATGGCGACCAGTTTGCCGGTCTTGCGGTTCTCCTCGCTGACCGCGACATCCTCCATGAAAGTGAAGCGGCCGAACGTGCCGCTGGCCTCGAGCTCGACGATGTGCGTGGTGATCGTGGGATCGGCGACGATCACCACGCGGGTCCGGTCGAGGCCGAGGCCCGCGATGGCGGCGGCGGCGGAGATGTTGACGTTCTGCGGATAGAGCCGCGCACCCTCGCGCACCGGGCCATCGAACACCGTCTTCGGCTCGGTGAGCGCGTCGAGATCGCACAGCGTCTCGGCGACCGTGCCCTTCCATGCCGACGGGTCCTTGCGCACCGTGACCGTGACGCTGTCGAGGCCGCCGACCGCGGCGCTGCTCAGGATGTCCAGCGCGCCGATGCCGGCGGACGGCAGGATCAGACGCCGCCCGTTCGCCTTTGCCGCGGCCAGCAGGCGATCGAACAGCGCGGTGTCGGTGAAGGCGCCGACGGAGGTCACGAGAAAATCCGCGCCACGCTCCAACACGCGCTGGCCGTGGGCGCGCACCGCCTCGTGGCCGGCGCATTCGGCGACGGCGTCGAAGCGATGGGCGAAGAAACGCTCCGGGTCGTGCGTCAGCCGGCCTTCGGTGCGCGGCCGCTTCACCAGCACCGACACCAGCTCGATGTTCTCCAGCCCCGCCGCCTCGACATGCTTGCCGATGGCGCCGTAGCCGATCAGGCCGAGCTTCACGACAGGCGCTGCTCGACCCAGCGCGCCCAGGCGACGAGCTTGTCGTCGTCGCCGTGCGGACCGACGAGCTGCACCGACAGCGGCAGGTCGAACGGGCCCGCGCCGACCGGCAGCGCGACGCACGGCGAGCCGAGCAGGGTCCAGTAGCGGTTGAAGATCGGATCGCCGGTATAGCCCAGGCCCGCCGGCGCCTCGCCGCGCGCGGTCGGCACCAGCAGGATGTCGAAGCGCTCCCACACCGGGGCGAGATCGGCCAGCGCGCGCTGCTTGCGCCGCTTCGCGTCGGCAAGCTGCGCGGGGGTGACGGCGTCGCCGACCTCGAGCGACTGGCTCAGGCTGGGCGACAGCAGGTTGGGGAAGCGCTTGCGTTCCGGTCCGTAATGGAAGGTCGCCTCCTTCGTCATGACCCGGTTGTGCGCCTCGATCAGCGCGTCCCAGCTCTCGGGCATCTCCCAGGAGCCGACCTTGGCGCCGGCCGCACGCAGCGTCTTCACGGCGGCCTCGATGTTCTTCTGGTTATAGCGCTCGGCCTGGCCCCACCAGCGGGTGCGGCTGAAGCCGATGCGCGGCGCCTCGGTCGGCGGATCGGCCGGTTCGTGCCCGTAGGCGGCGCGGATCAGGGCGAGGTCGTTGGCCTCGCGCACGAAGAAGCCCAGCGTGTCGAGGCTCTTCGCATAGGTCTTCACGCCCGCGAGGTCGGCCCAGCCGTACGTGCCCTTGTAAGCCACGATGCCGTTGAAGGCGCCGGGCCGGATCACCGAGCCCGAGGTCTGCGTGCCGTAGCCGACCGGCGCCATGAAGTCGGCGACCGCCGCGGCGGAGCCCGACGACGAGCCCGCCGGCGTGTGGCGCAGGTTGTGCGGGTTGTGCGTCTTGCCGGCATGGGCGCCGGCGAACTCGGTGGTCACCGACTTGCCGAGCACGATGGCGCCGGCCTGCACGAGCTGGGCAACGCAGGCGGCGTCCTTGCCCGCCTTGCGGCCGCGATAGATCGGCGAGCCGCATTCGGTGGTCATCGCCTTGGTGTCGATGATGTCCTTCACGGCCAACGGGATGCCGTGCAACGGCCCGACTGGCCGGGCGCGCCTGTCGAGCATGTCGGCCCGCTTGCGCGCACCGTCCGGATCGAGCGCCTCCCAGGCGTGGACCTCGCCCTCGCGCGCGGCGATGCGGTCGAGGCAGGCCTCGACCAGGTCGCGCGCCTTCAGCCGCTTGTCGGCCATCCGTTTGACGGCGTCGGCGGCCGACAATGTGTTGGGCGATTTCGCCATGCCTTCTTCCCCCGGCTGCGGTATTCGGGCGATGATAGCGCATGACGAGCGACGCAATCGACTTCTGGTTCTCTACCGGGAGCACCTATACCTATCTCACCGTCTCCCGCCTGCCGGCGCTTGCGGCGGCCGAGGGTGTGCGCTTCAACTGGCGGCCGTTCAGCGTGCGGTCGATCATGCGCGAGCAGAACAACACCCCATTCGCCGGCAAGCCGGTGAAGAGCGCCTACATGTGGCGCGACATCGAGCGGCGCGCGGCGATGTACGGCCTGCGCGCCAAGGTGCCCGCCCCCTATCCGCTGAATGAATTCGACCTCGCCAACAAGCTCGCGATCCTCGGGCTGCGCGAGGGCTGGGGCATTCCCTACATCCAGGCGAGCTATCGCCGCTGGTTCGTGGACGGTCAGGAACCGGGGCAGGAGCCCAACCTGTCGGCGAGCCTTGCCGAGGTCGGGCAGGATGCCGCGCGTTGCGTCGAGCGGGCGGGCGGCGACGACGTGGCCGAGCTTTATGACGCCGCGACGCAGGAGGCGAAGAAGCTCGGCGTGTTCGGCTCGCCGACCTTCGCCGTGCGCGGCGAGCTGTTCTGGGGCGACGATCGTCTGGCCGACGCCCTGTCGTGGTTCCGCCATGGGAGGTTGTTGCCGTGAGCATTCCCTTCGCCGTCCGCAAGATCGGCCACGCCGTCGTCTTCGTCTCCGACCTCGAGCGATCCAAGCGCTTCTATACCGAGGTGCTGGGCTTCCAGATCTCCGATATCTATCCCGGGTCGATGATGCCGGGCGGCATGGTGTTCCTGCGCTGCAACGGCGACCATCATTGCCTCGCGCTGGTCGGCGACAAGGGCGATGCCAATGGCAAGAGCCTGCACCATCTCGCCTTCGAGCTGGCGAGCCTCGACGAGGTGTTCCGCGCGCGCGACCATCTCGAGGCGCACGGCGCGAAGATCACCTACCAGGGCCGCCGCCGCGCGGGCTGCCAGGTCGCGGTCGAATTCCTCGATCCCGACGGCCACCATCTCGAGCTCTACTGGGGCGTCGACCAGATCGGCTCCGACGGCCGTTCGCGCCCGCCCGGCGAATGGCGCCAGACCGCGACCCTCGAGGACGCCGTGCGCCGCCCGCCGCCGGGACAGGACACGACCGTGTACGACGCCTCGCTGCGCGCCCGGATCGAGGCGGCGACCGATCGATAGGGACGTCCGTTATCCTTGCTGGGAGCACGGCTCTCCAGAGCCGCTCTTTCTTCGGTTACGCTACGTCCCTGAGCGGCTCTGGAGAGCCGCGCTCCCAGCGAGGACACCATGACCGACAGCATCATGTTCCATGACGGCAATCGCCGCCTGCAGGATCGGTTCGACAGCCGGCGCATCGCCGACCGGCTGGAGGAGAAGCTGACGCGTACCGCTTTCACCGAGCAGGATCGGGCGTTCATCGAAAGCCTGCCGTTCTTCTTCCTTGCCACGGCCGACGATCGTGGCCGCGCCGATTGCTCGTTCAAGGGCGGCGTGCCGGGGTTCGTGCGGGTGACCGGAGGGTCGGAGCTGGCCTTCCCCGACTATGACGGCAACGGCATGTTCAAGAGCCTCGGCAACGTGCTGCTCAATCCCGAGGTCGGCCTGCTGTTCATCGACATGGGCGAAAAGCCGCGGCGGCTGCGCGTCAATGGAACCGCGGACGTGACGGCCGACGACCCGTTGATGCAGCGCTTCGCCGGCGCGCAGCTCCTGGTGCGTGTGACGGTGCGGGCGATCTTCCCCAACTGTCCGCGCTACATCGTGACGCCGGGAAGCGACGAGCCGTCGAAATACGCGCCGCGTCCGGGGCACGTCCCGCCGGAGCCGGCCTGGAAGGGCTTCGACGACTTCAAGGACTTCGTCCATCCCCGGCAGCCGACGCCGGCCGGCGAATAGGAGAGCGACGATGCGTGTTGCCGTCATCGGCGCCGGCATGTCCGGCATCCTCGCCGCGATCAAGCTCAGGGAACGCGGCGACGAGGTCGTGGTGCACGAGAAGGCGGCGACGCTGGGTGGGACCTGGCGCGACAACACCTATCCCGGCCTGTCGTGCGACGTGCCGAGCCATGTCTATGCCTATTCGTTCGAGCTCAAGGGCGACTGGACCAAGCGCTTCTCGCCCGGCGCGGAGATCCAGGCCTATTTCGAGGGCGTGGCGCGGCGGTACGGCGTCACCGACGTGATCCGCTTCAACAGCGAAGTCGTTCGCGCCGTCCACGAGGGCGGTCGCTGGCGCCTGCACACGAAGGATGGCCGCGACGACACGGCCGACGCGGTGATCGCGGCGACCGGCGTGCTGCACGTGCCGGCTTATCCGGACATCGCTGGATTGGAGGATTTCGGCGGGGCCTGCTTCCATTCGGCGCGCTGGGATCATTCGGTGCCGCTCGACGGACGGCGGATCGGCGTCATCGGCACCGGCTCGACGGCGATCCAGATCGTGCCGGCGCTCGCGGACCGGGCGAAGGAGTTGGTGCTGTTCCAGCGCACGGCGCAATGGGTGCTGCCGCTCGCCAATCCGGCCTACAGCGAGGACGAGAAGGCGATGTATCTCCGCTCGCCCGAAGCACTGCGCCAGTCCTACGATTTCTGGGCCAAGCGCTTCGTCGACACCTTCGCCGAGGCGGTGATCGGCAACGAGGCCGAGCTGGCCAAGATCGAGGCCGCCTGCCGTGCCAACCTCGAGGACAATGTCCGCGATCCCGAGCTGCGCCGCCGGCTCACACCCGACTATCGCGCGGCCTGCAAGCGGCTGATCATGTCGGAGGAGTTCTATCCGGCGATGCAGAAGCCGGGCGTGCGCCTGGTCACCGACGGCATCGAACGAGTCGAGGCCGCCGGCGTGCGCACGAAGGACGGCCGGCTGCACGCGCTCGACATGCTGGTGCTGGCGACCGGCTTCGACGGCCATGCCTTTCTGCGGCCAATGGAGGTCGTGGGCGAGGGCGGGAGGACGCTGGCCGAGGCATGGTCACACGCCAACGAGGCCTATCGCTCGGTCGCCGTGCCGGGTTTCCCCAACTTCTTCATGCTGGTCGGGCCGAACAGCCCGATCGGCAACTTCTCGGTGATCCAGATCTCGGAGTTGCAGATCGCCTATATCCAGCAGCTCCTCGACCTCGTGCGCGACGGCCGCTGCTCCGCGATTGCACCGACCGCCGCCGCGTCGCAGCGCTTCAACAGCGCGCTCCGCGAGGCGATGAAGGGCACGGTCTGGGTGACGGGCTGCCGGAGCTGGTACCTCGACCGCAACGGCAATCCCGCACTCTGGCCCTGGAGCTTCGACCGCTTCCGTGCCGAGATGCGGTCCCCCGACCTCGCCGACTTCGCGCTGCTTTGATTGGACCGCGCGCTTCAATGAGCGGTCAGTGGCTTGCCGGAGTTCCCTTCACCTTCTCGCGCATCTTCTGGAAGGAGACGTAGAGGCCCGGGATCACGAAGATGCCGAGGAAGGACGCCGCGATCATGCCGCCGAACACGGCGGTGCCCACCGCGCGCTGCGTCGCGGCGCCGGCGCCGGAGGCGATCACCAGCGGCACGAGGCCCAGGATGAACGCGAACGACGTCATCATCACCGCGCGGAAGCGCAGGTGCGCGGCGGTGGTCGCGGCGTCGACGATGTCGCGGCCGCCCGCCCTCTCGGCCATCGCGAACTCGATGATCAGGATGGCGTTCTTGGCCGCCAGCGCGATCAGCACGACGATGCCGATCTGGGCATAGAGGTTGTTGGCCAGGCCGCTGACGAACAGCGCGGCGACGGCGCCGAACAGGCCGACCGAGACCGACAGCAGCGCGGCGAGCGGGATGGTCGTGCTCTCGTAGAGGCCGACCAGGAAGAGGTAGGCGAAGACCACCGCGAGGGCGAGGATGAAGCCGGTCTGGCCGGACGCCGCCTTTTCCTGCAGCGCCGTGCCCGTCCATTCGAAACCGTAGCCGCTCGGAAGCGTGTTGCGCGCGAGCGTCTCCATCGCCGCGATCGCCTGGCCGGAGGAGTAGCCCGGCGCCGGGGCGCCGTTCAGCACGACGGCGCGCAGGTTGTTGTAGCGGATGATCGAGGACGGCGCGGTGACCAGCTCGACATCGGCCACGGCCTGCAGCGGCACGAGATCGCCGGCCGCGGTGCGCAGGCGCACGCGGAAGACGTCGGTCATCACCCGGCGGTCCTCCGCCTGGGCCTGGATCTTCACCTGCCAGGTGCGGCCGAACATGTTGAAGTCATTGGCGTAGGTGCCGCCCATGGCGGTCTGCAGCGCCGAGAAGATGTCGCTGATCGAGATGCCGAGCGCCTGGGCGCGCTCGCGGTCGAGCTTGAGGTAGATCTGCGGCGTGGCGGCGCTGTAGGTCGTGAACACACTCTGCAGCGCCGGCTCCTGCTGCGCCGACGCCATCAGCCCGCGCGCCACGGCGGCCAGCTCGGTCGGCGCGGCGCCGGCCAGGCTCTGCACCACGAACTCGAAGCCCGAGGCGTTGCCCAGGCCCATGATCGGCGGCAGGTTGAAGGCGAAGACGTTGGCCGCGGAGATCTGGCTGAAGGCGATGTTCATCTCCTGCAGCGCGGAGAAGACGCTGAGCGATTCCTTCTTGCGCTCGCTGAACGGCTTGAGCGCCGCCACGACCAGCGCGCGGTTGGGCAGGGCGAGGCCGTCGAGCAGGCTGTAGCCCGAGACGGTGAACAGGTTCTGCAGCCAGGGCTTGCCCTCGAACGCCGCTTCGACCTGCTGCAGCGCCGCGACCGTGCGATTGGTCGAGGCCGCGTCCGGAAGCTGGACCTCGGCCATGAAGGCGCCCTGGTCCTCATCGGGCAGGAAGCCGGACGGCACGAGGGTGTTGAGACCGGCGGCGCCGGCGATGAACACGCCGACCAGCAACAGGGCGAGGACGCTGCGCCGCGCCAGCGGCGTGACCAGCCGGATATAGCCGTCGCGGCTGCTGTCGATGCCGTTCTGCAGCCAGGCCATGACGCCCCTGGGCTTGCCGCGATGGCGCAGGATCAGCGAGCAGAGCGCGGGGGAGAGCGACAGGGCGTTGATCGCCGAGATCACCATGGCGACCGACACCGCGACGGCGAACTGCTTGTAGAGCTGGCCGGTGATGCCGGGAATGAACGCCGTCGGCACGAACACCGAGAGCAGCACCAGGGTGATGGCGATGATCGGGCCGGTGACCTGGGTCATCGCCTTCTCGGTCGCCTGTGCGGGCGTGAGATCGGGCTCGTGCTCGAGGATGTGCTCGACCGCCTCGACCACGACGATGGCGTCGTCGACCACGATGCCGATCGCCAGGACCAGCGCCAGCAGCGAGATGGTATTGGCCGAGAAGCCGAGCGCCAGCATCACGGCGAACGTGCCGACCAGCGCCACGGGCACGGCGATGATCGGGATCAGCGTGGCGCGCAGGTTACCGAGGAAGACGAAGACCACGATGGCGACCAGCACGAAAGCCTCGATCAGCGTGTGCTTGACGCTCTCGATCGTGGCGGCGACGAACACCGTGGTGTCGTACATCACGTCGAAGGCGACATCGTCGGGGAAGCGCGGCTTCAGCTCGTCGAGCTTGGCCTTCACCCCGGCGGCCGTGGCCAGCGCATTGGCGCCGGGAAGCTGGTAGACGGCAATGCCGGTGGCCGGCCGGCCGTTGAAGCGCGCCGAGGAATCGCTGGTCTTGGCGCCGAGCTCGACGGTGGCGATGTCCCTGATGCGGACCAGCGCGCCCTCCGGCGTGGCGCGCACCACGATGTCGCCGAATTCCTCGGTCGTGGTGAGGCGGCCCTGGGTCGTGATGTTGAGCTGCAGGGCCACGTCGTCCATCACCGGCGCGGCGCCGACCAGGCCGACGGCGGCCTGCACGTTCTGGGACTGCACGGCGGCCACGACGTCCTTGGTCGTGATGTCGAGGCTCGACATGCGGTCGAGGTTGAGCCAGAGCCGCATGGCGTAGTCGAGCGGGCCGAACAGGCTGGCCTCGCCGACGCCCGGCAGGCGGCGCAGCGAATCGAGCAGGTTGATCGTGGCGAAGTTCGACAGGAACAGCGCGTCGCGGCTGCCCTTGGGCGAGTAGACGGCGATCACCTGCAGCATGGCCGACGATTGCTTCTTCGCCGTGACGCCGATGCGCTGCACCTCGGGCGGCAGCAGGGCGATCGCCTGGTTCACGCGGTTGTTGACGTTGACGGTGTTGATGTCGGGATCGGAGCCGACCTCGAAGCTGACGGTCAGGCTGTAGCTGCCGTCGCCGCCCGAGGTCGACTTCATGTAGATCATGTTCTCGACGCCGTTGACCTGGGCCTCGATGACCTGCGCCACGCTCTCCTCGACCGCCTGGGCCGAGGCGCCGGGATAGCTCGCGGTGACGCGGACCTGCGGCGGCACGATGTCGGGGAACTGCGCGACCGGCAGCACGGTCATGGCGATCAGCCCGGCGATGGTGATGACCGTCGAGACGACGAAGGCCAGCCGCGGGCGGCGGATGAAGACCGAGGAGATGGTCATGGCTCAGCCCTTCTGCGGGGCGGGCGTCGCGGGCGCGATCGTGGGGTTGACCGTCATGCCGGGCCGCACCCTCTGCTGGCCCTGGATGATGACCTTCTCGCCCGCTTTCACGCCTTCGACGGCCTGCAGCCCGTCGCGCGTGATACCCGTCTTGATCCGGCGCTGCTCGGCCTGGTTCTTGTCGTTGACGACGAACAGGTAGGCGCCGGCCTGGTCGATGGCGATCGCGCCCTGAGGCACGGCGACCACCGAGGGCGGCTTGGCGCTCTCGATCACGACCCGCAGGGTCTGCCCGTCGGTCAGCTCGCGCTTCTCGTTGGGGAATACCGCGCGCACGATCTGGCCGTCGGTCCGGGGATCGACCGTGACGTCGAGGAAATCGATCTTTCCCTTCTCCTTGTAGAGGCTGCCGTCGGCCAGCCGGAGCTGCACCAGGAGGGGCGTATTGGCGTCGGTGGAGCCGTCCCGACGGGCCTCCATCAGCTCGCGCTGGGTAACCGGGAAGAGCACGCGCATGGGATGCTCGCTCACGACGGTCGCCAGAACGCCCGAGTCGGGTCCGACGATGTTGCCGGGGGAGACGGAGGCGCGGCCGATGCGGCCGGTGATCGGCGACCTGATCTCGGTGTAGGAGAGCTGGATCTGGGCGTCGCGCAGGGCTGCTTCCGCGCTCTCGAGCTGCGCCTTGGCCTGGAGCTGCTCGCTCAGCCGCTGGTCGTAGGTCGCCTGGGTGCCGGTGTTGGTGCGCAGCAGGTCGGCGGCGCGCTTCAGCGCCACGTCGGCATTGTCGAGCGCCGCCTTGGCGGCATCGCGCGCCGCCGTGCGCTGGTCGACCGCCGCCTGATAGGCCTCGCGCTCGATGGTGAACAGCAGGTCGCCCTCCTTCACCTCCTGGCCGTCGGTGAACTTGCGCGGACCGAGGAAACCCTTGACGCGCGCCTGCAGGTCGACCCTGTCCATGGCGGCGGCGCGACCGATGAACTCCGCCTGGGCGGCGAGCGATCTCGACTCGGCCGGCGTGACGAGGACGGCGGGCGGCGGAAGGCCTTGCTGGGCGGAGACTGCGCCACAAAATCCGAGGCAGGCGAGCAAAAGCGTCGTCAAAAGCCGTATGCTGCCCATCGTCGTCTCCATGCTCCGGCTTTTGTCTCGTTGCGAAAGAGTGCCTCATTTTGCCAAAATCGTCACGTTGCATCGCAGCAGAGGCTGCAATGACCCTGAAGAACTGGCTGGCCATCCTGGTGGCGCTGACGTTCGCCTGCGCCGCGGGCGACGCGGCTGCCCAAGCGGCGCCTGGAATCCAGGAGACGTCCTACGCCAATGCGCTCGCGCTCAAGGATCCGGCCAAGCGCGCGGAGGCGCTCGAGGTCTTCATTGCCTGGTATCCCGGCAGCCCGCTGCGGACGGAGGCCATGGAGCAGGCCATGGCGGCGTGGCAGAGCGCCAACAATCCCGAGAAGTCCGATGCGATCGGCGCGCGCCTGCTTCAGGCCAACCCCGACAATGTCCGCGCGCTCGCCAACCGTGCCTATGTCGGCCGTGCCCGCGCCATGGCGGGGGACGGAGCGGCGCTGGCGCCCGCCGTGACCGCCGCCGAGCGCGGGATGGCGGCCCTGGCAAAATGGCCCCGGCCGCCATCGCTCGCCGAGGCCGACTTCGCGCGCCAGAAGGCGCAGCTCGTGGCCGTGTTCGACGGCACGCTGGGCTTCGCTGCGCTGCAGGCCAAGCAGTACGACAAGGCGCGCGAGCGCTTCCTCAAGGCGATCGCGGTCGATCCGGACAATCTCGCCGACGTCTATCAGCTCTCGGTGACGATGCTCGAGCCGCAGCCGACCGATGCGCTGGGCTTCTGGTATGCCGCGCGTGCCATCGCCATCGCCCGTGCCGCGCGCAACGAGACCGCAGCCGGCAATATCGAGCAGTATGCGCGCGCGCACTACATCCGCTACCACGGTAGCGAGGAAGGCTGGGCCGCCGTCCTCACCAAGGCCGCCTCGGGCGCCCGGCAGCCGCCCGATTTCTTCGCCCGGTCGATCTCGCGCCTGATGACGCCGCCGGAGGCCGCGGTGCAGGCCGTCGCCGATACCGATCCGGCGGCGATGAGCTTTTCCGAATGGGCGTCGGTCCTGGCCTGGCGCGACGAATCGGAGGCGAACAAGGCCGCGGCCGATCGGGTGTGGCAGGCCGTCGGTGAGCGGCAGAAGGGCGGCATGCGGCTCAAGATCCCGATCAAGATCCTGGCCGTGACGCCCGATCGCATCGACGGCGCGATCTCGGAGCGCAACCAGACGAGCAAGACCGTCGACATCGTGGTGTCGATGGCCCGTCCGCTCACGCCCCTGCTGCCGGTCGGGGCGCCGATCTGGGTCGTGGGCACGCTGAGCGAATACCAGACCAAGCCGTTCGCCTTCCGTATGACCAAGGCCGAGCTGGCGGACGAATCGCTGCCGATCGCCGGCGGCACCTGCGCCGAGCCGCGGCCGCAAATGTGCACGCGGGAATTTCGCGCGACCTGCGGCGTGCGCCGCGACGGCACGCGCCGCAACTACGGCAATGCCTGCACCGCCTGCGCCGACGCCGAGGTCGTGAGTCAGGGACCGGGCCCCTGCCCCTGAAGGCCGGGCTGCCCTGCGGCGGGCGGAGGGCAGGCGTCGCGGGCGCATCGGGTGTATTGAGGCGGCCATGACGCTGACCCTTCATTTCCATCCGCTCGCTTCCTACTGCCAAAAGGTGCTGATCGCGCTGTACGAGAGCGGCACGTCGTTCGAGAAGCAGGTCGTGGATCTCGGCGATCCCGCCTCGGCGGCGGCGTTCCGCGCGCGTTGGCCGGTCGGCAAGATGCCGGGCCTGCACGATTCGGCGGGCGACCGCGCGATCTCCGAGTCGAGCATCATCATAGAATATCTGCAGCAGCATTACCCCGGTGCCGCGACCCTCATTCCCGCCGACCCCGACGCGGCGCTGCGCACGCGCCTCGCCGATCGCTTCTACGATCTCTACGTCCACGAACCGATGCAGCGCATCGTCGGCGACAGGCTGCGGCCGGCGGACAAACGGGACCCGTTCGGTGTCGAGGCGGCCCAAGGTGTGCTGCGAAAGTCCTACGGCATCCTCGACGGCGAGATGGCGGCGCGGACATGGGCAGCCGGCGAGGACTTCACGCTGGCCGACTGTGCCGCTGCGCCGCCGCTGTTCTTCGCCAACAAGCTCGTGCCCTTCGCCGATCACCGGCACCTTGCGGCTTACTTCGAGCGGCTCGGCAAACGCCCCTCTGTCGCGCGCACCTTCAGCGAAGCCGAGCCGTTCCTGAAGTTCTTCCCGGGCTGACTTCCGCTGAGCATGACGCGCCTCCAGGCGTAGGGCGCTCAGAACATCGTGTTCTCGTTGGCGGCCTTCTCGGGCACGGGTTGGATCACGTCCCAGTGCTCGACGATCTTGCCGTCCTCGACCCTGAAGATGTCGACAATGGCGGTGCCGCGCTGGCCGGGCTCGCGCACGGCGTGGACGTGCAGCATCACGAGATCGCCCTCGGCGATCACCCGCTTGATCTCGCTGCGGGAGTTCGGGAACTTCTCCTTCAGCAGCGTCACCAGGCCCTTCAGCCCGTCGGGGCCGTTCGGCACGTTGGGATTGTGCTGGATATAGCGCGGCCCGAAATACCGCGCGGCGGCCTCGAAGTCCTTCTGGTTGAGCGCCTTGTCGTAGAAGTCGACCACGATCTTCTTGTTGGCCTCGATGTCGGCGGCGCATGCCGGCATCGCGATCGTCACGGCGAAGGCCGCGAGAAGGGCGCGGCGCATCAATGCGCCATCAGCAGGGGCACACGGCAGGACGAGATCACCTTGCCCGTCGCGCCGCCGAGGCCGAGGAAGCTCAGCACCTGGCCGCGGCCATAGGCGCCCATCACCAGCAAGTCCGCCCCCTTGTCGTGGGTGTAGCCGAGCAGTGCGCGGCCGCGGGCGCGGCCCGACACTGCGCCAGGGTCGATCGCGTCGATGGCGGCGTTGACGCCGTTGCGCGCGAGGTTGCGGGCAAGATAGGACGCGCCCACGTCGTCCGGCTTGGCGCCGACGACCAGCAGGGTGACCTTGCCGGCCTTCTCGAGGAACGGCATGGCATATTCGAGGGCGCGGGCGGCCTGGAAGCTGCCGTTCCATGCCACCACGACCGAGTTGAAGGTGCCGCTGCCGGCGGTCGGCGGCGCGATCATCACGGCGCGCGCGCACTCGTAGAGCGCGGCTTCGACCGTCGCCGGCGCCACGTTCTCGGGGTCGGCGCCGGGCCGACCGAGCACCAGCATGTCCGAGCAGCGGCCCATCGCCACCATGGCGTCGAGCGTCGCGGTCTTGGCGGCGGTGTAGGTCGAGCCCTTGATCGGCTCCAGCTTTTCCTTGTAGGCGCGCTCGCTCTCCGTGCTGCGTGCCTCGAGACGCTCGTCGTCGAGATTCATGATCAGCGGCATGGCCTCGCCGCTCATCGCCAGGCCGCCCACCATGCCGCCCGCCGGTCCGACCGGCAGATGCAGGGCGTCCACGGCGCCTTCGAACTCCGCCGCCACGCGGGACGCCAGTTGGAACGACATCGCGGCATCGGGTCCGCCCTCGGACACGGCCAGGATCGACTTCATCATCTCGCTGTTCTCCCCGAATCACTCGTTCGAATTCGGCGCACTCTAGCGCCATTCGGCCACTGCGCCCACAGCTTCGCGCCGGCGGATCCAGTGCACGACCGGCAGGGCGAGCAGCACCATCCAGGTCTTGCCCAGGATCTGCCCGGCCAGGAATTCGAGGCTGCCGAAGGCCAGCGACAGGAACAGCACGCTGTCGACGACCAGGCCGACGATGCTGCTGGCGAACACCGCTAGCACCAGTCCGCGCGCCTGCAAGGGCGTGTAGACCAGGAAATCGGCCAGCTCCGAGAGGAAGAACGCGCTCGCCGAAGCTACTACCAGCGCGGGCGGCGCGACGGCGCCCGACAGGACGGCGCCGGCCACGATCGACATTAGCGCAACGGTGCGGCCAAGCCGGCGCTGCACCAGATCGCGCAGGACGAGGGCGAGGCCGGCCATCGCCACGCCCGAAGGGGCCATCAGCGGTCCGTCATGCGGTCCCCATGGAAAGACCGGAAGCAGGCACGGGCCGGACGGCACGCAGGTCGTGCCGACATGACCGATCATCCAGTTCGCCGTCGGAATGCAGGCGATGAAAGCGATGAAATAGGCGAGCCCCTCGGCCTTGCGCGCGCCGAGGGACATCCGGGGAGAAGGGTTCATGGCGCGCCTCCTGCTTCAGCCCGTGAGGTTCTTCCACATCTCGAATCCCCGCTTGCGCAAGGCGCAGGCAGGGCATTCGCCGCAGCCGTGGCCCCAGGCATGCAGCGGCCCGCGCTCGGCCTGGTAGCAGGTATGGGTATGCTGCAGCACGAGATCGACCAGCGGAGCGCCGCCCAACGAGTCCGCCAGTGCCCAGGTCTCCGCCTTGTCGAGCCACATCAGCGGCGTCTGCAGCACGAAGCTGCGATCCATGCCGAGGTTGAGCGTCACCTGCAGCGACTTGATCGTGTTGTCGCGGCAGTCGGGATAGCCGGAGAAGTCGGTCTCGCACATGCCGCCGACGAGCTGACGGATGCCGCGCCGCCACGCCACCGCCGCGGCGAAGGTGAAGAACAGCAGGTTGCGGCCCGGCACGAAGCTGTTGGGCAACCCGTCCTGCTCCATCGCGAACGCCGTTTCGCGCGTGAGCGAGGTATCGCTGATCTGGCCCAGCACCCCCATGTCGATGAAATGGTCGTCGCCCAGCTTGCTGCCCCATTGGGGAAAACGTCGCCGGACCTCGGCAAGGACCACAAGTCGTTGATCGAGCTCGATCCTGTGCCGCTGCCGGTAGTCGAAGGCGATCGTCTCGATATGCTCGAATTTCTGCAGCGCCCATGCGAGGCAGGTGGTAGAGTCCTGTCCGCCAGAGAAGAGCACGAGCGCCGAACGCGTATCGATCATGGGTACCTTATGGCGTGCAACCAAATGCCGCGCCACCGCATTGGAACCTTCACAGCCTGGCCTCAGAAAGGGGGAACGCATGTTCGTTTCCGACATCCTGTCCCGTAAGGGCGGTCTCGTTTACACGGTGACCCCGGGCACCACCGTTGCCCAGATCGCCCAACAGCTCGGGGCCCGCCGCATCGGCTCCGTCCTCGTCATGGAGGACACCGACAAGGTCGCGGGCATCGTCTCGGAGCGCGATCTCGTCTGTGCCGTTTCCCGTCACGGCACCGCCGCCCTCGATCTCGAGGCCCGCCAGGTGATGACGCGCGACGTGGTGACCTGCCATCCCGACGATTCCATCGACCAGGTCATGCAGACGATGACCACGGGCCGGTTCCGTCATCTGCCCGTCGTCGATCGCGGCGAGCTTCTCGGCCTCGTCTCGATCGGCGATGTCGTCAAGGCGCGCCTGGAGGAGGCCCGGCACGAGAGCGACGCGCTGCGCGCCTATATCGTGGCGGGTTGATCGGGGCGGGCGCCGTCCGTACGATCCGGCGATGCGTTCAGCCGTCGCCGTCCTCCTGCTCGTCCTGCCCGCCGCCGGATGCGCGTGGAATCCCGTCTATGAGAATCCCAAGCTGCAGGGCCGGATCGAGCGGCAATGGCGCGAACGCGACGACTGCCTTCTGGCCAACACCCCGCAGATCGACGACCGTACGTCCGATCCGCGCCGGGTGGCGCGGGCGGTCGCGGCATCCTGTGCGACGCAGACTGAAAAGCTCATGGATATGACCATCCCCGAGCCGGACCAGAAGGCACGCGACGCCTTCCAGGCGGAGGCCGAACGCCGGGCCGCGGACATCGTGGTGACGTTCCGGCGCGTCGATGCCACTGCCGCGCAACGCGCGCCTCAGCGCACCGACGACGGCACGCCCGCCCCGCTTCACTAGAGGTGCGCCCCTCTCGGGCAGCGCTGTGCGGGCAACGAGCCGGAGCGAGGCATCAAGCCGCAAATCCCATGGAATAGTTCGTCCGCTGCCGTCGCAGGCCTGAGTCTGAACAGGGTCGCCGCGCTTCAAGCTCCTCACCCCCTATCGCGGGAGAGGAGCTTGAGCGGAGGGCCAGGGAGGATGTGCAGCGTCCGAGCAGGGTGGCGGAACGAGCGGGTGGTTGTCGAGTTAGAGAGGGCATGAAGGTCCTCTCTGCTGCCTGGCTGCTTCTCAAGGACACCGTGACGGGCTTCATCGACGACGAGGCGCTGAGCCGCGGCGCCTCGATCGCCTACTACACCCTGTTCTCGATCGCGCCGGTGCTGCTGGTGGTGATCGCCATCGCCGGCCTGACCTTCGGTCGCGAGGCGGCGGAAGGCGCCATCGTCGCGCAGCTCAGCACGATGATGGGACGCCAGACGGCTCAGGCGCTGCAGGGCATGATCGAGAGCGCCGCCCAGCCGCGCGAGGGTACCTTCGCCACCCTGATCGGGATCGCCGTCCTGATCGTCGCCACCTCCGGCGTCTTCGGCGAGGTCCAGTCGGCGATGAATGCCATCTGGAAGACCCAGCCGCCGCCGCATTCCACGCTGACCCGGTTGATGCGGGCGCGGCTCGCCAGCATGGGCCTTGTCGTCACTTCCGGCTTCCTGCTCACCGTGTCGCTGGCCGCGAGCGCCGCGCTCGCCGGTCTCTCGAACTACCTGAAGATCGTCTTCCCGCAGGTGCAGGTGGTGGCCAACCTCTTCGACCTCGTGATGTCGGCGGTGCTGATCGGCGGGATGTTCGCGGCGATGTTCAAGGTGCTGCCCGACACCGAGATAGCGTGGCGCGACGTGGCGATCGGCGCGCTGGCCTCCACCGTCCTGTTCGAGGGCGGCAAGTATGCGATCGCCTTCTATATCGGCCAGAGCAACGTCGCCTCGTCCTACGGTGCGGCCGGCGCGCTGATCATCCTGCTGGTGTGGATCTACTACTCGTCGCAGATCTTCCTGCTCGGCGCGGAGTTCTGCCACGCCTATGCCAAGCGCTACGGGAGCCATGCCAATCCGTGACGGCGATGCTACGCTCTGATGTTCCTCCCCATTCTCATGAGGAGGTGGCGGGGTAATCCGCAGGCGGATACCTCCCTGGAAGGCTGGGGAGGAGAGCCCGAACGGAGAGAGCATGTCGGCACCATTGCAGGGACGGATCGCGCTGGTCACGGGCGCGGGCAGGAATATCGGGCGGGCGATCGCGCTCACGCTGGCGCGCGACGGCGCAACGGTGCTGGTCAACGGTCGCAAAGATCGTGACGCGGTCGACGATGTCGTGCGGGAGATCGAGGCGGCCGGCGGCAAGGCGCAGGCCGCGATGGGCGATGTCTCCGACCCGGCCGTCGCGCCCATGCTCGCGCGCCAGGCAGAGGCGCTGGGCGGCGTCGACATCCTTGTGAGCAATGCGGGCCTGCGCCGGCAGACGTCCTTCCTCGACATGTCGTTCGAGGAATGGCGCGAGATCCTGTCGGTGGCGCTCGACGGGGCCTTCCTGCTCGGCAAGGCCTTCGTGCCGCAGATGGTGGCCAAGGGAAAGGGCGGCGCGTTCGTCGCCATGTCCGGCATCTCGACCCATCTCGGCGTGGCGAACCGTTGCCATGTCTCCGTATCGAAGTCCGGGCTGGAGGGGCTGATGCGGTCCCTCGCGGTCGAGCTGGCGCCGCACCGCATCACCTGCAACGCCGTCTCGCCCGGCGCGATCGACACCACGCGGGCTGCGTCCGCGGGTCCCGCGCCGCCCAGCCGCGCCAACCGGGCGATCCCGCTCAAGCGCTTCGGCACCGTCGACGAGATCGCGGCCATGGTCCGCCTGCTGGTCGGTCCGGAAGGCGGCTTCATCACCGGGCAGACCATCCACGTGAACGGCGGCGAGTTCCTGACGTGAGGAATCTCGTTACCGACGTGCCGGGCGTGACGGTCGGCAACGCCCACGATGCGCGCGCCGCGACCGGCGTCACGGTCGCGGTGTTCGACAGGAGCTGCGCGGCCAGCGTCGCCACGCTCGGTGGCGCGCCGGGCGACCGCGCCGTCACGCTGCTCGAGCCGGACATGACACGCGCCGTGATCGATGCGGTCGTGCTGTCGGGCGGCTCGCTCTATGGGCTGGACGCCGCGGGCGGCGCCTCGGCGGTTCTTTGCGCCCGCGGCAAGGGCGCGACCTTCGGCGGTATCGTTCTGCCGGTCGCGGTGCAGGCGATCCTGTTCGACCTGATGAATGGCGGCGAGAAGGATTGGCTGAAGAAGCCGGTCGAACATCGCCCGCCCTACTGGGACCTCGGCCGCGACGCGACGCTGGCGGCCGGCGCGGCGTTCGCGCTCGGTACCGCCGGCGCCGGCTACGGTGCCACCACCGCGAACCTCAAGGGCGGGCTGGGCTCCGCCAGCCAGCGCACGAAAAGCGGCTTCATCGTCGGCGCGCTGGCGGCGGTGAACGCCGTCGGCGCGGCGACGGTCGGCGACAGCCGGCATTTTTGGGCTGCCCCCTACGAGCAGGGCGACGAACTCGGCGGCCACGGCTTTCCGGCGAAGGTCGCGCCCGAGGCGCTCGCGCTGCGTTTCAAGGGCCAGCCGGCCCCCGCGACGGCGACGACCATCGCCATGGTCGCGACCGATGCCACCCTGACCAAGGCCGAGTGCAAGCGGCTGGCGATCATGGCCAACGACGGCCTGTCGCGCGCCCTGCGCCCGGTCCATGCGCCCAACGACGGCGACACCGTCTTCGCCGTCTCGACGGCGTATGCCGGGCCGGGCGGCGAGACGGCGACCCTCACCGAGCTGGGAGCGGCGGCAGCCGATTGCCTCGCCCGCGCGGTCGCGCGCGGCGTCTACGAGGCGACGGCGCTGCCCTATGCCACATCGCTGCCGGATTACCGGCAGCGGTTCGGCGCGTAGGAGCGCGCGATGCTCGGTTACGTCGTGGTGTTCGTGGGCGCCGGCACCGGCGGCATGCTCCGCCATTTCATGAACATCTGGATCGCCAGGGTCGCCGGCACGCATTTCCCCTGGCACACGCTGGCGATCAACGTCACCGGCTCGATGGTGATGGGCATGGTGACGGCATGGTTCGCCATGAAGGGCGGCGCAGCGGGACATCTGCGGCTCTTTCTCGCGACGGGCGTGCTCGGAGGCTATACGACCTTTTCCGCCTTCTCCCTCGACGCGGTCCTGCTGTGGGAGCGGCACGAGCATCTGCTGGCGGCGCTCTATGTCGGCGGCTCGGTCGTGGGTTCCCTGCTCGGATTGGCGCTCGGCCTGTGGATCGTGAGGACCGCATTGGCGTGACGCGCCGGGATTTCGATGTCGTCGTCATCGGCGCCGGCGCCGCCGGCCTGATGTGCGCGATGCGCGCCGGTCAGCGCGGCCGGCGCGTGTTGCTGCTCGACCATGCCGAGAAAGTCGGCAAGAAGATCCTGATCTCGGGCGGCGGGCGCTGCAACTTCACCAACCTCGACGCGCGACCGGAGGCGTTCCTCTCGGACAATCCGCATTTCTGCAAGTCGGCGCTGGCGCGCTACACCCAGCACGACTTCATCGAACTGGTCGACAAGCATCGCATCGCCTGGCACGAGAAGACGCTGGGCCAGCTCTTCTGCGACGGCTCCGCGCGCCAGATCGTGGCCATGCTGCTGGCCGAATGCGAGGCGGCCGGAGTCGACGTGCGGGTGGCGTGTCGCATCGCGTCGATCGAAAAGGCCGATCGTTTCTTTATCCATACCGACGAGGGCGACTTCGAGGCCGGCGCCGTCGTCCTCGCCACGGGCGGCCTGTCGATCCCCAAGATGGGCGCGACCGGTTTCGCCCACGACGTCGCCCGGCGCTTCGGCTTGAAGATCACCCAGACGCGACCGGCTCTGGTCCCGCTGACGGCAGGGGTGCCGGAGCTGAGCGGCGTGTCGCTCGAGGTCGTGGCGCGCTGCGGCAAGGCGTCTTTCCGCGAGGCCATGCTGTTCACCCATCGCGGCCTGTCGGGGCCGGCCATCCTGCAGGTCTCGTCCTACTGGAAGCCGGGCCAGGAGATCGCGATCGACCTGCTGCCCGGCCTCGACGCCGCGCAGTTCCTGAAGGAGCGCCGGCACGCCCGGCCGAAGGCCGAGCTGCGCACGATCCTCGCCGAGGTGATGCCGCAGCGTCTTGCCACCGCGCTCGCCGGGCAGGACGTCGCGACCCTGAACGACTGGCGGCTGACGCCGACCGGTACCGAAGGCTACGCCAAGGCGGAGGTCACGCTGGGCGGCGTGGACACGAACGAGCTGTCCTCGCGCACGATGGAGGCGCGCAAGGTGCCGGGCCTGTTCGTGATCGGCGAGGCCGTCGACGTGACCGGCTGGCTCGGCGGCTACAATTTCCAATGGGCGTGGTCGAGCGGCTGGGCCGCGGGGGATTCGGTCTGAGGGATTCAAAACCGGGGCGGAATGCGTTACGCACGCGGATGGACAGCCCGGCCTTCCGCACCTCCGAGCCGTCGCTCACCAGCCACGAGGCGATGCTCGACTTCGTCGCGTCGCTGGTGCGCCGGTCGGGCGGCCTCCGGCTCGGCAGCGTCGGCCGGTCGGCGCAAGGCCGCGACATCCCGTTGCTGCGCTTCGGCGAGTGTGCGCCGGACCGTCCGGTCATCTGGCTGATCGCCCAGCAGCACGGCAACGAGCCGGCCGGCGGCGAAGCGATGCTGGCGCTGGCCTCGGCTCTCGCCGACGGCGAGCTGACGCCGCTGCTCGACCGGATCGGCGTAATGATCGTGCCGCGCGTGAACGTCGACGGCGCGGCGGCCGACCGTCGCGTCCTGGCCTCCGGCGCCGATGCCAACCGCGATCACCTGCTGCTCAGCCAGCCCGAGGTGCGCGCCCTGCACGCCGCGATGCGTGCCTGGCCGCCCGACGTGGTGTTCGACCATCACGAGTTCAGCGTCGGCCGACGCTGGGTCGAGAAATTCAACGGCCTGCAGGGCGCGGACGTGATGATCCTCGAGGCGACCAATCCGTCGATCGCCAAGGGCCTGTCGGCGATCGCCCACGATTTCTATCGCCCCGCGCTGGAGGGCGCGATCGCGCGCGCCGGCCTGTCGAGCTTCGATTACGTCACGACCGATTCCGGCACGGCCGACAAGCGCGTGTCGCTCGGCGGCACGGCGCCGGGCATCGCGCGCAACGCCTTCGGCCTGCGCGGCACCGTTTCCTACCTGATCGAGACGCGCGGCGTCGGCATCGGCCTGGAGAATTTCGAACGGCGCGTCCGGACGCATTACCGGCTGGTCGAGGCGGTGCTGGCGGCGAGCGCCGCCGATCCCGACCGGCTGCTTGCGCGCGTCGCCGCGGCGCGCGCCGCGACGGCGACCGACCGATCCGATCTCATCGTCACGCACGAGGCCGGCGAGCGCGACATCGAGCTGCCGCTGATCGACGCGGAGAGCGGCGCGCCGATGCCCACGCCGGCCCGTCTGATCGACAGTCGCGACATCCGCCCGCTCGACGTGCGCGCACGGCCGGTGGGCTATCTCGTCCTGCGCGCCGCCGGGGTCGTCGCCGAGCGCCTCGCGCTGAACGGCGTGTCGGTGCGCGAGGTGGCGCGCGGCATCCTGGATGTCGAAGCCTACGGGGTGATGCGCAAGGGCGGCGCCGTGCAGGTCGATATCCGCCGCAAGACCATCGACGTTCCGTCCGGCGCCCTGTTCGTGCCGATGGCCCAACCGGCCGCCGGCATCGCCGCCGCCGCCCTCGAGCCCGACTCGCCCGGCAGCTTCATCGGCGCGGGCCTGGTTCCCATGGCCGATGGCGATACGGAAGCGCCGGTCTATCGCGTGATGGATCATGCGCATGGCTGGGACCGCGCCACTCCGTGGCGCTCATGATCATGAGATGAGCGCCACGCAGTGGCGCGGTCCCAGCCCCGAGCGGTTGCATGTTCGTGACTTTCCTCGCCCCGACGCCTTATGATGCGCCGGGGGCAGGGGGCGAGATGACGGGATGGCGGATGGGCTGGCTGCTCGGAGTCGTCCTGCTGGTTGCCTGCACCGAGGGCAATCGCGGGAGGATGAGCGAGGAGCAGAAGGATGCGGCCGTGCGGCCGTGGCTCGAATGCGCCTTCAATGCGATCGGCACGATCGATGATCGAAGCGAATCCGCGGCGGTGGTCGCGTCCGCGGTCCGGGCCCGGTGCCATCGCTTTTGGCTCGGCTCGCCGGAGCTCGAGCTGCCGCTGATCCTCGACACGGTCCTGCAGATCCGTGCCAAGCAGAGCCAGGCCAGCCGGCCGACCGGCGCCGCGCGTGACGTAGCGGCGCCGCTCCGCGCCGCCGCATCGCCCACGCCGATGAGGAGGAGCGGGGGCATCTATGTCGTTCCCGTCACGATCAACAAGGCGATCACGCTCGATTTCGCGCTCGACAGCGGCGCGTCGGACGTCAGCATTCCGCTCGATGTCGTGCTCGCGCTGGTCAGGGCGGGGACGATCCGGCAGGCCGACATCATCGGCGACAAGACCTATGTGCTGGCCGACGGATCGCGGACCAAAGCTCCCACCTTCCGCATCCGGTCCCTCACGGTGGGCGATCGAACCGTGGAGAACGTCCTCGGCAGCGTCGCGCCTACGAAAGGAACTCCGCTTCTCGGGCAGAGCTTCCTGGGCCGCTTCAGGTCGTGGTCGATCGACAATACCCGGCACGCCCTCGTGCTGGAGTAGCAGCGGCCTCAGCCCATCATCGTCGCCCTGTAGTGCGCGGCGATCTCGCCGGGGGTGGCCTGCCAGATGTTGCCGAAGCGCTCGATGCGGCGCAGCGCCTCGTCGAGATACTTGATGCGATGCGCCATGCCCATCAGCCAGGGATGGACCGAAAGGTTGAAGACCTGGCCGCCTTCCTGGTGCAGCAGCTCGAAGGCGTCGCCGACGATGTCGGGATAGCGCGTGGTGTTGATGCGCCGCAGCCAGAGCTGCTGCACGTCGTCCCATTCCGGCTGGTTGGGCAGCGAGACGAACTTCTTCCCGACCTTCATCGGATAGGGCTGGTCGTCGTTGGGCCAGTCGAGCACGTAGTCGAGCCCGGCGTCGGCGAGGAGCTGCGGCGTGCGCTGGCTCTCGCCGTATTCCTGGCCGAGCCAGCCCTTCGGCGTGACGCCGGCGGCCTGCTCGATCGCGGCGATCGAGGCGGCGATCTCGGCCTTCTCCTCGGCCTCGGTCATCTTCGAGGAGATCAGCCGGTTGGCCGAGACGCCGTGGGCGATGAATTCGTACTTCCGCTTCCTGAACTGCTCGATCAGGAACGGATAGCGCTCGGCGGCCATCGCGTTGACCGCGACGCCGGCGCGGATCTGGTAGCGGTCGAGCACGTCCATCACACGGAAGATGCCGGTGCGGTTGCCGTACTCGCGCTGTGTCCAGGTGCGATAGTCGGGATGGTAGTTGCCGAACTCGCCGACGAAGCGGCTGTCGCGGATCGAGCCCTCGGGCGGCAGCAGCTCGTAATATTCGAGCGACAGCACGACGCAGAAGGCGACCCGTGCGGTCTTCGGCCAGGCGAGCTTGGGTCGCTTCGGGAACGGCGAATAGTCGTACCAGGGATTGTCCATACCGGCCGTCAGCGGCGGCGGGTTCTTGGAGACAGTCGTCATCTCACGCCTCCTTGCCGAGATGCTGCTGGTAGGCCCCGAGGCCGTTCTCGGTGTACCAGTCGAGGACCTCCTCGGCGGTGCAGAACCAGGCGTCCTTGTGCTTGCGGATATAGGCCAGCGCGCGATCGAGATGCTTCAACCGGTTCGGCGCGCCCATCATGTAGGGATGCAGTGCGATGCACATCACCCGGCCGTTCTCCGAGCCCTCGCGATAGACCGTGTCGAAATGGTCGACGATCATCTGCGCGAATTCCTCGGCCTCGATCGGCAGGCGGTAGATGATGCCGTCGTTGATATCCATCGTGTAGGGCACGTGGATCAGCGGCCCATGCTTCGTGGCCAGCGGCGTCGGCTGGTCGTCGTGGTAGAAGTCGCAGAAATAGTCGAGGCCGGCTTCCTTGACGATGTCGGGCGTGTTCAGCGTGTTGGACACCGCCGGCGAGAACCAGCCGCGCAGCTTGCGGCCGGTCAGCCGCAGGTGCGTCGCCTTGCTGTGCTCGATCACCGCGCGCTCCTCCTCCGGCGCGTAGCCCCAGTGATAGCGCGAGTTGAAGTAGCCGTGGCTCATATACTCCCAGCGCCGCGCCTCCATCGCCTCGAGGATGTCCGGATACATCTCGATCACCGACATCGAGAGCGAGACGGTGCAGCGGATGGCGTGCTTGTCGAGCACCTCGAACATGCGCCACAGCCCGACCCGATTGCCATAGTCTCGGCCGCCATAGCCCAGCACGTCGGGATGGGGCATGCGCGGCCACGGATTGCGCACCCTGACTTCGGCCGGGAGATACTCATAGTGCTCGATATTCGGGCAGACCCAGACCGCGACCCGCGCGCCTTTGGGCCAGGAGAGCTTCGGCCGCTGGGTGATGGGGGAGTAGCCGAACCGGTAGGGGTCCATTCATGATCCTTGCGTGTGGCACGTCGAGTGCATCATGCAGTTGACGGGGGCGCAACAGCCGGTCTCATTATTCGCATGGCGGACAGTATTCGCTTCACGCTCAACGGTGAGCCGGTCGAGGTCGGGGAGGTTTCCCCGATGACGACGCTGCTCGACTGGCTGCGCGACCGGCGCGGCCTCAAGGGCACCAAGGAAGGCTGCGCCGAGGGCGACTGCGGCGCCTGCACCGTCGTGCTCGAGCGCGCCGACGGCCGGCACGAGGCGATGAACGCCTGCATCGCGATGCTGGGCCAGATGGATGGCCAGGCGATTCGCACGATCGAAGGCCTGCGAGGCACGGACGGCGCGCCGCATCCGGTGCAGCGCGCCATGGCCGAGGCCGACGCCACGCAATGCGGCTTCTGCACGCCAGGCTTCGTGATGACCGCCTATGCCTATGCCTCGGGCGGCGAGCCAGCCGAGCTGGAGACCATCCACGACGCGCTGGCCGGCAATCTCTGCCGCTGTACCGGCTATCGCCCGATCGTCGAGGCGATGACGAAGGTCGTGGGGGTCGCCGCGGAGCCTGCCTCGCTGCCCGCGCCTCGCGTGCAGTCGGCGGCGTTCGATGGCCGCTTCTTCGCGCCGCGCTCGCTGGGGGAGCTGACGGCGTTGCGCGCCGAGCATCCCGAGGCGCTGCTGCTGGCCGGCGGCACCGATCTCGGTCTGCTCGCGAGCCGCTCGCGCAAGCCCCCGCAGGCCGCGATCCATGTCGCGCACGTGCCCGAGCTGAACGTCATCGATGCGGGCAAGGAGCAGATCGCGCTCGGCGCGGCCGTGACCTATGCGCGCGCCATGCCGGTCCTGGTCGAGTCCTTCCCGGCATTGCGCGCCTATCTCGCGCGGCTCGGCTCGCGGCAGATCCGCACCCAGGGCACGATCGGCGGCAACATCGGCAATGCCTCGCCGATCGGCGACATGCCGCCGGTGCTGCTGGCGCTGGAGACGCGGCTGACGCTCGTCTCCGTGCGGGGCACGCGCGAAGTGCCGCTGGAGGAGTTCTTCACCGGCTACCGCAAGACCGTGTTGGCGCCCGACGAGGTGATCCAGCGCCTGACCTTGTGGCGCCTGTGGGAGGGCGAGAGCTTCCATTGCGACAAGGTCAGCAAGCGGCGCGACCAGGATATCTCGACCGTGGCCGGCGCCTATCGCCTGCGTATCAAGGGTGGCCGGATCGAGGACGCTCGCCTCGCCTTCGGCGGCATGGCGGCCACGCCCAAGCGCGCCAGCCATGCCGAGGCGGCGCTGCTGAAGGACGGCTTCGAGGCGGCGCGCGCCGCCCTCGCGCAGGACTTCCAGCCCCTCGACGACTGGCGCGGCACCGCCGCCTATCGCCTTCGGGTCGCGGCCAACCTGCTGCGCCGCCTCGAGCTGCGCCTCGCGGATCCGGCGCGGCCGGTGGAAGTGGAGGCCCTGTGAAGGGCGGCGTCCATACCGCGCAGCGCCACGATTCGGCGCTCAAGCACGTCACCGGCCAGGCGGTCTATATCGACGACATGCCGGAGCCCGCCGGCACGCTGCATGCCGCGCTGGTGCTCAGCCCCGTCGCGCACGGCCGGCTGAAGAAGCTCGACGTGCCGCGGGGATCCGGAATCGTCGCCGTGCTCGGGCCCGACGACATTCCCGGGAAGAACGACGTCGCGGCGGTCGGCAGCGACGAGCCGCTGTTCGCCTTCGACCGCGTCTCCTTCGCGGGCCAGCCGCTGGCGATGGTGGTGGCGACCACGCTCGACGCGGCGCGCCATGCCGCCGAGCGCGCGACGATCGAGATCGACGAGGAGCCCGCCATCCTCGACATCGAGACGGCGCTGGCGGCCAAGGCCTATGTGCAGGCGCCGCAGACCCTGCTGCGCGGCGATCCCGATGCCGCGATGACGGCGGCGCCACACAAGCTGAGCGCCGAGTTCACCGTCGGCGGGCAGGAGCATTTCTATCTGGAGAGCCAGATCGCCTTCGCGCTGCCCGGCGAGGACGGCGACATCGTCGTGCATTCCTCGACCCAGCATCCGACCGAGGTCCAGCATATCTGCGCCCGCCTGCTGGGCTGCGACTTCAACCGGGTGACGACGATCGTGCGCCGGCTGGGCGGTGGCTTCGGGGGCAAGGAGAGCAACGCCTCGTGGGTCGCGGGCGCGGCGGCCCTGGCGGCGAACCATACCGGCAGGCCGGTGAAGCTTCGCCTGCCGCGCGAGATCGACATGATCGCGACGGGCAAGCGCCATCCGTTCCTTTATCGCTACACGGTGGGCTTCGACGGCGAGGGCCGCGTGCTGGCGCTCGATGCGATGCTGGCGGCCGATGCCGGCTGGAGCCTCGACCTCACGCCCGGCGTGGTGGCACGCGCGCTGACCCACACCGACAACGCCTACTGGATCCCGCATTTCCGCGCCGTCGGCTATTCCTGCAAGACGCACAAGCAATCGAACACTGCTTTCCGCGGCTTCGGCGGCCCGCAGGGCGTCGTCATCATGGAGGATGCGCTCGACCGCATCGCGCTGCAGCTCGGTCGCGATCCCAACGAGGTGCGCGCGCTCAACTTCTACAGCGAGGCCGGCGACGAGACGCCGTACGGCCAGAAGGTCGACGAGAACCACCTGCCGCGGCTGTGGGCCGAGGTGAAGCGTGATTCAGACTATGCAAGCCGCCGCGCCGAGATCGATGCGTTCAACAAGACCAGCCCGGTGCTGAAGCGCGGGCTCGCGCTGTTCCCGCTGAAGTTCGGCATCTCCTTCAACATCCCGCACATGAACCAGGCCGGCGCGCTGGTCCATGTCTACAGCGACGGCTCGATCCGCCTGAACCATGGCGGCACCGAGATGGGGCAGGGCCTGTTCATCAAGGTGGCACAGGTCGTGGCCGAGGTGTTCAAGGTCGACATCGACCGCATCCGGCCCAGCGCGACCTCGACTGCCGAGGTGCCCAACACCTCGCCGACCGCGGCCTCGACCGGCTCGGACCTGAACGGCTGGGCGGCCTTTGCGGCGGCCGACACGATCCGGCAGCGCATGATCGCCTACGCCGCCGAGCATTTCGGCGCGGCCCAAGGCGATATCGTGTTCGACGACAACACCGTGCGTATCGCCAAGCCGGGCAGCAACCAGGTCGTGAGCTTCGACGAGCTGGCCAAGCTCTGCTATCTCGGCCGCGTGCCGCTGTCCTCGACCGGCTACTACAAGACGCCGAAGATCCATTGGGACGGCGCGAAGATGAAGGGCCGGCCGTTCTTCTACTTCGCCTTCGGCGCGGCGGCGGTCGAGGTGGCGATCGACATGCTGACCGGCGAGAGCCGCGTGCTGCGTGCCGATCTCGTGCAGGATTGCGGCGCCTCGCTCAACCCCGCGATCGATCTCGGCCAGATCGAGGGTGCCTTCGTGCAGGGCCAGGGCTGGCTGACCTGCGAGGAGCTGTGGTGGGACAAGCGCGGCCGGCTGAAGACGGCCGGCCCGTCGACCTACAAGATCCCCGGCAGCCGCGACGCACCGGCCGTCTTCAACGTGAAGATGCTAGACAACGCGCCGGCGAAGGAAGCAACCATCTTCCGCTCCAAGGCCGTCGGCGAGCCGCCCCTGATGCTGGCCACCGCCGTCTGGACCGCGCTGAAGGACGCCATCGCCGCCACCGGCGACGGTCGCACCCCCGTCCGCCTGGATGCGCCGGCGACCCCGGAGCGCATCCTTGCCGCGATCGAGACAGTGCGCGTTCGATAGCTTTCATCCGCTGGGAGCGCGGCTCTCCAGAGCCGCTCTTCTTCGGATCACCAACATCCCAAGAGCGGCTCTGGAGAGCCGCGCTCCCAGCAATGCCCCTTTGTTCCGAGCATGGTCTGCTCTTAAGGTGCGCACCGATTTCGGAGGTCGCATGAGCCGCTATTGGAGTCCGGTCGTTCACACGCTGCAGCCCTACGTGCCGGGCGAGCAGCCGGCGAAGGGGACGGTGGTGAAGCTCAACACCAACGAGAATCCCTACGGGCCGTCGCCCAAGGTCCTTGCCGCGCTGTCGGCGGAGATCGGCGACGGTCTGCGGCTCTATCCCGATCCCGGCGCGACCCGCCTGCGCGAGGCGCTGGCGCGGCGGCACGGGCTGGAGCGCGAGGAGGTCTTCGCCGGCAACGGCTCGGACGAGGTGCTGGCGCATGCCTTCCAGGCGCTGTTCAAGCACGAGGCGCCGCTGCTGTTCCCCGATATCACCTACAGCTTCTATCCGACCTATTGCCGGCTGTACGGCGTCGATTATCGGGAAGTGCCGCTCGACGAGGAGATGCGGGTCCGCGTCGCCGACTATCGCCAGCCCTGCGGCTCGATCATCCTGCCCAATCCCAACGCGCCCACCGGCATCGCGCTCCGCCGTGCGGAGATCGAGGCGCTGGTCGCGGAGCATCCTGACCAGGTCGTCGCCGTCGACGAGGCCTATGTCGATTTCGGCGGCGAGAGCGCCGTGCCGCTGGTGCGGACCTACCCGAACCTGCTGGTGATCCAGACCTTCTCGAAGTCGCGCTCGCTCGCCGGGCTGCGGGTCGGCTTCGCGATCGGCCAGCGCCCGCTGGTCGAGGCGCTGGAGCGGGTCAAGGACAGCTTCAATTCCTACCCGCTCGACCGGCTGGCTTTGGCGGGCGCCGTGGCCGCCGTCGAGGACGAAGCCTGGTTCGAGCAGACCCGCGATCGCATCGTCGCCGGCCGCGAGCGCCTGGCCGCGGCACTGACGGCGCTCGGCTTCGAGGTCCTGCCCTCGGCCGCGAACTTCGTGTTCGCCCGCTGTCCCGGCGGAGCGGGCGCCGCGCTCGCCGCCGAACTGCGCAGCCGCGGCATCCTGGTCCGCCATTTCGCGCGCGAGCGCATCGCCGACTTCCTGCGCATCACCGTCGGCACCGACGCCGACAATGACCGGCTGATCGAGGCGCTTCGCACGCTGCTCCAGGGACGATAAGCTGCCCGCAATCAGGTTCGGACAAAGGGGGAAGAAACTATGGACGTACGCATGGATGGCCGCGTGGCCGTGATCACCGGCGGCAGCACCGGCCTCGGCCTCGCCATGGCCAAGGAGTTCGCGGCCTCGGGCGCCTCGGTCGCCATCCTCGCGCGCAAGGCCGACGTGCTGGCGACGGCCAAGGCCGACATCCAGAAGGCGGCCGGCAAGACCAACGCCAAGGTCGAGGGCTATTCCTGCGACGTGTCCAGGGCCGCACCCATCGCCGAGACCTGGAAGAAGATCGAGGCCGACTTCGGCAAGGTCGACATCGTCGTGAACAATGCCGGCATCAGCCACGCCAAGGCGTTCGACACCGTGACCGACGAGGACTGGCAGGGCGATCTCGACCTCAAGCTGTTCGCCGCCA
>CAMFJT010000021.1 GCA_945957125.1 uncultured Rhodospirillales bacterium | reverse complement strand
AGCACCTCGACCGTCTGGCCCTTGAAGCGCTGCCAGTTGAAGGCGCCGCTCTGGGAATAGGCCGTGACGGTGTTCAGCATCGGTGCGGCGAGGCCGCCGAAAGCGGCAGCTCCCTGCAGCGCCCGCCGGCGCGTGATGGGGCGACGGATCATGCTCGTTTCCTCCAGTACCCTTGACTTGTTGGCGCGGAGACTAGCGCCGCCCCAACGGCATGTCATCGTGGAAGGAGGACGAGGGCATTGCGGGTTTTCGATTTCAAAGGGTCTAGCGCTGGGCGCGCGCCATTGGAGTGGCGCGCCCCCAGCGCTGGATGGCTATTTCACCTTTACGACGGACGGTGGTGTCCAGGAGCCGTCGATGATCGATGGAGCCGCTTGCCGCGGCCAGTACATGCGCAGCATCGGGAGGAACGGGCCTTTTGGGGCGGGCAGCCAGTTGGCCTCCTTGTCCTTGCCCGGCGATTCGTTCTGGAAGTAGAGCGTCAGCGATCCGTCGGCATTGAAGGCCGGCTTGTCGCGCAGGCTGGACGTGAAGCGGTTCAGCACGTTCGGGACGAACCACCAGCCGTCCTTCTCGATCTCGTACATCGTGATCGACCAGAAGCCGTCGGCCGGGGGCGTCTGTCCCTTGGGGAACGTCAGGGTGTATTTGTTCGCGCCCGTGAGCGGATTGCCGTCGCTGTCTACGGTCGTATAGGGATAGACGGCGTCTTCCTGTCGGTTCGCGGGCCAGCCGAACGCCGCCACGACGGCGCGCTTCAGGTAGTTGGTGCCGTAGATGCCGAGCCCTTTGGTGATGACCCAGCGGTTCGCCATGATGCCGAGGCTCTCCTTGTTGGCCTCGATCTTCTTGAGGGCGACCTGGGGAACGTCCTTCAAGGCTGCCTGCACCGCAGGATCGAGCCTGCCCATGTCGAACGGCTGGCCGGGAACGATGCCGAGCCTGGCCATGCTCGCCAGAGCGGGCGAATCTTCCGCCGGCGGCGGCGCCGCGCCTCCCATCAGCTTGGCCATGAGGTCGAAATATCCCGCCGTTCCCAGGTCGAGGATCACCTGCTGCGGGCTTGCCGTCGTGCTGAAGCCCGGATTCGGATTCACCGGCGGTGCGGTATAGGTGAACGGCTTGCCCCAGCTCGACAGCGGCGTGATCTTGTACTGCGCCTGTAGGGCGTTGACGGCCTTGTAGTCCTGTTCGCTGCCGTCGGCGTAGGTCCGGCCGAGGATGACCATGTACCGCGTCGGCATGGCGATATGCTTCATCCCGTCGGGCACGGTGCCCTTCCAGCCGGGGCCGGTGATCAGGTAGGTGCCGGCGGCGCCGCCGGCCGTACGGGTGCCCGGCGCGTCGTAGTCCGTCATCCAGAGATCGGTGATCTCGAAGAGATAGAAGCGCTTGCCCATGTCCGGATGGGTGAAGACCTGCGGCTCGGCGAGATCCAGCCAGGCCAGGGAGTACAGCGTGTCGGCGTTGGGGGCCGACACGCCGCGGTAGTTGGCCGGCGGATAGCGCAGCGCGTTGATGAACGAGTTCATCGGCCCGCGCAGGCCTTCCGGCTTGGCCACGTTGCTCATCTGAACGCGGGTGACCTCGGTCGTTATCAGCGAATAGCCGTAGATATAGGCGTCGATTGCAATCGCCACGGCTTCGGCCGGCCGGGTTTCGAGGCCCTGCGCCGATGCGGCTCGAGGACCGGCGATGCTTGCCGCGCTGACGAGTGCCGGAAGCGCGCGGCCGGCAGCGAGACCGAGACCACCCTTGGCGGCGTTACGACGAGTGATGCGCATGAGATGTTCCTCCTGATCGGCGGTCGCCGGACGATTTGACTGTGCCTGCAGGGGCGACATGATGCGCGTACCGCGGCCCCGCAGACGCCGCTTGAGAATTTGCGCCACGAGCGGATGCCCTGAGGATGACGCCGATATTGCAGGACACGAGCGATGAAGGCGTTTCGGTGCCCCTCGCCGGACGGCTCAACCGAGTGGGAGCCGCCGCCCTCGTCCCTAGCGTCTTGCGCGATCTCGGTATCGATCCCGCGGGAGTTCTCACGCCCGCGGGAATCGACATGGCGGTGCTGGCCGATCCGGAGGCCTTGATCCCCATTGGAGATCTCGCGCGTATCGTCGGGCTTGCGGCCAAAGCCAGCGGTCGTCCGGACTTCGGACTGCTGATTGCGGATCGCGCCCAGGCGCAACAGGCCGGATTGTTGGGCAGGCTGTTCATGAGCGCCGACAATCTGCGCGACGGCTTGCATGCCGTGATCCGCTATTTCCATCTCAATACACGAGGCGGCGTTGCGCTGCTCACCGTCGAGCGGGGATTCGCCGAAATGCGGCTTGCCCTGGACGGTCCCTACGGCGATGCCGCGACGATGTTCGAAGATGCCGTCGCCGGAATCTTCTTCCATCACCTGCGGGCCTTCCTCGGCGATGGCTGGTATCCCGCCGAAGTGTTGCTCTCGCACACGTCCGAACCCGATGCCGAGGTCTATCGCCGGTTCTTCGGTGCACCGGTCCGGTTCGACGCGCTGTGCACGGCAATCCTATTTCCTGCCGCCGATCTGGCGCGTCCGATGATCGTCCGGGAAAGGGAAAGGCAACGGCTGGAAGCCGCCGCGACGACCGCTTCATCGAGGCTCGACATCGGCTTCGACGAGCAGGTGCGCTGGGCAATCCGCAAGCAGCTGGCGCACGGCAAGCCTTCGGTCGAGTCGATTGCGCGCGAGCTCGGTTTGGGTCGCCGAACCTTGAATCGGCGGCTTGCGGAGCGTGGCCTGACCGTCGTGCAATTGTTGCAGTCAGTGCGCTTCGCGACCGCCCGCCAGCTGCTGGTCGAGTCCGCTACGCCGCTGGCGGAGATCGCAACGGCAATCGGCTACGAGGAGCCGAGCATATTTTCCAACGCTTTCCGGAACTGGTCGGGTTTTTCGCCGAGCGACTGGCGGCGCCAGCATGGGCGATCTTAGACGCCGCAAGCCTCAGGTCGGGTCTGGGCGACGGTGTGGCTCCCGGTTCACCGAGCGCGAACCGCGCGCATGGCCTCACGCTCGGCTTCGGCTCCAGAGAAAGGTGAAAGCGGCGAGGATGCCGGCGGTCTGCAGGTCGTGGCGCAGCGCGCCGGCGGCGGGAAGGAAGCGATGGTCGACGGCCACGCCCGCGCCGCGCAGGGCGGCGACATAAGCGCTCTGCACCGAGGCCGAGACGCGGGCATCCTGGGGGTCGGTGAGCGCGATCACGCTTCGCGGCGGATGGCGGGCCACGTCGGCGACATGATCGATCGGATCGAGAAAATCGGAATGGCCGGTGATGTCCGCGGTCCAGCCGTTTTCCCGATTGCGTTGCGCGACCGCGGTGTTGCCCGAGGCGATGACGGCGCAATCGATGTCGCCGCGCCGCGCCATCAGCGCCGCGACCAGGTGCCCGCCGCCCGACTGGCCGACGAGATTGAGCGCGGTCCAGCCGAAGCGCTCCTTCAGCCGCGTCAGGGCTGCATCGACCAGGGCCACCTCGCGCGGCCGGCGCCGGTCGCGATGGCAGCCCGAGGAGCCGAGGATTCCGGGGCGCGCGAGATGGAGGTACGGCCGGCCGAACAGCGCGGCGAACTGCTCGCAGAGAGCCTGCACGTCGCGCGGCGAGGTCGCGCGATAGAAATCGTTGGCGACGAGCACGCCGTCGCGCAGCTCGATGGCGTCGCCGCGCAGGAAGATCACCGGATCGCCGCGCGCGTCCGCAGGCGCCGCGCCGTAGAACGCCAGCACGTCTTGCTGCCCATCGACCTCCACCCGGACGCGGCCCGGCCCATCGCCGTGCGAGGGATCGGCGGCGACGCCGGTCACGGCCTGGTCGCCCGGGAACGGTTCGCTCGACAGCGCGTCGAGGGTGGGGAACGCGATCACTCGATACGGATGTCCATGCTGTAGCGCGCGTTGCCGCGCGTGCTGCCCACCGCGATCAGGTAGGTGCCGGTCTTCGGCAGGCGCCCGGTCCAGCGCGTGGCGTCGTTGCCGTCGCCGGCGCCGGGCAGGGCGGTGCCGCGGAACTCCAGGATGTCGTCGGCGTCGCGGCCGAGCGAGGTGCCGGGCTCGTAGATCTGGAAGACGGCGTTGTCGTCCGGCGCGGTCAAGGTGATCGTCATGAATTGGCCGCTGCTGGCGTTGAGCGAATAGAGATCGCGGCTGCCGCGCAGCACGTGGCCGGCAGCGGTGCCGCGGGTCGAGCCGGTCGCGAAGAAAATCTTCCTGGGCGTCGGGATCGGTTCGGCCGCGACGGCCAGCTCGAGGGGCAGCAGCAGGGCAAGCAGCACCGCGAGAAGGCGTGTCATGCGCTCTCTACTCGGCCGTCTGGGTGTCGAACTGGGCCGGCATCGTGATCTCGAGGACCTCGAAATCGTCGGAATGGGCGATCTCCTTGTGCCGCACGCCGGGCGGTTGGTAGACGGTCGAGCCGGCGACCAGCCGGTGCTCGCCATAGCCCTCGTAGTCGAAGATCGCCCAGCCCTTCAGCACGTAGATGAACTGGAAATCCAGCGTATGGGTGTGACGCGGCGCGTCGGCGTGCTGCCCGGGACGGGCGCGGATGACGTGCGCGCCGACCTTGCCGTCGGTCAGCTTGTCGAGGCCGAGCGAGCGGTACTCGAAGAACGGGCGCAGGCCGTCCGGCTTGAACGAGTCCGGTCCGAGATGGTTCACGATGCCGATCTCGCGGGCCTGATCCTGGGCGGCTTCCTCCGTGGTGGGAAACAGGTCGGGCATGATTTCCTCTTCCGTGGGACTGCATCCTGCGCCGGGAAAAGGACGCAGGCCAGCCCATCGTGGCGGTCCACGCTGTCTTCCCATGGTCATCTACAGGACGTAGACTGTTGCGCTTTCCCGGCTATTGGCATCTGGAAAGCACATGGCTCACATCAGACTGAATACCCACCCGTCCCAGGGCGGCCAGGCTGCTCCTGCGGTGGTGTGGGGCGCGCGTGATCCCGCTGTTCGCGGTCCCGTGGTCGGCTCGGTCGGCGATCCGGCGCGGCGCAACGCGATCGGCGTGCATTCGGGCAGCTACGGCATCTACCGCGCCCTGGCGATCGCGGCCCAGGAGCTCAAGCCCGGCCACCGGCCCGACTATACCAACACCTCGCCGGCCGAGCGGATCGGCCCGTTCGAGAGCTGGTTCGATCCCAAGAAGATCGTCTCGCTCGACCCGTGGGGCCACATGGTGGCCGAGGTGTTCGCCGACAAGCTGGCGGCCGGCTGGGACATCCGCCCGACCATCGCCGTCACCAAGGCGCACGTGAAGATGCCCGAGATCCTGGAGGCGATGGCCGCCGGCCGCCTCAAGCCGGACAACGACATCCTGAGCGGCTCGGGCGACGTGAAGGTGACCAAGGCCGCGGTCGAGCCGGTGTGGTGGCTGCCCGGCATCGCCGAGCGCTTCGGCGTGCGCGAGGTCGACCTGCGGCGCACGCTCTTCGAGCAGACCGGCGGCATGTACACCGAGCTGGTGACCCGTCCCGATCTCGAGCTGTTCCTGCCGCCGATCGGCGGCGCCACGATCTATTTCTTCGGCGACGTGTCCAGGCTGGGCAGGCCCGAGACGAGGATCGCCTGCCGCCTCCACGACGAGTGCAACGGCTCGGACGTGTTCGGCTCGGACATCTGCACCTGCCGGCCCTATCTCGCGCACGGCATCGAGATCTGCATCGAGATGGCGCAGAAGGGCGGCGTCGGGGTGGTGATCTACAATCGCAAGGAAGGCCGCGCCCTGGGCGAGGTCACGAAGTTCCTCGTGTACAATGCGCGCAAGCGCCAGCCCGGCGGCGATTCGGCGGCGCAATATTTCAACCGCACCGAATGCGTCGCGGGCGTGCAGGACATGCGCTTCCAGGAGCTGATGCCCGACCTGTTCCATTGGCTCGGCATCGCGCGCATCGATCGATTTGCCTCGATGAGCAACATGAAGTCCGACGCGCTGCGCGAGCAGGGCATCGCGGTGGTCGAGCAGGTGCCGATCCCGGAGGACCTGATTCCCGCCGACGCGCAGGTCGAGATGGACGCCAAGAAGGCTGCCGGCTACTTCACGACGACCAAGCCGACCGCCGACCTCTCCCTGCCCAAGGGCCGGGGGTTGATGGAATGACTCAGGGGAGCGCGCCACTCCAGGGGCGCTTCGGACGATGAGCGCCACTGGAGTGGCGCGCTCCGCCGAGGACCTCGTCTATTTGCGTACGCCCGCTGCGATCCGCGAGCGGGCGGGGCAGGTCCTGAGATACGTCGAGGACGGGCGCTCGCAATGGTGGTCGGTCGATGCCGGAGGGCTCGAGGCGGCAGTGCAGGCCACGCTTGCCGTCACCCGGCGGCGTTTCGCCAATCCGGCGGCAATTCCTTTCCATTCCCGCTGGCGGCATTTCGAGGCGGGCGGCCATGACCGCTGGGCGGCGCTGGCGCCGCGGCTCGCGGGCCTCCCGAAGGACGAGATTGCCCGGCGCATGATCGACCTTGCCGTCGTGTCGGTGCTGCTCGATGCCGGCGCCGGGCCCGCCTGGTCGTGGCGCGAGCCCGATACCGGCGAGACCTACGCCCGCTCCGAAGGGCTGGGGGTGGCGAGCTTCCACATGTTCGCAAACGGCGCCTTCAGCGGCGATCCCAAGGGCGATCCGCTGCGCGTCGATGCCGGGCGCCTCACCGCGTTGACACCGATGGACATTGCCATGGGTTTCCAGGTGAAGGCGCACAATGCGCTGACCGGGCTCGAAGGGCGCGCCGGCCTGTTACGCAAGCTGGGCGGCGTCGGTCTCGACCGGCCGGGCGCGCTGTTCGACGTCATCGCCAGGGACGGCGTTACGGTGAGAGCCGCCTCGATTCTCGCCGCGGTGCTCGACCGGCTGTCGCCGATCTGGCCGTCGCCCTTGGGCGATGTCTGGCCGCATCCGGTCGTCGGGCTCGTGCCGTTCCACAAGCTCTCGCAGTGGCTCTCCTATTCGCTGGTCGAGCCGATCGAAACGGCCGGCCTGAAGGTCGTCGAGCTCGATGCGCTCACGGGCCTGCCCGAATATCGCAATGGCGGGCTGCTGGTCGATGCCGGCGCGCTGCGGCCGAAGCAGTCGCGGCTGCTGAGCGACAGCTTCAAGCCCGGCGACGAGGCGATCGTCGAATGGCGTGCGCTGACCGTTGCGCTGCTCGACCAGGTCGCCGCCCATGTGCGCCTTCACCTCGGCATGGATGCCACGCAACTGCCGCTGGTGAAGGTGCTGGAGGCCGGCACCTGGTTCGCCGGCCGCATGCTGGCCGCCGAGCGGCGGCCGGGCGGGGGGCCGCCGATCGCCGTCGAGAGCGACGGAACCGTATTCTGAACCCTGGGGAGAGAACCATGCCGCTACCGCCGTCGATCCATGTCGTCACGCACCCGCTGGTGCAGCACAAGCTCACCAAGATGCGCGACAAGGAGACGTCGAGCGCCAACTTCCGCCGCCTGCTGCGCGAGATCGGCCTGCTGCTGGGTTACGACGCCACGCGCGACCTGCCGCTGGGCAAGACCCACATCGAGACGCCGATCGAGGGCATGGAGGCGCCGCTGCTCGACGGCAAGAAGCTGGTGATCGTGCCGATCCTGCGTGCCGGCCTCGGCCTCGCCGAGGGCGTCCTCGACCTGGTGCCGCTCGCGCGCATGGGCCATGTCGGCCTCTACCGCGACCCGCGCACGCTGCAGGCGGTCGAGTACTACTTCAAGATGCCGGGCGACATCACCGACCGCGACGTGATCGTATGCGACCCGATGCTCGCCACCGCCCATTCCGCGATCGCCGCGGTCGACCGGCTGAAGGAGACCGGCGCGCGGCGCATCAAGATGATCTGCATCCTGGCGGCCGAGCCCGGCGCGCGGGCGTTCGCGGAGGTGCATCCGGACGTGTCGGTCTTCACCGCGGCGGTCGATGCCAAGCTGAACGATCACGGCTATATTGTTCCCGGCCTCGGGGACGCGGGGGACCGCCTGTTCGGCACCAAGTAGGCGCCAGGCCGAGAACGGGGAGAAACGAACGATGACACCGGATCTGAAATATCTCCTGATGTCGGTGGTGCTCACCTTCGTGCAGGTGGTGATTGCCGCCGCCGCGGCCAACCAGACCGTCGGGTTGACGGCGCTGGCGGGCAACCGCGATGACCTGCCGGTGCTGACCGGCTTGGCAGGGCGTGCCAGGCGCGCGCATCTCAACATGGTCGAGAATCTGGTGCTGTTCGCGGCGCTGGTCCTGGTCGCCGCCGTTGCCGGCAAGGCCAATGCCACGACCGCGATGGGCGCGATGATCTTCTTCTGGGCGCGGCTGGCTTACGCCGTGATCTACCTCGTCGGCATCCCCTGGCTGCGCACCGTGGCCTGGTTCGTCTCGGTCATCGGCATGATCGTGATCGCCTGCCAGCTTCTGTAGCCGTCACCCGAAAAGAAGCGGGCGTCGCCGGAGGACCGGGACGCCCGCACCATGTCGATCGGGATCGGCTTACTGCGTAACCGGCTTGCCGCCCTGGTTCTGGCAGCTCACGACGTCCCGGGTGTCAGAGAAGCCCTGGCCCTTGCAGGCATTCTGGCCCTTGCAGGCGCTGGCGCCGCCCTTGCACGAGCTCTGGCCCTTGCAGGCGTTGGTGCCGGAGCACTTCACCTGGGCGCTTGCCGACGACGCCACGAAGCTGCTGGCGGCGAAGATCGAGATCGCGGTGGCGATCATGGTCTGCTTGGTCATTCTCGGTGTCTCCCGTAATTCCCGCGTCGATTATCGATGCGGTGTAGGCCATCCTAACCCTACTCGTGGCCGGCCTGCCAGATCGTCGCAGCACGCTTGCTCAAACCTGGGTGAACGGATCGTGTGCGTCGACTGCCCTCGGGCCTAACGGGAGGAGCGGGCCTGCTGGTCAAGCCAATCGCGCACCTTCGAAAGGTCGGCGACGCCCGGCAGAACGGTACGGGTGCCGTCCGCGGCGACCAGCACCGTGCGGGGCAGTTCACCGCTCCAGGCAGGATCGATCTCGTAGCGCAGCCGCTCGTAGAAGCGATCGGCAAAGGCCCAGCTCTCGGCCTTGTCGAGGCCCGCCCGCTCGAGTGTTCCGTTCACCTGGGCCGCGGGCTGAGGCAGCGGGTCGGCAGCGACCAGCACGAGCGGAAGGTCGGGACGTTCGGCCAGCAGGCGCCCCCATTTCGGCAGCTCCACGATGCAGGGGCCGCAGGTCAGGCCCCAGAAATGGATGACGGTCGGGCGACCGGCATGCGCAGCGTTGAGGGCGTGCCAGCTACCGCGCTCGAACCGGGCGGGCTGGTCCGCGTTGGCCGTGCGCAAGGCGATGACGGCCGACAGGCCAAGGGCCAGCGCGAGAGAGGCGGCGATGACTCGTCTCATGTCGATTCTCCGAGCGGAATCAGGCGATAGCCTTCGTCCTTGGTCAACCATGACAGGAACACCTGCGTACCGCGGGCGATCAGCAGGGGATGATCGGAGGCATCGCCGGTTGCGGCGACCGTGCGCGGTGGGTTCCAGGTGCGGCCGCCATCCGAGGAGAGCTGCCAGCGAACCAATGCCTTCTCGCCGTCGAATTCCTTCCAGGCAAGGTGGATCACGGTGCCCACGGCCTGCACGGAGGGACGTGCCGGCTGGCGGTCAGGCGTCGACAATGCGCGCGGGACGCCGAACGGCGCATCGGCGTTGTCGGCGCGGGCGTAGAAGAGGCCCTGCCGGACCGAGCCGCCGGTGAACCAGGCGGCGTGATAGGAGCCGTCGGAGGCGATCGCCAGGCTCGGCCCGTGGTGGGGGCAGGCGTCGAGCTTCCAGTCGTCCGTGCTGACTCGGCGCAGCGGACCCGGAGTCTTCGGATCGGCGAAGGTGACGACGGCGTGGTCGCGCACGCCGCCGTCGAAGACGTTGCGGAAGAGGAGCGCCGGCCGGCCGGGACCGGCGAAAGCCAGGCCGAGCCGGCAGCATTCGCAGGTATTGTCGAAGGCGAGCTGCGTGTCGACGAAGCGTGCGGCTTTGTCGGCCCCCGCGTCTGCCCATGCATAGGCGAGCGCCGCCCCGGGATAGGGCTTGCCGGCGGCCAGCGTCGCGGCGGCGTTACGCTTGTCGATCCAGGCGGCGAACAGGCGTCCGGCCGGATCGATGCCGATGGTCTGGAAGCGCTGGCTGGTCGAATCGGACGTGATGGGAACCCGCGGGGCGAAGGTCGAGCCGCCGTCGGTCGAGCGTGTCGCGTAGACCCGGCCGTTGAAGCGCTTGTCCTGGAAGATGGCGTAGCTGACCACCACCCCGCCGTTGCGGTCGATGACGAGCTGGGGCCGCGAATCGGGGCCCCAGTCGAGATTGATCGGATCGGCCGTGACGGAGACGGGTGCGCCGAAGGTCTTGCCCAGATCTGTGGACCGGGAGACCAGCACTCTGTCCGCCGTGCCGCGCGCGATCCACAGCGCGCCGTCGGGCCCGAACGCGGGGGTCGCCGTGAAGGCTTCCCGCGCATCGGCGGCGAAGGCCTTCGTGGCATGGTCCTGGTGCTGGGCCTTTGCCGGACCGGCAAGGGCCATGGCGGCCAGCGCGGAGAGGACGAGACGGCGCATGACGGTTCCTTCCTGCGGTCGGCTCAGAAGCGTGCGCGCAGGCCGACGGCGACGGTCAGCGGCATGCCGAGCTGGGGGATGGCGGTGGCGTTGACGATCGACCCTTCGAAGGTCGTCGTCGTGTAGCCCGACGCCAGATATTGCACGTTTGTCAGGTTCTGTACCGAAGCATACAAGTCGACCGACTTCCTGAAGGAGTAGTTCACCGACATGTCGAGCAGGGTCGCCGCTTCGTTCAACTGTGTGTGACCGGTGTTGGCCCAGAAGGACGGAAACGACTTCAGGTTGACGTTGAGCGCCAGGTCCGGGATCGGCCGCCATTCCGCACCCACGTTCAGCATCCACGTCGGAACCTGCCCGAGCTGCACGCCGGTGCGCAGCAGGTTGGGCACGCTGGTGCTGGTCAGGTAGGCGGTCGTCTGGACGAAGCCGCCGGTGAACTTCAGCTCGGGCAGTGCATGCCAGCCGCCGAGAACCTCGAAGCCGGTGAAGCGCGCGCTGCCGACGTTGATGTACTGGTTCACCGTGGTGATGCCGGCCAGGCCGGCCGCCGCGGCGTAGGGAGCGGCGCAGGCGGCATTGGCGCTGCAGATAGCGACGAAGTCGATGAAGTTTTCGAGGTTGTTGTTGTACCAGGTCGCCGACAGCGAGAACTGCTTCCAGTTGAAGTCGAAGCCGGCCTCCTGGCCGAAATTGTTCATCGGCTGAAGATAGGGGTTCGTGGTGGTGAAGCTCGTGCCGCTGGCGAAGCTGCGGTACATCTGGTTCATGCCCGGCGCCGAGAAGTTCCGATAGGCCGCACCGCGCAGGGTGAGCTCGTCGGTGGCATAATACTTCACGCCGGCGCGGGGATAGAAACCCGCATAGGCCGAGTTCGGGATGGAGTTGAGCGTCCCGGAGTTCACCGTGAGCACGCTCGCGTTCAGGGCCTGGTAGAAATCGCCGCGCAGGCCGATTGTGACGTCGACCGGGATCGCCTTGAACGAATAGGTGCCTTGCGCGAACACGCCCTGCAGCCGCTGCTCGCCGCGCGAGACGAACGTGGTCGGGGCAGCGACGGCGCTGGCGTAGAGGTTGAGATTGTCGGTGATGTCCGTGCGGCGGGCATCGACGCCGATCTTGATGTCTTTCAGCGGACCGGCATCGAGCTGGTAGAAGACCGATCCGCCCTGGTTGTTGTTCGGCGCCTTTTCGCGCTGGCTGACGAACTGGTTGAGCGCGTTGATGTTGTTGAGCGTGTAGGCGCCGCTGCTGGCATTCGTCGTGGCGAACGTGCCGCCACCGGCCCAGGCGCTGAAATTGATCGACGAGGCGTCGTCCAGCTTGTGCGTGCCGCCGAGGAGCAGCCGATAGGTGGACCACTGGTTGTTCGCCATCTGCCAGACCAGGCCGCTCTCCGATGCCTGGTGGAAATAGCCCTTGGCGAACAGGCGGGTCGATTCCGAGGGCGTCAGCAGGGCGGTGAAGTTGACGTTGTCGACCCAAGACGCGGTCGGCACGAGGTTCGGGTTCTGGTACTGGGCAGGGGTGAGGTTGTAGCCGCTGCTCTGCGCATGGCTGTAGCTCGCGCCGAGCTTCAGCTTGTCGTTGGCGATGACGCCAACCGTTCCTTCGCCGTTGAAGGTGTTGTAGCTGCCGAAGTTGACGTCGAGGTCGACGCCGGTGCGCGATGGATCGCGGGTGACGATGTTGACGACGCCGCCCATCGCCATGTTGCCCCACAGGCTGGTCGCCCCGCCGCCGCGGATGACCTCGATGCGCTCGATCGAGGCCTTCGGCACCTGGCTCCAGTCGACCGTGCGGAAGTAGGGGTCGTTCATCGGCACGCCGTCGAGCAGCACCAGCGTGTTGATGGTGGTGCTCGATCCGAAGCCGCGGATGTTGAACGGCTGGGCGGTCGGATGGAGCTGCCCGGTCGGTATGGTCGGCGCCCAGATGCCCGGAATGTGGTTCACGATCTGGTCGAGGCCGGTCTGCGGCATCGCCTGGATCTGCTCGCGCGAGATGACCGTCGTGCTGACATCGAGCTTTTCGATGTCGGAGCCGCGGCCTGCCGAGACGGTCACGGCCGGAAGCTGTTGGGTCTGATCCTGTGCGCGCGCCAGGACCGGTATCAACGCCAGACCGAAAAAGGCGACAGCAGTCGCCGCATGCAAAGAAAATCGCAAGACAAGTTCTCCCCTCGACGACGAACGACAGCGGCGCGCTCACGCGCGTCGCGGCTTCAGGTCAGGCGAGGAGAGAGGGAGGGCCGCGAGGCTGGTGTGGACCGTCGCGGATACCGGCGGAACCGGTCTGTTCGACCGGCAGGGACGGCGCCAGGGCCGGCGTGCTGCGCGGCAGCAGCAGGAACGACGAGGAGGGCGCCATGAGCGCCGGCGCGTGCGCCAGGCCCAGGCAGCAATCGTGATCGACGGCAGCCACCGGCGCGGAGCCCGTCTGGCCGTTGCGTTCCTCGGGTGCGGATTTGCAGAAGACCGACCACAGGCTCGACGGCGCGCCGTCGCGCATCAGCGCGGCATGGGCGAGCGGCTGCAGGAAATTGAGGGTGATCGCGAGCAGCGCCACGGCAAGCGCCGTGGCGCGCCAGCCCGACGTCGGGTGCGCGCGATCCTCCATCGGCTCAGTTTAGACTGCTGTCCATCCGCCGTCGACCACCAGCTCCGCGCCGGTGACGTAGGACGATTCGTCCGAGGCCAGGAACAGGATGGCGTAAGCCACCTCGTCGACCTCGCCGGCCCGGCCCATCGGCACGCCCTTGAGGGTCTTGGCGCGGGTCGCGGGATCGGCGGTGCGGCCGGAGGTGCGCATGGGCGGCATCAGCCCCGGATGGACGGAGTTCACGCGGATGTTGTCGCGGCCATGCTGGGCGGCGCCCGCCTTGGTGATCAGCCGCACGGCGCCCTTCGAGGCGTTGTAGCCGACATGGATATAGCCCTGGCCGACGATGCCCGAGATCGAGGACAGGTTGATCACCGAGCCGCCGCGGCCCTGTTTCTTCATCGCGGCGATCCCGTGCTTCATCCCGAGGAAGACACCCGTCGAATTGATCCCCATCAGCCGGTTCCAGGCCGCGGTGTCGTAAAGGTCCGTTTCGGCCGAGCCGGAGATGCCGGCGTTGTTGACCAGCACGTCGAGACCGCCGACTTCCCTCTCGATCGCGGCGATGACGGAGGTCCATTCCGTCTCGTTCGTGACATCGAGATGCAGATAGTGCGCCCGGCCGCCGGCTTTGACGATGCTATCGACGACCTCGGCGCCTTCCTTGTCCAGGACGTCCGCAACGAAGACCATCTTTGCGCCCTCGCGGCCGAACAGGCGAGCCGTCGCCGCGCCCATTCCGCTGGCCGCCCCTGTAATCAGGGCGACCTTGTCCTTCATGCGCATGGTGTTTCCTCCTTGCTTTGATTTCAGGCGAGCTTCAGGCCGACGATGCCGGCGACGATCAGCGCGATGGAGGCGATGCGCATGGCCGATGCGGAATCCCCGAACAGCAGCACGCCGGTGACGAAAGCGCCCACGGCACCGATGCCTGTCCAGACCGCGTAGGCCGTGCCCATTGGAATGGCGCGTTGCGCCATCATCAGCAGCGCGCCGCTGATCGTCATGGCGAAGACGGCGAAAAGGAGCCAGCCGACCTGGACGCCGTCCGGTCCCCAGCCCTTCTTCAGGCCGAGCGGCCAGCCGATCTCGAACAACCCTGCGACGACAAGATACAGCCAAGCCATGCACAGTCTCCCCTTTGGCAGGCGGGGCATCGTTGACGGCGGCGTGCCAGCCTGTTCTCATTGGAGGATTGCATGCATCTTGCAAGATAGCGAGAGCAGCTGTGGGATGGCTCAAGAGTGGGGGTAGTTGTCATGAACGAGCGTGAACTGCGCGGCTTGATCGACGGCGTGAAGACCGGCCGCATGTCGCGACGCGGATTCGTCCGGCGGATGGTGGCGGTGGGTTTGACGGCGCCGATGGCGACCCAGCTCCTGGCCTATTCCGGCGTGGCGATGGCGCAGGCGAAATCGACCTACAAGCCGACCAAGCGCGGCGGCGGCGGGTTGCTGAAGGTGCTCTGGTGGCAGGGCCCGACCCTGCTCAACCCGCATTTCGCCGTGGGCACCAAGGACCAGGACGGCTCGCGCCTCTTCTACGAGCCGCTCGCCAACTGGGACGGCGAGGGCAACATGAAGCCGGTGCTGGCCGCTTCCATCCCGAACCGGGAGGACGGCACGCTGGCGGCCGACGGCAAGTCGGTGGTGTGGAAGCTCAAGCAGGGCGTGAAGTGGCACGACGGCAAGCCGTTCACGGCGGACGACGTGGTGTTCAACTGGGAATACGCCAAGGACCCGGCGACGGCCGCGGTCACGGTGGCCAACTACAAGGACATCGTCGTCGAGAAGGTCGACGACTATTCGGTGCGCATCAAGTTCGACAAGCCGACGCCGTTCTGGGCCAATGCCTTCGTCGGCACCCAGGGCATGATCATTCCCAAGCACCTGTACGCCGATTTCACCGGCGCCAAGTCGCGCGAGGCGCCGACCAACCTCAAGCCGGTCGGCACCGGGCCGTACATGTTCAAGGACTTCAAGCCGGGCGACATGGTGGCGGGCGTGATCAACCCGAACTACCACATGGCCAACAAGCCGCATTTCGACGCGATCGAGATGAAGGGCGGCGGCGACGCGGTTTCCGCGGCCCGCGCCGTGCTGCAGACCGGTGAATACGACTTCGCCTGGAACATGCAGGTCGAGGACGAGATTCTCCTGCGCCTCGAGAAGGGCGGCAAGGGCCATTGCGTCATCTCGCCCGGCGGCAACATCGAGCACATGCAGCTCAACACCACCGACCCATGGACCGAGGTCGACGGTGAGCGCTCCAGGCTCGGCACCAAGCATCCGACCTTGAGCGACCCGGCGGTCCGCCAGGCGTTGACCCTGCTGGTCGACAAGGCCTCGGTCGAGAAGTTCATCTACGGTCGGACCGGCATCGCGACGGCAAACTTCGTCAACAACCCGGAGAAGTTCAACTCGAAGAACATGAAGTTCGAGTTCAACATCGACAAGGCGAACGAGCTGCTCGAGAAGGCCGGCTGGAAGAAGGGCGCCGACGGCATCCGCGAGAAGGACGGCAAGAAGCTGAAGTTCGTCTTCCAGACCTCGATCAACCAGCCGCGGCAGAAGACGCAGGCGATCATCAAGCAGGCCTGCCAGAAGGCGGGTATCGACATCGAGGTCAAGGCGGTGACGGCGTCGGTATTCTTCTCGTCCGACGTGGCGAACCCCGACACCTATCCGCATTTCTATACCGACCTGCAGATGTACACGACGACCATGACGCAGCCCGATCCCGAGCTGTTCATGAACCAGTTCTGCTCGTGGGAGGCGGCGACCAAGGCCAACAAGTGGCAGGGCCGCAACATCACGCGCTGGCAGAGCCAGGAGTACGACGACAACTACAAGGCCGGCCAGAACGAGCTCGATCCGGTCAAGCGGGCGGCGATCTTCATCAAGGCCAACGACCTCGTGATCGCGAACCAGGTCGTCATTCCGGTCGTCGCGCGCCCCGGCGTGGCGGCGGTCGGCAACAAGCTGCAAGCCGAGATGAGCGGCTGGGACAATAACACCTGGGATATCGAGAGCTGGTACAAGGAGGGCTGAGGGCCGCCTCCGGTGTCGCGCCAGTATGTGATCCGCCGGCTGCTGGTGATGATCCCGAGCCTGCTCGGGATCAGCGTCATCCTGTTCTGCGTGCTGGCGATGGCGCCGGGCGACCCGTTCGCCGAGCTTGCCGCCAACCCGGCAATCCCGCCCGAGGTCGCGGCCTCGCTGCGGGCGAAGTTCGGCCTCGATGACCCGGTATGGATGCGCTACCTGCACTGGATCGCCGCCATGGCGCGCGGCGATTGGGGCTTCTCCTTCGCCAGCCGCATCGATGTCGACACGCTGATCCTGCAGCGGCTGCCGACCACGCTGATGGTGATTGGCGCGGCGCAGCTCCTGGCGATCGTCGTGGCCCTGCCGGTCGGCGTGCTGGCCGGCACGCGGCCGTATTCGATCTTCGACCAGGTCGCCAACACGCTGGCCTTCGTCGGCTTCTCGCTGCCGACCTTCTTCACCGGCCTGCTGCTCATCCTCGTGTTCAGCGTCAAGCTCGAATGGCTGCCGATGGTCTATCGCGCCGACCTCAACGTGACCGGCTGGCAGTGGGTGGTCGAGCAGGTCCGCCAATCGATCATGCCGGTGCTGGTGCTCGGCCTGTTCCAGGGCGCCTCGCTGGTGCGCTACGTGCGCTCGGCCGTGCTCGACGTGGTGCGGCTCGACTACGTCACGACGGCGCGCTCCAAGGGCATCGGCGAGCGCCGGGTGATCACCCGGCACATCGTGCGCACCGCGCTCATTCCGGTCGTCACGCTGGTCGCCCTGCAGATGCCGATCATTTTCGGCGGCGCGCTGGTGACCGAGCAGATCTTCCGCGTTCCCGGGATCGGCTCGCTGCTGATCTCGGCGATGCTCGCCAACGACACGCCGGTCGTGATGGCCGTCACCTTCGTGCTCGCGTGCCTCGTGGTGTTCTTCAACTTCATCGCCGACGTGCTCTATGGCTGGCTCGACCCCCGTATCTCTTACCGCTGACCCGCCGGTCGCGGCGGCCTCGGCGACGCCCGCCCGCAAGGCGCGCTTCTCGCCCGGCCGCGAGGCGTGGCGGCGCTTCCGCCGGCACAAGCTCGCGATGGCGAGCACCGTCATCCTCGGCCTCATCGTGGCGGCGGTGGTGCTCGGTCCGCTGGTATGGCGCGTGCCGATCAACGAGATCGACTTCTCGGCAAAGCTCGAAGGTCCCTCGCTTGCCCACCCGTTCGGGACCGACGATCTCGGCCAGGACATCCTGGCGCGTATGCTCTATGGCGGCCGCATCTCCCTGGCCGTCGGCCTGGCAGCCATGCTGGTCGCCTGCTTCGTCGGCGTGCTGGTTGGCGCGATCGCCGGCATGTCGCGCGGCAGCGTCGATGCCGGGCTGATGTGGCTCGCGGATCTGTTCCTCGCCTTGCCGCAACTTCCGCTGCTGCTCCTGATCATCTACCTGTTCCGCGATTCGCTCACCAAGGTGCTCGGCCCCGAGGGCGGCGTGTTCGTCATGGTGGTCGCGGTCATCGGCGGCCTGCGCTGGATGCAGGTCGCGCGACTGGTGCGTGCGCAGATCCTGTCGATCCGCGAGAAGGAGTTCATCGAGGCGGCCCGCGCGCTGGGCGCCTCGAACAGTCGCCAGGTCGTCCGCCATATCCTGCCCAACGCGCTGGGCCCCGTGATCGTCGCCGGCACGATCGACGTGGCGGCCGCCATCATCGCCGAATCGACGCTGTCCTTCCTCGGGCTCGGCTTCCCGCCGGACATCCCGACCTGGGGCCGCGTGCTGTTCGACGCCAAGGACACGATGGACATGGCGCCGCATTGGGTGCTGTTCTCGGGCGGCGCGATCTTCCTCGCAGTGCTGAGCATCAACTTCATCGGTGACGGCCTGCGCGATGCGCTCGATCCGCGCCGGGTCCTGTGAGCGCCATGGCCGAGAAGCTACTCGAGATCAAAGGGCTCAAGACCTGGTTCAAGACCGACGACGGCGTGGTGCGCGCCGTCGACGGCGTCGACCTGCATATCGATCGCGGCGAGACGCTGGGCGTGGTGGGCGAATCGGGCTGCGGCAAGACCGTGACGGCGCGCTCCGTGCTCAAGCTGATCGACATGCCGCCCGGCCGCTTCGAGGCCGGCGAGATTCTCTGGAAAGGCCGCGATCTCATTCCCGTACCCGCCCAGGAAATGGACAAGATCCGGGCCCGCGAGATCGCCATCATCTTCCAGGAGCCGATGACCTCGCTCAATCCGGTCTACACGGTGGGCGACCAGATCGCCGAGGTGCTGCGCCAACACGACAAGCTCAGCCGCAAGCAGGCGATCGCCGGTGCGGTCGAGATGCTGCGGCTGGTCAACATCCCCAATCCGGGCAAGCGGGTGCACGACTATCCGCACCAGTTCTCCGGCGGCATGCGGCAGCGCGTGATGATCGCCATGGCGATGTCGTGCAAGCCGCAGCTCCTGATCGCCGACGAGCCGACCACGGCGCTCGACGTCACCATCCAGGCGCAGATCCTCGAGCTGATGCAGGAGATGAAGGACAAGCTCGGCATGTCGATCATGCTGATCACCCACGCCATGGGCGTGGTCGCCGAGACGTGCCAGCGGGTGGTCGTGATGTACGCCGGCAAGGTGGTCGAGGAGGCGCCGGTCGAGGCACTGTTCGGCAATCCGCGCCATCCTTATACGCAGGGCCTGATCCGCTCGATCCCGCGTGTCGACCGCGCTGCCGCGCAGAAGGAGAGGCTGGAGGCCATCCCCGGCAGCGTGCCCAGCCTGCTCAACCCGCCGGTCGGCTGCCGCTTCGCGGCGCGCTGCAAGTTCGCCATGGATGTCTGCGTGAAGGCGATGCCGCCGCTCAAGGAAGTCGGACCCGGCCACCGCGTCGCGTGTGTCTTGTGAGGGCCGTGCCGTGAGCGAGCCGCTGCTATCCGTCAGGAATCTCAAGAAGCACTTCGCTGTGTCGGGCGGCGTCTTCGCGCGCGAGGTCGATCGCGTCCATGCCGTCGACGGGGTGAGCTTCGACATCGGCAAGGGCGAGACGCTCGGGCTGGTGGGCGAATCGGGCTGCGGCAAGTCGACTACCGGGCGCTGCATCCTGCGGCTGATCGAACCCAGCTCGGGTGAGGTCTGGTTCCAGGGCGCGGATGTCACCCGCCTTGGGCCCGACGCCATGCGCGCCCTGCGTCGTGACATGCAGATCATCTTCCAGGATCCGTACGCGTCGCTGAACCCTCGGCTGACCGTCGGGGCCATCGTCGGCGAGGCGCTGCAGATCCATGGCCTCGCCAAGTCGCGCAAGGCCTTGGAGGAGCGTGTCCTCGAGCTGCTCGAGACCGTCGGCCTGCAGGCCGATCACATGGGCCGCTTCCCGCACGAGTTCTCCGGCGGCCAGCGCCAGCGCATCGGCATCGCCCGCGCGCTGGCGGTCGATCCCAAGCTGGTGATCTGCGACGAGCCGGTGTCGGCGCTCGACGTGTCGATCCAGGCCCAGGTCATCAACCTGCTCGAGGACCTGCAGGAGAAGTTCGGGCTCACCTATCTCTTTATCGCGCACGACCTGTCGGTGGTGGAGCACATCTCCACGCGCATCGCGGTGATGTATCTCGGCCGCGTGGTCGAGATCGCGGGCTCGCGCGATCTATACGACACGCCGCTGCATCCCTATTCCGAGGCACTGCTGTCGGCCGTGCCGATCCCCGACCCGACGGTGAAGCGCAAGCGCATCATGCTGCAAGGGGACGTGCCCAATCCGATCCGTCCGCCGTCAGGCTGCCACTTCCATACGCGTTGCCCGATCGCGAAACCCGACTGCAGCCAGCGCTCGCCCGAGCTGGTCGAGAAGCGGCCGGGTCACTGGGTGGCCTGCCACTACAGGGGTTAACGACTAGAGATCAGGACTTCGGCGTGAAGACGCTGAGGTCGTTGATGCCGATGCGCTTCTCCAGTGCAGCGACCTTCTTGGCCATCTTGTCGAACCCATCCTTGCCGAGCTTCTCGGCCTCGTCCTTTTCCAGCGCCGCGCCAAGTTCGTCGAACTCGTTGGGGGTGACCAGCGTGCGCAGGGTGGGGAGCACGTCGGTGAGGGCGCGGGCGACGTGCGGTCGGTAGAGCACGATCGAGGCCTGCATGGCGTCGATCATCGACTGGCGTTCAGCCTTGCTGCCGCTCTTCGGCGCAAGGTCGAGGATCGTCGCGGTGAGCTTCTGGCCGGCGGCGTGCTGGGCCATCATGACGTCGACCAGCTCGACCATGCGACCGGCCTGCTTGAAACGCGGGAAGACCTGCTCGTCTTCCTGCTTTTCGTGGTAGGCGTGCACGAAGTCGCGCATCGTCTCGGCGGCCTGCGTGAAGATGGCGGGCTCGATATCCTCACCGCCGCCCAGGCGCCGGCCGCCGGCTTCGTAGATCGACAGGATGCGCAGCACCACCCCGCTGTCGCGCATCAATCGCTCCGTCGCGGTTATTCCCGCTTCCGTGGCTTTGGTCTTCGGGGTTGCCTGGCGGCGGTGGTCGGCGAGTGCCGGCGTCGCGAGGACCAGAGCGCCGGCAGTCGCGAGGAGCCAGCGGCGCCGTTCGTAAAGGACAGTGGACATGCGCCTTCTCCTCCTGGCTCTGCCGGAATTCGTCGCGGAAGGAACGACTGGAGGCGTTGCCGGTTGCGTGCCGGCGCGCATCTTGCTCACGGATCGTCATCGCAATGTGTCAGAATGTGCGCATGACGAAGCAGGAGATCGCCGAATCCAATCGTCGCCGCTACGAGGCGCTTCGTGCGGCCGGGCAGGGCGCGACCTCCAGGCCGCTGCCGCCCGTGACCGCGATCGGCGCGGCGCCGATTGGCCCGGACGCGATGATCGCCACCGAGAGCGTTCCGGCGGGCTGGTACCACACGGTACGACTGCGCCGCGGCGAGGCGCTCCGGATCGTCGATACCTCGGGCCGGTCGAGCGTATCGGTGATCGGCTGGTGCGAGCGGGACATGTCGGAACGGCTCAATTGCGCCGACACGGCGAAGGTCCAGTGGAGTGCCGCCTTGTCGAAAGGGCGGGTCATCCTGACCGACATGGGCCACGTGTTCCTGTCGCTGATCGAGGACACCGCCGGTGCGCACGACCTGCTGGTGGGCGGCTCGACGCCGGCCTCGGCGCGGGCCGTCACCGGCGAGGCCTCGCGCAACACGCATGACAATTTCCTCGCCGCGGCCTCGAAGCTCGGCCTCGGTCTGCGCGACATTCCCGCCTGCGTGACCTTCTTCGCGCCGGTCGCGCTCGACGGGGAAGGCCGCTTCGTGTGGAACGCAGACCGCAAGAAGGCCGGCGATTTCGTCGATCTGCGTGCCGAGATGGATCTCGTGCTGGTGCTGTCGAACTGTGCCCATCCGCTCGATCCGGCACCTCCGGCGGCCGGCGACCCGGTGATCGTCGTGCGCCATCGCGCACCGCCGCCGGCGGCGGACGATGCCTGCCGCACGATGACGCCGGAGATCGCCCGCGCCTTCGACTTCACGGACCGCCGCCATGGCTGAGCAGGAACGTTTGCTGCCCGATCCGGCCGACGCGATTTTCGTGCACGACGTTCCGGCCGGGCGTCCCTGGTCTTGCCGCCTGAAGGCCGGACAGACGCTGCGCGTCGTCGACATCGAGGGCCAGCAGGCGGTCGATGCGCTGCTCTATTGCGTGGCGGACACGGCCGAGCGCTACAGCGCCCAGGACACGCTACGCGCACAGGGCTCGGCCTATGTCGGGCTCGGCACGCGGCTGCTCTCCAACCGCGGCCGGATCATGGCGCGCATCACCGCCGACAGCTGCGGCCGGCACGACACGTCGGCGGGCTGCTGCTCGTGCGAGAGCAATGCCGTGCGCTTCGGCGAGGCGGCGCGATACCAGCCGGCCTGCCGGGAGAATTTCCTGCTCGAGCTCTCGCGCTACGGCATGGCCAAGCGCGACCTCGTCGCCAACCTGAACTTCTTCATGAACGTGCCGATCGATCCGTCGGGAGACTTCACGCTGGTCGACGGCATCTCGGCGCCCGGCAACCACATCGATGTGACGGCCGAGATGGACGTGATCTTCATTCTCTCGAACTGTCCGCAGATCAACAACCCGTGCAACGGCTTCGACCCGACGCCGGTGCGCGTGCTCATCTGGGATCCGCCAGCAGCATGAGGGCGGGATGCCGGCGGACCGGCAAGCGGTCCGCGCCTAGTCGGTGATGACCGCCAGCGCGTCGCACTGGATCAGCATGTTTCCCGCAAGGTAGGGATTGATCAGCGTGTGCCGGGCAGGGCGCGAGTGCGGATCCGGGAAGAGTGCCGTCCACTCCGGATTGATGACGTCGCGAACAGAGTTATCCTTGATATAGACCGTGATGCGGAGCACGTCCTCGGCGGACGCGCCCGCGGCCGCGAGGATCCGGCGCAGGGTATCGAACATGAAGCGGCATTGGTGCGCGGCATTGTCGGGAATCTTGCGCGTTTCGGGATCCGCGCCGTAGACCCCGCCTGTCATGACCATGTTACCGACGCGTGAGGCTGCGGGAATGGGATTGGCGCCATGGGCGAACCCATCGATCTCGATGCTCCGTCTCTTGCTCATGCAGGTTTCCTCCTATTTCCAGGTTCCAAAGCCGACCCCGATGCCGGTTCCCGCGGGGGTGCGGTACAGCGGCTGGTACTCGAACCAACTGCTCGTCAGACCTTCGATCGCGCCGCTCATGGCGATCCAGTTGCGGATCTCGGATGATCCGGAACTGAGGGCGCGGACCGGCAAGCGTTCGAGCGCCGCGCTGTTGCCGCTGACCAGCGCGTCGACCACCTCCTGGTCGAGCGTTTCGTCGACCACGAAATGGCTGAGCCCGCCGGAGGCGACGACGGCGACACGATGGGCGGTGGTGCTGCGCTCGATCGCAGACCGGAGATGTCGACCGATGGCGTAGCAGCGGGCCGGAGTGGGAACGTTCGGGGGAAAGTAGGTATTGAGGAGGATCGGGACGATCGGAATGGTCCGGCCGCGGAACAGTCGCTGCACGACGAAGCCATAAGCGTGACCGAATCCCGCGGTGCGCGGATCGTCGACCCTGGCCGACGCGCCGATATCGACGCCGCATGCGATGAAGCCCTCGATCAGGTCGAGAGCAAATGCCGGCGCGCCGGGAAACTCGTAGGCTCCGTCCATGGCGTAGCCTTTGGCCACGGTCGGCAGCCAGGAGGGCGATGCGCCGTCGATCAGCCGCGGCCGCATCGCGACCTTCTCGCCGTAGAACACCGATATGGCCGGCATGTTCGCAGGTCCGAACAGCTCGTCCTGATCATCGCCGATAATGACGACGACGTCCGGTTCCGCCGCCGCGAGGTCGTCGGCGATGCGATCGAGCGCCTGCTGGCAGATCCGCGACTTGGCGACGAACTGCTCCGTCGTGCATTCCGGGGCGTAGCGGTTGGCCACCTCCGCGGCCAGCGCATCGTACGCCAGCCAGCGGCCGTCGGACATATTGAGACGCTGGTTCTTGAAGTCGTCCCTGGCGCGCTCTGCCCAGCGCGAACCGTCCAGGGTCAACAGCGGGCTGTGCGAGGTTCCAACTCCCAGGACAATCCGTGCCATGCGGTCCTTCTTTCCCTTCTGTGGCCACCGGTGCCGGCCGTTCGGCCTTGGGCCGTTCTGAACCCGCCTCGGTAAGCGCGTCCACATCGAACTCCGTCGTTCGATCGCCAGCTTCCTTGACATGATCCAATTTTGAATACAATTTGGCATACGATCTGTTGGACGGTCAATAACGGACGACGTCGGCGCAACCAGAACAAGACCGGAGAAGGGAGGAAGCACGCATGTTCCGTCGGGCTGCATTAGGAGGGTTGGCGACCTTCGTGGCTCTGCCTCGCGCCGCTGCGGCGCGCGGCAACTACGATCCGGGCGCATCGGCGAGCGAGATCGTGCTCGGACAGACGCAGCCCTACAGCGGCCCCGTTTCGGCGGCGGCAACGGTCGGGCACGCGTCGATCGCGTTCTTCGAGGACGTCAACAGGACGGGCGGCGTCAACGGCCGCAAGATCAGGCTGCTCTCGCTGGATGACGGCTACAGCCCGCCGAAGGCCGTCGAGATGACCCGCAAGCTCGTCGAGGGCGAACGGTGCCTGTTCCTTTACGGTTCTGTCGGCACGCCGACGAACGCCGCGGTCCAGAGGTTCCTCAACGACAAGAAGGTCCCTCAGCTCTTCATCGCCACGGGCGCCAGCCGCTTCAGCGATCCGAAGAAATACCCCTGGACGATGGCGATGCTGCCGTCCTACGCGGCGGAGGGGCGCGCGCTCGCCCGCTATGTCGTCTCCAGCGTCCCGGATCCGAAGATCGCATTGCTGTCGCAGAACGACGATCTGGGGAAGGACTTCATTCACGGCTTCAAGTCGGGGCTCGGCGACAAGCTCAAGGCTCTCGTCGTCAGCGAGCAGACGTTCGAGGTGACCGACCCCACGGTGGATTCTCAGGTCATCGCTGCCAAGGCCTCCGGCGCCAACGTCTTCTACTTCGCCGGGACGCAGAAGTTCGGCGCCATGCAGATCAAGGCGCGCTACGATCTCCGCTGGAAGCCGCTGCACGTCGTTTGCAGCACGTCGTCCGGGATCGAGTCGGTGCTCCGGCCGGCAGGCTTCGATCGCGCCGAAGGAGTGATCTCGACGGCCTACCTTAAGGATCCGTTCGACCCGACCTGGACGAACGACGCCGAGGTGCAGGCCTATCAGAGCTGGTTGAAGGCCAACCTGCCCAAGGGCAACCCGGCCGACACCGGCTACCTCGTCGGCTACGTCGCCTCGTCGCTGGTCCAGTACGTCCTCAAGCAGGCGAAGGACGAGCTCACCCGCGCCAATATCATGAAGATCGCGAGCAACCTCAACGCGCCGCCGGTGCCGTTGCTGCTTCCCGGCGTGACGGTGCACACGACGCCCGACAACTACGGGGTGATCAGCCACTTCCAGGTCCAGCAGTTCCGTGACGGGCGCTGGGCCCGCGTCGGCAATGTCATCAGCGGCGAGTAGCCACGGCCGTCATCGTCCCACACGTCAACGCTCAGGAGAGTCAAAGGCATGATCATCGATTCGCACGCACACGTCGTCCTGCCGCCGGAGAGCTATCGCTACATGGCGGAGCTGGTGTCGAGCCGCACCAATCCCTCGGGTGCAGCGACGCTTCCGGAGGCGTCGGTAAGAGCCGCGGCCGAGGGGCTGCTCAAGGTCATGGACAGCGTCGGCACGGATGTGCAGTTCCTGTCGCCGCGGCCGTACATGCAGATGCACGGCCTGAAGCCGGCGCGGCTCACGCAGCTCTGGACGCGACACTGCAACGACCTGATCCATCGGCAGGTGCAGATGTTCCCCGACCGCCTGCGCGGCGTCGCGGGCCTGCCGCAGCACGGGCGCACCTCGCCGGAGAACACGCTGGCCGAGCTCGAGCGCTGCGTGAAGGAGCTGGGCTTCATCGGGTGCCTGCTGAATCCGGACCCGACCGAGGGTGACGGCGAGCCGCCGCCGGGCCTCGGCGATCGGTTCTGGGATCCGCTCTACGCGAAGATGGTCGAGCTCGACACCCCGGCGCTGATCCACTCGGCGAGCAGCTGCCAGCCCCGAGAATCCTATACGCTGAAGTTCATCAACGAGGAGAGCATCGCGATCATCTCGCTGCTCGACTCCGACGTGTTCGAGCGCTTCCCCTCGCTCAAGCTGATCGTGCCGCACGGCGGCGGGGCGATTCCCTATCACATGGGGCGGTTCCGGGCCTGGACGGTGCGCAAGGGCGGCATGTATTTCGACGACAAGCTCAAGCAGCTGCATTTCGACACCTGCACCTACGACAAGGATGCTCTCGAGTTGCTCTTCAAGGTCGTCGGACCCGAACGGGTACTCTTCGCGACGGAGAAGCCCGGCACGGGAAGCGCGAAGGACCCGGCGACCGGGCGCGATTTCGACGATCTCAAGCCCGTGCTCGAGGAGCTGCTCTCGCCCAAGGACCAGAAGGCGGTCTTCGAGGACAACATCGTGGCTCTCTACAAGACGCGGCTGGCCGGCTGGAAGCCGGCCAAGGCCCGATAGTGCCCCGCGTGTCCGAGGCCGTCGCCCGCTTGCGGCGGCTCGATGCCTGCGCGGTCTCGGACGCCCTCGACCGGCTCGGCCTGCCGAGCGCGATCGGCGGGATCGCGCAGCAGTCCGGAGCCGGGCGGATCGCCGGCCGGGTCATCACGGTCCGCCTCGGGGTCGGTGAGCCGCCCGGCGGCGTGCCGAGACACCTCTGCAGCACCGCCATCGAGAAGGGCGGTCCCGACGACGTGATCGTCGTCGAGCAGCGCTCCGGCATCGAGGCGGGGAGCTGGGGCGGCCTGCTGTCGCTCGGCGCCATGGTCCGCGGCGTGGCCGGCGTCATCGTCGACGGTCCGGTGCGCGATATCGACGAGGCGCGTGAGCTCGGCTTTTCCGTCTTCGGGCGGAGCCTGACCGCTCGTACCGCGCGCGGCCGGATCGTCGAGCTCGGTACCGACGTGACGGTGTCGATCGGCGGGGTGCGGGCGGAGTCCGGCGACCTCGTCATCGCCGACCGCAGTGCCGTCGCGCTGATTCCCGCCGCCCGGATCGAGGATGTTCTCGACGCGGCGGAGACGATCGCCGCGCGCGAAGCGGCGATGGCCAAGGCGATCCGGGCCGGCACGCCGATCGGCCGGGTCATGGGCGGCGACTACGAACACATGCTGAGGAAGTAATGGAAAAGACGGAGAAGGCCGCCGATCGCAACGTGGCGCGTGCGGCCGCGCTCGATACGGCAACGTTGAGTGATGCGCTCGACAGGCTCGGCATTGCCGGGCAGTGCTACCGGATCAAGCCGCTGGACCCGGCGTTCCGGCTGTGCGGCCGTGCCTTCACGCTGCTGTATGGCCCGGCGGCCAACCCGCCCGGAACGGTCGGCGACTATATCGACGACATGCCTGTCGGCAGCATCGCGGTGCTCGACAATGGCGGGCGGGAAGACGCCACGGTATGGGGTGACATTCTGACCGAGGTAGCGAGCCGCCGCGGCATCGGCGGGACGGTCATCGACGGCGTGTGCCGCGACGTGTCGCTGGCCCTGGAGCTACGCTATCCCATGTTCAGCAAGGATCGCTGGATGCGCACCGGCAAGGATCGCGTCCAGGTGGAGGCGACGAACGTGCCGGTGAACATCGGCAATGCACGAGTGGTGCCCGGTGACATCCTGCGCGGCGACGCCGACGGGGTGCTGGTCATTCCGCAAGCGCACGAGCAGGCGGTGCTGGAAGCGGCGGAGGCGATCGAGGAAGCCGAGAACGGCATTCGCGAAGCCGTCCGGTCCGGGATGCGGCTTACGGAGGCGCGGCGCCGGTTCCGCTACCACGCGCTCCAGAGCAAGGATTAGCGCTCTCGGTCCGCGGCCGGCGAAGGATGTCTTCACCGGCCTGGGCTCTCTCAGAGATCGATCACGAGCTTGTCGGACTTGCTGCCGGAACAGCAGATCATCATCAGCCTGTTGCCGGCGCGCTCGGCATCGCTGAGCACCTGATCGCGATGATCGGGTATCCCTTCGAGGACGCTCACCTGGCACTCGCCACAGATGCCGACTTCGCATGACGAGGTGGCCGTGACGCCGGCCTGGTGCAGCGTCTCGAGGATGGATTTGCCGGGCGGGATATGGAAGGCCCGAGCGCTTCGCTTCAGCTCGACCGTGAAGCCGCCCTGTTCCGTCCGATCGGAGACCGGCTGGAAGTCCTCGAGATGGACCTGCGCCGGCGGCAGGGCCGCAGCCCGCGCGGCGCCGCGGAAGGCCTCGAGCATCGGCTTGGGGCCGCAGCAGTAAAAGTGGGCGCCGGGCAGGGCCCGCATCTGCCTCTCGATGTCGAGGAAGCCCCGCTGCTCGTCGTCGAACCGCACTTTCACGCGATTGCCATGAAGCGAGAGTTCGTCTTCGAAGGCCGCCAGCGGGCGGCTGCGGCAGCAATAGTGCAGCCGCCACGACCGGTTCAGGGCATCCAGCCGCTTGGCCATGGAAAGCAGCGGCGTAACCCCGATGCCGCCGCCGATGAGAATGGAGTCCGCGGCCTCCTCGTCCAGTGGGAACAGGTTGCGCGGAGACGAGACGACAAGCTCGTCGCCCACGGCCAGTTGCTCGTGGAGGTAGCGCGAGGCGCCGCGGCCGTCGGGTTCGCGGTAGACGCCGATGACGTAGCGGTGGGCCTCGTCCTGGGAGTTGAGAAGAGAGTAGCTGCGGCTCATTCCGACCGGCAGGTGGACATCGATGTGCGCTCCCGCCGTGAATGGCGGCAGCGCGCCGTCGAGCGGCTTCAGCTCGATCCGTCTGACGGTTTCGGTTTCCCGGCCGATCGCGGCGACGCGGACTGCCACTCTGCTCGTCATGGCGCACAAACCATCTGGATTTCCCACAATGCGTTGGCGTGTACAGCAAAACTCGCGTATACACGAATCAAATATGGAAGGTAATTCCGGTTTTGAGACATACCAATTTTGGTCTCGCAACGGCGTCACGAAAAGCCAAGGAGTGAAACATGCTGTCGAAAGAGAACAACGAGCTGATCTGCCGGGTCGGACGCGGCACGCCGATGGGCGAGCTGATGAGGCAATACTGGATTCCAGCCCTGCCGTCCGACGAGTTCCCGGCACCCGATAGCCCGCCGAAGCGCATGATGCTGCTGGGTGAACGGATCGTGATGTTCCGCGACAGCCAGGGGCGGATGGGCGCTCTCGAAGAGTTCTGTCCCCATCGTGGCGCAAGCCTCTATTTCGGGCGCAACGAGGAAGGCGGCCTGCGCTGCGCCTATCATGGATGGAAGTTCGACATCACCGGCAAATGCCTCGATACGCCGACCGAGCAGCCGGAACGGCGCGAGCGCTTCTGCGCCAACATCAAGGCGCGGGCCTATCCCTGCCACGAGGTCAACCACATGGTGTGGGTCTATCTCGGGTCGCGCCAGGAACCCCCGCCCTTCCCGTTGTTCGAGATCAACACCTTGCCGCCCGACTATGTCGCCGCGCCGCGCGTCATGATGGAGGAGGCGAACTGGCTGCAGAACATGGAGGGCGATCTCGATTCCGCCCATCTCGACTGGGTGCATCGCCGCCTGCACGAGGACAGCCCGAAGCCGGAGAAGGGTGTCCGCGGGTTCTGGAATCCGACCGGCAAACCGCCGCTGCTCGATGTCGTCGCGACCGAATACGGCGCGTACTACTCCGCCAAGCGCATCCTGAAGGACGGCAGCGAATGGCACCGCGTCAACCAGTTCATCTTTCCCTTCCACACGATGATCACGACCGGTGACGGCAACGTGAACCTGCGCTCGTTCGTGCCGCTGGACGATGAGCACGCGATGCTGATCATGCACACCGGACATCCGACGCAGCGTCTGTCCAACGAGGTCAGGCGTGCGCAAGGCGCACTGTTCGACGAGGTCGGCGGCTATATCGAGCGCACCAACGATCCGCGCACGTACTTCATGACCAAGGCCAACAAGCGCAACGACTACGGGCGGGACATGAAGCTGCAGAACGAGCTGATGTTCGTCGGCATCCCGTTCGTCGGAAACCTGCAGGATCGCGCCATGACCGAACTCATGACAAACGATGCCGGCCAGGCGATCTACGACCGCACGAAGGAGCATCTCAGCGCCTCGGATGCGATGATCGTCACGGTCAGGCGGCAGCTGATCAACGCGGCAACGAAACTTCGCGACGAAGGCAAACTTCCGCCGAACGTGGACAACGTCGAGCTCGACAAGGTCCGATCGGCGACCGTGCGCTATCCGGCCGGATCGGATTGGAAGGCGCTGAGCGAGACCGCCCGCCGTGCGATTCCGGGAACCGCCGCGGCGGCCGACGTCGGGCTGATCATCTGAAGTCCGGGAGCCGGCCGCATGGTCCGGATGCAACAAGGCCCGCCCCTCGAACGCGGAGCGGAAGGGGGAGGGAAGACAACCCCCGGGGATGTCGCCGCGCAATTCGTTGCGGCGATCCGAGCTGGAGCGGAAGCGCTGTCGTCGCTGCTGACGGAGGAAGCGTCGTTCAACGCGCTCAATGTCGAAATCAAGGGGCGCGAGGGTGTGATCGGGCGTTTGCTCGACGAGGCAACGGGACGCGTCTTTCGCCAGGCCGAAACCGTCGACGCCGTGACGAACGGAGACGCCGTTCAGCTCACGTTGAGGATGCCGCCGACCGCGCCGCATCCCGGCAACGTGCTGCTTCTGCGCTGCCGAGGAAGCGTCATATGCCGAATCGAGCAGCAGACCCTGTTACCGATGCGACCCGCGCCGACCACGCCGTTGCAGCTGACCGCCGAGGTCAGAGAGGCGGTCAACGGCGCTCTGGCGGGCCAGCGTCCCATGCTCTTTGCGTACGTCGATGCGAACGACCAGCCGGTACTGTCGTTCCGCGGCTCGACGCAGGTGTTCAGCGACACTCAGCTCGCGCTCTGGGTACGAAATGCAGGCGGTGGTCTGCTGGCGGCGATCGAGCGCAATCCGAAGGTGGCGCTGATCGCGATGAGGACAGGAAAGCGACCTTCCAGTTCCAGGGGCGGGCGTGGATCGCCATCGACGAGGAGGACCGACGCAGGATCTTCGCGGGAGCGGCCAAGGTCGAGCAGGATCACGATTTCGCCCGCCTGGGCGTGGCCGTGGTCATCGATCTCGACAAGGTGGAAGGTTATGCCGGGCTGACGTCCGCGGGACAGGTGGGACGCGTGAACATGCGACGGGCGTAGCACGGTGGTGCCTGCGCGCCGCGGTGCCGCGACAGGAGGCGATGCTGGCCGAGCCAGCCCATACCGAATATAGTTCCGCCAAGCCGGTGGCGTGGTAGGGGCTGAAAGAGGAGAACCGAGTTGCCAAGACGACAGCTCGCGCGCGAGAGCGGACGGGCTTCAGGCGAGCGTCAGGCATTCGAGCGGGTCGAGTTCAACCGCGCGGCTGGCCGGGGCCTCGATATCCTGACGGCCTTCACGGCAGGCGACCAGTTCCTCGGCAATGCGGAAATCGCGCACAGGACGGGCATCCCGCGTTCTACGGTCTCTCGGATCACCGCGACCCTGACCGATCTCGGCTATCTGAACTATGCCGATCAGCTCGGGAAGTACGAGATCGGACCACGGGTTCTCGCGCTGAGCCATTCGTTGATGTCCAAGCTGCGCGTCCATACGACCGCGCGGCCTCTCATGGATCAGCTTGCGAGGGAGGCCAACGCCGTCGTCGGCTTGAGCATGCTCGATGGGCTGAATGTGGTGTTCGTGGAGTCGGCGCTTGGGGAGCGACCCTACTCGCAGCAGCCCCAGGTCGGTTTCCGCGTGCCGGTGGCGTTCACGGCCATGGGTTGGGCGTGCCTGTCGACCATGAGCATCAACGATCGGGCGGAGACGCTCCGGCGGCTCGAGGAGAGATATCCCGACCGCGCGGCGGATATCCGGCGCAATGTCGAACAGGCCGTCGCCGACGTCTGGCAGCGGGGGTTCTGCATTTCGCTCGGCGCGCTCGATCCGGGCTCGAACGCGGTCGGTGTCCCCTATCTCCACCCGGACGGGCGGCACATCCTCGCGTTCAACATGACGGCACCCAAGTCGGTGCTGACGCGCAAGTCGATAGAAAGCACATGGGGCCCGCGCCTCGTCACGATGGTCGAGCAACTGCGTGCCAGTTCCGCGGACCGACCGGCAGGGCACGCCGCCGTCGCGCCGCGGTCGACGGCGAAGGGCCCGCGCCGGGGCCGCTAGACCGGCGCGCTCGGGCTCGTCGCCGGCATGGCCGCATCGGTCCGGGCGGAGGTTACGATTCGCCGACCCTTGGTGCATACTGCCGGCGGCCGGTCGAGGCGGCCGTGGTCATGAAAGCGCGTAAGCAGGACGTCGAAACCAAGGGCGCGGTCGAGCGCCTCCAACGTGAGCTCAGGGCACGGATCGCCCGCGGGTTGCTTCTGCCGGGAGAACAAATTCGGCAAGAGGAAGTCGCCGAGGACTTCGGGGTGAGTCGCGTGCCGTTGCGCGAGGCCCTGACGATCCTCGCCGACCAAGGCCTTCTGGACCATCACCTGAACCGAGGATACTTCGTCGCCAAGCGCATGCCGGAGGAGCTCTATCAGCTCCATTGCATGCTCGATCTGCTGGAGAGCGAGCTGATCAAGTCGATGGACTGGCCGACCAAAGACGAGGTCACCGAGCTGCGCTCCCTGAACCGCCAGATGGCGGCGCTCGCGCCGCGCGCCGACTGGGCCGAGATGATCGCGATCAACCGCCAGTTCCACATGAAGCTGTTCGGTCTCTCGCACTACAAGCTCATCCTGCGGGAGGTCGAGCGACTGTGGACGATGAACGACGTCTATATCGCCGGCAAGCTGACGCTACCCGAGTCGCGCATCCGCACGATCCGCGAGCATGAGGAGATCATCGAGGCGCTGGCCAGGCAGGACAAGAAAGCGGTAGCGTCGACGACGAAGATGCATCGCTCGAATGCCTCGCTTGGCATCATGCCCACGGGCGCGAGTCGCGGCCAGCCCAGGCGACGCGCCAATGGCAACACCCCATCGCGGTAGATCTTCGAGAGTCATGGTGCGGACGGAGGGACTCGAACCCTCACGAGGTTGCCCTCTACGGATTTTCATACCACTTCGGCTTTCGCCGCCGCACCATCGAGCCGTTCGGCAGGTTGGTCGTTCGTGGTCTGGACTATCCCTTCACCCTGGCGTTCGCTGTAGGTGCTGCCCGTCTAGTCTCTACACCTTCCCGTTGCCGGGCTTGGCTCGGGATTGCCGTTGAAGGTTTCCCCGACTTTGAGCAGTTCTGCATCGCCGGTTTCCCGCCGAGCACTCAAACCGTCTGTCTAAGTCCGTTGCGTCTACCGGTTCCGCCACGTCCGCAGATCGCGCTTCTATAGCGGGTCCGTCCGGACAGGGGCAAGCAGCGCTCAATGGCTGAAGGCGCCGATCATCCCTTCCTCGACCCAGGAGCGCAGCAGGCCGGCGGCGCGGGCGGGGGCCTGGTCTTCCTCGACATGCTCGAGCAGCGCCTCGCACAGCGCCGGGAAAGGCCGGCCTGCGATCAAGGCCTCGAGCATCGCCGCTTCGTCCGCTTCGAGCGAGCGGAAGTTGGTCATCAGCTCGGGTCGCCAGATCACCCATTCGACCGGCTCGGCCAGCGCGGCGACCTCGAGCGCGCCGGGCTCGACTTCCTCGCGCCGTTGCCAGCTCGTCGGCACGTCGAAGGCGAACGCCAGGCGGCGGAGCGAGGGCAGGGGAGCAAAGGAGATCGTCTCCCATGCCTCGGGCGGGACTGACATGATGGCGTCGGCCCCGACCGGCTCCCGGTCGGGACTGTCGAACGCCTCGCCCAGGGCCCATTCGAACCGAGCCATCTCGACGGCGGCGGGCGATCCATCGTAGGGCGGGGTCGAGGCGAGGAACTCGGCGAGATGCCTTCCGACCCAGCGCGCGTTGGGATGGCGCGAGGGATGCGCCGCGATATAGGCACGCGCCATGTGGTCGAAATCGGCCGCGCCGGCCATCGCCAGCACGCCGGGATAGTCGATGGTCAGCACCTCGATCAGGCGCAGTGCATAGCCGTCGCGATAGACGTCGAGCAGGGTCGTCCGGTCGGCCTTGGTGGTGTCGCGCACCGCACCGGTGAAGCCATCGCCGCTCTGCAGCACATAGTCCTGGAAGGCGCGCTGAAGGTCGGCCAGCGAGCCGGTGTTCGCGCCGCTCATTCCGCCGCCGCGCGTGGCTCGACCGCCTGCCGCGTCGCTTCGGCCGCGATGCCGCGTGCGACGTCGAGCTCGGCCAGCAGCTCGGCATAGGGAGGAATGTTGGCATCACGCTCGATCATGGTCGGCACCCCCGGGAAGAGGCGTACCGCCTCGGCGTAGAGTTCCCACACGCCGGCCACGATCGGATGATCGTGCGTGTCGACGATGTGGCTGCCGTTGTTGGTGTGGCCGGCGAGATGGAACTGCCGCACGCGCTCGCGCGGGATGCCACGGAGAAAATCCTTCGGATCGAACTCGTGATTGAAGGCGCTGACGAAGACATTGTTGACGTCGAGCAGCACCTCGCAATCGGCACGCTGCGCGAGGGCGGCGATGAACTCCCATTCGGTGAGCTCGGACGCCGCGTAGGTGACGTAGCTCGACACGTTCTCCAGCACCAGCCGGCGGCCGAGATGGTCCTGCACGCGCATCACGCGTTCGGCGACGTGGTCGAGCGCCTCCTCGGTGTAGGGCAGCGGCAACAGGTCGTGCAGGTTGATGCCGCGCAGGCCGGTGAAGCAGAGATGGTCGGAAACCCATAGCGGCTGCACCCGCTCGATCAGCCGCTTCAGGTCGCGGAGATAGTCCTGGTCGAGCGGGTCGATCGAGCCGATCGACATCGATACGCCGTGCAGCGCGATCGGGTAGTCGCGGCGGAAGCGGTCGAGCCAGTGCAGCGGCATGCCGCCCTCGACCATGTAGTTCTCGCTCAGCGCCTCGAACCACGACACCTTGCCGGGAGTCTCGACGATCTCCTCATAGTGCTCATGGCGCAGGCCGAGGCCGAAACCGATGTCGTTCATGGCCGCACTATACTCCCGAGCGAAGACGGGCGCCGCGGTCGAAGCCGCAGGCGGCGGTCGATCGATGGCCGGCGGCAGCCGGCATCAAGGCGTCGGCGCGCCGCCCCTGGCCGTGCATTCGAGCGTCGTGCCGGTGATGGTCATGCCCTGGCCCTTGCAGGCGTTCTTGCCCTTGCAGGACGTGCGATAGCTCGCGCACGCGCCTTGCCCCTTGCAGGAATTGACCCCGTAGCATTTGTTCGTCGACTGGGCATGGGCCGCGGGAACGAGAGTGCCGGCGGCGAACAGCGCGGCGGCTGCGCTGACGATGACTTTCCTGTCCATGGAATCATGCTCCCCTGATCGTGCTTCCAAGAACGAAAAACTATGGCTGGCGTCACTGGATTGTTCAACGGGCGGACGGAACCGGGCATTTCGCTCGAAATGCCCGGCGCCGCGCCGATTGTCTCGTTACAGGACCTTGCCGCCCTTCGTCGTGCAGTCGGCGGCGTTCGTCGCCTCGGACCAGCCTTGCCCCTTGCACGCATTCTGCCCCTTGCAGGCGCTGCTGCCGCTCTTGCACGCACTCTGTCCCTTGCAGGCGTTGGTGCCGCTGCATTTCACGCCCTCCGCATGGGCGGCCGTCACGAGGCCGCCGGCCGCGAAGATGGAAACGGCGGTCGCGATGATCGTGCGCTTGGTCATTGTCTGCTCCCTGGCATGCTTCGCATCGGAAACCGGTGCGGCAGGATCGACCCTGCATCCGGTCTACGGCGACGGGCTGCCCAGGGATGTTCGGCGCGCGTCAAACTAAGTTGACTCAGGCGTGATCGCTGCCCGTTGATCCGCGGCCCGAGCCAGCCGTACGGCCGGCGAAAGAAAGGGCGCCATTGACGGGGAGGGATGGCGCCCTTTCAGCGCGCCCACGGCAATACGCCGCCGGCGGCGCGGCGATCAGTTGGTCGGGCTGCCGCCGAGGGCGCTGCACTCGAGCTGCGTGCCGGTGACGACCATGCCCTGTCCCTTGCAGGCATTCTTGCCCTTGCAGGACGTCTTGTAGCTGCTGCAGGCGCTCTGGCCCTTGCACGCGTTGATGCCGTAGCACTTGTTGGTGCCCTGGGCGTGGGCGGCGGTGGCCAGCGCGCCGGCGGCGAACACGGATGCCGCGGCGATGACGTAGGACTTCTTCATCTCGATCGCTCCTTCGGAAAGTTGCGCACGCATCGTTCGATGAACGTGACGCGGAGCAATCTACTGCCGTGTCGAGCGAAGGAGGCGTCACACCGACGTGTCGCGATTCCGCAGGCCGTCACCGAACCGTGAGGCCTGGTGCGGCCTGCGTCAGGTCAAAGGACCTTCCCGCCCTTCGCGGCGCAGTCCTTGGCGCTGGTCGTGATCCAGCCCAGGCCCTTGCAGGAATTCTTTCCCTTGCAGGAAGACAGGGAGGTCTTGCACGAACCCGTGCCCTTGCAGGAGTTGACGCCGCCGCATTTCACCGACTCCTCCGCGCGCACGGCCGTCGTCGCGGCGGCGGCGAACAAGGCTGCGGCGGACGCAGCGAGGAGAGTGAACTTGCCCATGTCGACTCCTGTGAGCGGATGATGCCAACATGCCCCGCGACGCGGCAAACCGAAAGCCACGGGCGATGCAAGTCGAGTGATCGCGCGATCACCCCTGCGTGAAGCGACCGGGAGCGAGTGCCCGTTCCGTCACTCCGAGTGAAACGATATCGCTCGGCAGCCCTTTGCCGAGCGCAAGGCTCGAGGCCAGCCGGCCGGCCGCCGCGCCGGTCTGGATGCCGTATCCGCCCTGCCCGGCGAGCCAGAAGAAGCCCTCGACCGCAGGGTCGTAGCCGACCACGAGGTTCTTATCGGCCACGAAGCTGCGCAAGCCGGCCCATTTGTTCTTGATGCGCGGCACGCGCAGCGTCGTCGCCGCCTCGATGCGCTCGACGGCGATGGCGATGTCGATTTCCTCGGGCTGCGCATCGCAGGGCGGGGAGGGCGTCTCGTCCGCCGGCGAGGCGAGGAACTGGCCGACCTCCGGCTTGAAATAGAAGCTCTCATCGAAGTCGATCGCCATCGGCAGGCGAGCGAGCTCCAGGCCCGGTGGCGATTCGAAGGTGAAGGCCGTCCGGCGCTTGGGGACGAGGCCGACGGCCCTTGCGCCGGCCAGGCCGCCGACGACGTCGGCCCATGCGCCGGCCGCATTGACCAGGGTCGTTGCCGCGATCGTCTCGCCGTCGCGCAACGCGATGTGCCAACGGCCGTCCTTCCGTGCGAGCAACATCACTTCGGAATTGAGGCGCAGCACGGCGCCCGCCGCGCGCGCGCCGCGCAGGAACCCGCCATGGATGGCCGCCACGTCCATGTCGTCGGCCTCGGGCTCGAAGATCGCACCGCCCTGCACGGCCTCGGGCTTGAATAGGGGCTGCAGGCGCAGGGTCTCGCCAGGATCGAGCCAGCGCACGCTCGGCACGAGCCGCGCATAGTCGGCGGCGGCCTGCTTCAGCTCCGTCTCCTGGTCGGCACGGCCCGCAATCAGTGCGCCGCGCGGCGTGAGCAGCGGATGATCGGTAAAGCCCGGCGGCGGCTGGCGGTAGAAGCGTCCGGAAGCCACGGTGATGGCGCGGATTTCGGCGCTTCCGTAGGTCTCCGAATGGAGCGCGGCCGAGCGGCCGGTGGTGTGGTAGGCCGCGACGTGCTCCCGCTCGAGGACGATCGTGCTGGCCGAAGGCGCGAGATGATAGGCTGCGGAAACGCCGGCAATGCCCGCGCCCACGATGGCGAAGTCGAATTCCTGCATGGCCTCACATTGCAAGCTCGCTCGCCCGGCTGCAATAGTTAGGCGCCATGAACATCGCCCATCTGCTGCTGGGAGCGGCCCAGGAATTCCGCGACATCGCCGCGCTGGCGCGTGGCGACACCGTCCATCTCGGCTATCGCGACCTGTGGCGCAGGGTCTCGGTCATGAGCACGCATCTCACAGTGCGCTTCGGCTTGACACGGGGTGACCGCGTGGCCTTCGCCATGACGAACTGCGTCGAATCGATCGAGGTGATGTACGCGATCTGGCATGCCGGCCTCTGTGCCGTGCCGATGAACGCCAAGCTGCATGCCCGGGAGTTCGCCTTCATCCTGGAGAATTCCGGCGCCAGGCTCTGCTTCGTGACGCCGGACCTGGCGGCGACCATCGCCGAGGCCGCGAAGGAGGCGCCGGCGTTGAAGGAGATCGTCGACGTGACGACGCGCGCCTACGGCTTCATGGCCGTCGGCGATCCCAGCACGATCGCTGACTGCGAGCCGACCGACACGGCGTGGCTGTTCTATACCTCGGGGACGACCGGTCGACCGAAGGGGGCGATGCTCAGCCATCGCAACCTGCTGGCCATGACGCTGAACTACTACGCCGACGTCGACCGTCCGCCGGCTGGCGCCTCGATGGTTCATGCCGCCCCGATCAGCCACGGATCGGGGCTGTGGAACTTCCCGATGGTGGCGCGTGGCGTCACCCAGGTTTTCCCCGAAAGCGGCCATTACGACGTGGCGGAGACGGTCGGGCTGATGAACCGCTGGCCCGACTGCAGCATCTTCCTCGCCCCGACCATGGTGAAGCGGCTGATCGAGCATGCCAGCGCGGCCGACCTGAAGCCGGGCGCGCTGCGGCTGATCTCCTATGGCGGCGCGCCGATGTATGTCAGCGACCTCAAGCGCGCGCTCGATAGGCTGGGCAGCGTGCTCTGCCAGCTCTACGGCCAGGGCGAGAGCCCGATGACCATCACCCACCTCTCGCGCGAGATGCACGCCGCGCGCCAGCATCCACGCTGGGAAGCGCGCCTGGCCTCGGCCGGCCTCGCCGATACCTGCGTCGAGGTCCGCGTGGTCGATGAACAGGGGCGCAAGGTGCCGGTGGGCGAGGTCGGCGAGATCGTGGTCAAGGGCGACACGGTGATGTCGGGCTACTGGAACAACCCGGAAGCGACGGCGAAGTCGCTGCGCGACGGCTGGCTGTGGACCGGCGACGTCGGCGCCTTCGACGAGGACGGCTTCCTGACCCTGAAGGACCGTTCGAAGGACATGATCATCTCGGGCGGTTCCAACATCTATCCACGCGAGATCGAGGACGTGCTCAACCTCCACCCCGCCGTCGCCGAATGCTCGGTCGTCGGCCGCCCCCATCCCGAATGGGGCGAGGAGGTGGTCGCCTTCGTCGTGTCGCGGCCCGGCAGCAAGGTGACGCCGGCCGAGCTCGACCGGCTCTGCCTCGACAACATCGCCCGCTTCAAGCGGCCGAAGGACTACCGCTTCATCGACGCGCTGCCGAAGAACAACTACGGCAAGATCCTCAAGACCGAGCTTCGAACCAAGCTGTAGGAGGTCTGCA
>CAMFJT010000020.1 GCA_945957125.1 uncultured Rhodospirillales bacterium | reverse complement strand
GGCTTCTGCTGCGCGCCCGCGCTGCTGATCAGCGCCAGGCTCGCGGCGCCGGCTACGAGCCCGGCGCTCCATTTCCTGATCGACATGGTTTCCTCCCTTGGATCGTCATTGTCGTTTGTGTCAGCGCGATCCGCGCATGCGCGGATCGAGCAGGTCGCGCAGCGCGTCGCCGAACATGTTGGTGGCGTAGACCACGATGGTGAGGCAGAGGCCCGGCGCCAGCGCCAGCCACGGGCCCTGCAGCATGTAGGTGCGCCCGCTGCCCGACAGCAGGCCGCCCCAGGTCGGCGCCGGCGGCGGCACGCCCAGCCCGAGGAAGGCCAGCCCGGATTCAGCCAGGATCACGCCGCCGACATTGGTGGTGAACAGCACGATCACCGGCGGCAGCACGTTGGGCAGGATGTGGCGCCACAGCACCCGGAAGGTCGAGGCGCCGGTCGATTGCGCGGCGTGCACGTACATGTTCTCGCGCACCGAGACCACGGCGCTGCGGATGATGCGCGAGCCGCCGATGCCGAACAGCAGGCCGAGCGTCAGGATGATCTGAGGCATGCCCGGCCCGACGACCGAGACCACGACGATCAGCACGATCAGGGTCGGGAAGCTCATCCAGGCATCGACGAAGCGCTGCAGCACGAGGTCGAAGCGGCCGCCGAGATAGCCCGAGACGATGCCGATGAAGGTCGAGACGATCGTGGCGAGGCCCGCGCCGCAGAAGCCGATGATCACCGAGAGCTGCGCGCCGAACAGGCAGCGCGAGAGCATGTCGCGGCCGAGATTGTCGGTGCCGAAGGGGAATTCCAGCGACGGCGGCCGCAGCCGCTTGAGCGGCGCGATCTGGTTCATGCCGTGCGGCGCCAGCACGTCGGCGAAGATCCCGCAGAACAGGAAGAGGATGAAGACCACGGCGCCGGCCGCGCCGAGCGGCTTCTCGCGGAACAGGCGGCCGATGAAGTGCAGCAGCGGGCTGCGGCGGCGCCGCGGCGCTCCGGCCGTGACGGCGGGATCGGCGAGGGTGGCCATCAGCGATACCTCACCTTGGGATCGAGCAGGCCGTAGCTGAGATCGACGACCAGGTTGATGCACATGACCGCCACGCCCACGATCAGGAACACGCCGGTGATCACCGGGTAGTCGCGCTGGCTGACCGCGTCGAGCAGCAGCAGGCCCATGCCGGGGATGACGAAGATCTGCTCCATGATCACCGCGCCGCCGATCAGCAACGGCGCCTGCAGGCCGATCAGCGTGACGACCGGGATCAGCGCGTTGCGCAGCGCATGGCGCGACACCACCAGCTTCTCGCCCAGGCCCTTGGCCCAGGCCGTGCGGATATAATCCTGCCGCAGCACCTCGAGCATCATGGTGCGCGTCAGCCGCATGGTGATGGCCGACAGCGAGCAGCCGAGGATGATCGCCGGGATGATCATCTGGCTGAGGTTCTGCAGCGGGTTCTCGGTGAACGGCACGAACTTCATCTCCGGCGACCAGCCCCACCAGATCGACGGGAACACCATCACCATCGTGCCGAGCCAGAACGACGGCACCGCCAGCATCAGGATCGAGAAGGAGCGCGCGACATAGTCGCCCGCCGTGTCCTGGCGCATCGCGGAGTAGACGCCGATCGGGATGGCGACCAGCAGGCCGACGACCAGGGCCATCAGCCCGAGCTCGAAGGTGATCGGCAGGCGGGCCCTCAGATATTCGCCGACCGGCGTGTTCTGCCACAGCGACGTGCCGAAATCGCCGTGCAGCAGGATGCCGCCGATCCACTTGCCGTACTGGATCCACATCGGCGTATCGAAGCCGAGCGCCTTCTCGAGCTGCTCGCGGCCCATCTTGGCGGCGGCGATGTCGTTCTGGCTCAGCATCAGGTCGATCACGTCGCCCGGGATCATGCGCACGGTGACGAACACGATGACGCTGGCGAAGAACAGCGTCGGGATCAGCGCCAGGAGACGGCGGACGATATAGGCCTGCATGTCACTCGGCCGCCGACAGGACGCGATGGGATGCCATGGCGGCGATCATGTGATCGCGCGAGGCTTCGAGAAGCGCCCGCGCAATGCCCTCGGCGCGTCCCGCATCGCCGGCCTTGATCGCCTTCAGGAGGTCGCGCCAGAAGCGGGCCGACTGCTGGCGGCGGACACGCGTGGTGAAATCGAGCGGCGGGTCGCTCCAGGCCATGCGCCACAGGGCGCGGCCGGTCAGCTCCTCCAGCATCCGCAGCAACGGGCGATTGGCGCTGTAACGAGCGATCAGGTGCTGGTTGTCGCCGGCGATGACGGCATGCTCGCGCGGGCTGATGTCCATCTTCTCGGCCGAGCGGCGCAGCCGCGCGACCCGCAGCGCCAGCGCTTCCACCAGGCCCGGCTCCGCCCGCTCCGTGGCCTGGCGCGCGGCGAGGCCGAACAGGACCGCCCGGATGCTGAACAGCGCCGCGAGGTCGGCCGGGTCGAACACGCGTACCCGCGCGCCATGGCGCGGCACGATCTCGACGAAGCCGCGGCGCTCGAGAATGCGGAAAGCCTCGCGCACCGGCCCGCGGCTCACGTCATAGCGTTCGGCGAATTCCTCTTCCTTGAGGCGGCTGCCCGGCACGAGCTCGCCGTGCATGATGCGATGACCGAGATGGTCGGCGATCTGCTGCGGCAGCGGCAGCGCGCAAATCGGTCCCGAGGCCGTCTGCTCGTCCACGTCTTCCTCCCGAGGTGCGCTCTTTTCGGCGCATCACACGGGCTGATTTAGCGAACCGAAGCAAAAAATTGTCAACAAAAAACAAGATTCACGAAGCGATCACCTCGCCGCCGGCAGACTCCGCATAGAGTCGCGCCACGTCGGCGGTACGCCGTTCGAGCACGCGCCGCGTGTTGATCGAACGCTTGTCGGTCACCTCGCCGGCGCCGGCCTGCGGCGGCTCGGCGAGCGGCAGCAGACGCACGATGCGCGTGCTCGACCCGCCGGGTCGAGCGTTGAAGGTCCGCAGCAGGCGCTCCAATGCCGGACGCCAGGCGGCCTCGCCGCCGGCTTCGGCACAGGCCGTCTCGTCGAGCCACACCAGCGCGCCGAGCCACGGCCGGTCGGGCGCGGCGATCACCAGGTCGCGGACATAGGGCTGCAGCGCGTCGATCAACTGCGTGCGCAGGGTCGTGGCGCGCACCCAGGTGCCGGACGAAAGCTTGAATTCCTCCGACAGGCGGCCGGCGAAGGCGATGCCGGCTTCCGGCCGGCTCTCGTCGACCCAGCGCGCGGCGTCGCCGGTCCTGAAGAAGCCTTCCTCGTCGAACGCCTCGGCGGTCGCCTCGGGATTGCGATAATAGCCCGGCATGATGTTCGGGCCCTTGACGCGCAGCTCGTAGCGGTCGCCGGCCGGCACCAGCTTGGCCAGCATGCCGGGCTGCGGCAGGCCGAGCAGCCCCGCGCGCTCGACGTTCCAGTAGACCATCAGGCCGGTGCTGGTCGTCTCGGTCATGCCCCAGCCGCAGCCGAATGGCAGGCGCTCGCCGAGCTGCGCGGTGGCCTGGCCCTGCAGGCGGTCGAAGCTTTCCTGCGGCAGCAGCGCGCCGCCGTAGCCCAGCCCGCGCATGTTCTTGAAGAACCTGGCGCGCAAGTCGGCATCGCGCTCCAGCGCCTCGAGCAGCATCGGATAGGCCGCCGGCACCGTGCCGAAGCCCGACGGCGAGAGCTCGCGCAGGTTCTCCAGCGTCTCCTGGAAACGGCCCGGCAGCGGCCGGCCGCCGTCGATATACATCGAGCCCGCCACCCGCACGATGCTGTTGAGGTTGGCATTGCCGCCCCAGGTATGGTGCCAGGGCAGCCAGTCGAGCGACAGCGCCACGCGCTGGTCGTCGAGCGGCTCGCCGACCATGCGGATCATCTCGGCGGCCGCAGCGAGATTGCCGTGCGTGTTCAGCACGCCCTTGGCCGTGCCGGTCGAGCCCGACGTGAACAGGATCTTGGCGGGCGTGTCGGCGGTGATGTGCGTACGCCGCTCCGCGACGGCGGCATCGATCGACGCGGCGGTCAACGCGCCGAACGGAAGCCCGCGCTTGCCGTCGACGGTGACGATGCGCGCCGTCACGCGGTCGAGCGCCCGGCCGTAGACGGTCGAGTCCTGCGCGAAGACAAGTGCCGGCTGGACGATGCCGAGCGCATGGTCGAGCCGCGCGAAATCGCCCGCCAGCGAATAGTTGGGCGAGATCGGCGCCACCAGCAGGCCTGCCCGCATCGCGCCGAACAGGAACAGCGCGTTCTCCAGGCTGTTGTCCGACAGGATGGCGGCCGGCGGCGAGCCGGGCCCGAATCCCTGCGCGATCAGCCACGACGCGATCGCACCGGTCGATGCCCAGGCCTCGGCATAGGAAAGGCGCTGCCAGGCGCGCTGCGGCCCGCGCCGCTCGGCGAGGAAGGTGACCTGCGGCCGACGCTCGGCGGCGCGCTGCAGCCAGTCGATCATCAGCGGGATGTCGTCCGGCAGGTCACGGCCCGCCGACAGCACGAGGACGCCGTCGGCGCGCCGCTCGACCGAGACCGTCGGGCTGGGCCGATTGAGCGTACGCATGGGCGCCACGGGACTCAAAACGCTGCTTCTCCTCGATCCGTCGACGGGACGCTGACCGGAATGCCGGAGGAGGTCAATTCGGACGTTGCGATTTCGCGAAGTGGTCGATCAGCGCTTCGGCGACCATGCGATTGAGCAGCGCTGTCGGATGGCCGTCGTGCGGGATGAAGTAGCGATCCCAGGTCGACCGTGGCCCGATCATCTTGCGTACGGAGATGACCGGCGCGCCGATCGATCGCAGCCCCTCGAACGCCGGCAGGAACTGGAGATCGGGCTGGTCCGGCGGCGCGGCTTCCGGCCCGTTGCTGAGCAGGATCAGCGGCGCGTCGAAGCGTTCGCGCACCAGCTCCTGCAGCCGCCGGGTGAGATCGACATAGAGCTTGGCCTGCTTGCGTTCCTGCTCGGCGTTGGTCAGCCGACGCACGAGCTGCAACCGGGTGCGGGCCAGGTAGGCCAGCCCCTCGAGCGGATGGGTCCAGCGGTACTGGTTGAAGGTGCTGGTGTAGTGCAGCTTGCCGTCGGCGCCGTAATCGTAGCGCGGCGCATTGTCGAGCCACGAGGACTCGCCGGTGACTCGCTCGAGATGCGGCGGCGTCACCCAGACGATCACCGCGGCCACCTTGCCGATGACGTACTTGTCGACCAGCCCGGCCTCGATCGCGCGCACCATGTGCGTGGCGCCCCAGCCCGGCACGCCGAGATTGACGACATGGGCCGGCGGCTTCAGCCGCTGCGCGAACTGCGACGCCGCCGTCTCGTCGTCGTTGACGCCTTCGGCGAAGGCGTAGGAATCGCCGAAGAAGAGGTAGGTCGGCGCCTGGTCGACCGAGCCCGGCACCGCGCGATCGCCAGACGGCAGGATGGTGTATTTGACGTCGTAGAGCGGCTGGTCCTTCCACGTCGCGCGCGCGGTGACGACGGTGTCGGGCCTGGGCCGGAACTGCACCACCGGGTCGTAGGGATACCATTGCTCCGGCGTCTGGACGCGGACCGCACCGACCTCCTGGCCGCTCGGCTCCAGAAGGTAAAGACCGAACTCGATGCCGGCGAGGCCGAGCAGGAAGGCCGCCGTCGCGAGCGATGCATTGCGCCAGAACGGCGTCTTCAGCCGCACGATCGCGACGAGGCAGACCAGCGCAATGACGGCGAGCGCTGCGGCAAAGGGCAGCTCGACCACGGCGACGACGATGACGGCCAGCGCCAGGAGCGGCGGCCAAAGCTTTCGCAAGAACCGGGACATTGATCTAGGCTGGGCTGTAAATCGTCGGGAGGAAAAACTCAATGGCCGGGGCCCTGCCCTTAAGCGGATTGCGCGTGCTCGACCTGGCGAGCTTCATCGCCGGGCCGATCGCCACGACGGTGATGGGCGACTACGGCGCCGAGGTGATCAAGATCGAGCCGCCGGGCGAGGGCGACCCGCAGCGCAAGCTCGGCCAGGCCCATTCTATCCCGCAGCATCCGGTCAATTTCTGCTGGCATCTGGTCAATCGAAACAAGCGCGCGATCGTGCTCGATCTCAAGCACGCCGAAGGCCGCGGCGTGCTCGACCGGCTGGTCGCGACCGCCGACGTGATGGTGGTCAACTTCCCGCTCAAGGTCCGTGCCCGGCTCCGGATGCGCTACGCCGATGTGGCGCCGCTCAACCCCCGGCTGATCTACGCCTCGATGACCGGTTACGGCGAGCACGGGCCGGACGCGGATCAGCCCGGCTTCGATTCGACGGCGTTCTTCGCCCGCTCCGGCCTGCTCGACGCGCTGACCTACGAGGGCGGCCCGCCCGCCTTCTCCCTGCCCGCGCAGGGCGACCAGATGGCGGGCATGAACCTGTTCGCCGCGATCTCGATGGCGCTGCTGCATCGCGAGCGCACCGGCGAGGGCAGCGAGGTCTCGACCTCGCTGCATGCCGGCGGCCTGTGGTCGAACGCGATGCTGGCGCAGGGCGCCCTGCTCGACGCCTACGTGGCGCCGCGTCCGCCGCGCACCACGCCGCGCAGCGCGCTCGCCAACCAGTACCGCACGTCCGACGGCCGCTGGATCCAGCTCACCGTCGTGCGCGAGGACAAGCTGTGGCCCGAGCTGTGCCAGGCGATCGAGCGCACCGACCTGCTGGACGATCCGCGCTTCCGCACCACCGACCTGCGGCGCGGCCATGCCACCGAGCTGGCGGCGATCCTCGATCCCGTCTTCGCCGCGCGGCCATGGCCCGAATGGCGCAGGCGGCTGCGCCATCACGAGATCACCTTCGGGCTGCTGGGCGTGTTGCGCGACGTGCCGCACGACGAGCAGGCCGTCGCCAACGGCGCGATCGTGCCGAGCGCGGTGGCCGAGATGCCGCGCACCATCACCGCCCCGATCCGGCTTTCCTTCGCGCCCGTGACCGTCGCGCCCGGTCCCGGCCCGACGCACGGCCAGCACACCGACACGCTGCTTGCCGAGCTCGGCTACGACGCCGGCGAGCGGGACCGGCTACGGCAAGCGGGAGCGCTGGGCTGACGACGGCCTTGCGCCCGCGCTCCGGCAAGAACGGCGGAGCGGTCGAGGGCAGCGATCTGGCGGTCGAGCTCGCGCACGACGAACGTCGCGAACCTCCCGAGATGGAGGAACAGCACCATCTGGCTGACGGCGGCATGCAACCCCGCGGGGTTGCGCCGCGCGGTGGCGACGAACGTCCGCCAGAAGAGCGGGGCGAGGTCGATCCTCACGAAGGTCATGTGCGCCATGAGCTTGAGGAGCGTGACGAGGTCGCGCCGGGCGACGCGCGGCAGCGGCGGCGCGCGGCCGGCCGGATCGGCGCGCAGGGCGTGCTTGCGGATCGCCAGGCCGACATGGCGGACGCGCTCGAAGAAGGCGGCGGGCCGGTAGATCGCCAGCAGCACCTTCCTGTAGTCCTCGAGGATCTCGCGCCGCGGCCGCAAGGTCGTGAAATTGAGCCCGGCCGTGCACTGGTCGCCGCTGGCCTCGCTTTCGAACGGCAGCAGGCGGCCTTCCCGCGCCAGCCGGCGCGTGAGCTGGGTACCGGGCAGCGCGGTCAGCATGCCGACCATGCAGACCGGGATGGCGGTCGCCGCGATGCAGTCGATCATCGCCTCGGCGACGCCGCGCTCCTCGGTATCGAAGCCGACGATGAAGCCGGCCAGCACCATCATCCCCGCGCCGTAGATCCGGTGCACGCTGTCGGCCAGGCTGCGCCGGGTGTTCTGCTTCTTCTGCGCGGCGACCAGCGTATCGGCGTCGGGGCTCTCGATGCCGACGAACACCGCGAAGAAGTTGGCCCGCGCCATCATGCCGAGCAGCTCGGGATCGTCGGCGAGGTTGATCGAGGCCTCGGTCGAGAACATGAAGGGATGGCCGCGCTCGGCCTGCCATTGCTCGAGCACCGGCAGGAAGCGCTTGATCGCCTTCTTGTTGCCGATGAAGTTGTCGTCGACGAAATCGACGTGGCCGCGATAGCCGGTGTCGAACAGCGCCTGCAGCTCGGCCAGCATCTGCGCATCGCTCTTCGAGCGCGGCACGCGGCCGTACAGCTCGATGATGTCGCAGAACTCGCACAGGAACGGGCAGCCGCGCGAGAATTGCACGCCGAGATACAGATAATGCCGCCGCTTCAGCAGGTCGAAGCGCGGGATCGGGCTGCGGGCCATGTCGACCTTGAAGCGCACCGCCTCGAACCGGCCCGTCCGCTCGCCCCGCTCCCAGGCCGCCACGAAACGGTCGAGGATGCCTTCGGCCTCGCCGAGCACGAGGAAGTCGGCCTGCGCGAAGAGCTCGGGGCTCGAGGTGGCGTCCGGCCCGCCGACGACGACCGGCTTGCCCGCCGCCTGGCAGAGCCGGATCACCTGCTGGCAGTCCGGCCGTTGCGGAATCATCCCGCCGGTGAAGACCACGTCCGCCCAGGCGAGGTCGGCGGAGTTCAGCTCCTCCGCGTTGCGGTCGACCAGGCGGAGGGTCCAGTCCGCCGGCAGGAGGGCCGCCACGGTGATCAGCCCGAGCGGCGGCGCCGGGCAGCGAACTCCGTAGAGCGCGCAGGCTGCCCGCAGGCTCCAGAAGGAGTTCTGGTTGAAGCGGGGAAAGACCAGCAGGACGTTGGGCCGCACCCGCCGCGACGCCGGCTCGAGCGTCGCAGCAGGACTCGCAGGAATATCCATGGGCCGCCCCTTCTGGATCCCCCGATCGCCGCACGCATCAGCAGTGGCCGGATGCTCTCACAGCCTGTGAAGCGGGACAAGGCGATCACAAAAGGGCCACAGCGGGCGCGGACCGCGCCGCGGGCGAGAAGAAGCCCGGGCTTACGCCGCGATCTCCTCCGCCGCGCGCACGCGCCGGACCTCGTGCTTCTGCAGGATCGGCAGCACTTCCGCCGCAAAGCGCCGGATCTGGTGGATGAACATGTCGTGCGGCATCGCCCCGCGGTTGAGGCCGATCTGCACCATGTTGGCGCCGGCGTGCTCGGCCTGGGCGATGATGCGCTCGGCGACCTCCTGCGGCGTGCCGTAGGGCAGGTTCTCGGCCTGGCGCTCGAACTGCTCCTGGGTAAGGCTGCGGAAGTCCTCGCGCAGCAGCGCGGCGGCGCGCTGGTTCTCGGGCCGCACGTAGTCGGTCGAATGCTCCCCGACATAGCCCGCCTTCCGCTGCGCGGCGGTCTCGGTGAAGCTGCCGTGGCTGAACAGCGTCTTGTTGAAATAGAGATGGTAGGGCCCGACCTCGCGCACCGCCTGCGCCTTGGAATCGGCGACATAGGCGTTGAGCGCCAGCGAGAGATGGTCGGGCGTGATGCGATGGCCGGCCGCGGCGAGCGAGCGGGCGTAGTGCCGGATGATGTCGTCGCGCAGGCCGCCGCCGGCCAGGCCCGGCGTGATGCCGATATTGTGCCGGCCGGCGAACTCGATCGATTCCTGGCTGCCGACGATGGGGATCATGATCGGCGGATGGGGCCGCTGCACCGGCCGCGGCCAGAGCGACACGTCCTTGTAGGACCAGAACCGGCCGGAATAGGAGAACACGTCCTCGGTCCAGGCGCGGGTGACGATCTCGTACGCCTCCTCGAAGCGGGCGCGCGAATCGGCCAGCGGCACGTTGTGCACCTGGTACTCGCGCGGGATGCCGCGCGCGAAGCCGGAGATCACCCGCCCGTTGCTGAGGCAATCGAGCATGGCGATCTCCTCGGCCAGCCGCAGCGGCTCGTGCAGCGGCAGCAGGTTGCCGTAGATCAGCAGCTTGAGGTTCTTCGTGCGTTGCGCGGCCGCCGAGGCCATCAGGTTGGGCGAGTTCATCAGCCCGTAGGGCGAGCAATGGTGCTCGTTGAAGCCGACGCCGTCATAGCCCAGCCGGTCGAGCTCCTCCCATGCCGCGAGATGCTCGGCGTAGGTCCGCACCGCGACATCCGCCTTGAAATGGCGCTGCGACAGCGGATAGGGCAGCTCGGTGCCTTCCTTGATGTGGTCGAGATTCTCGCCATAGGCGAGGAGATCGAAGACGAAGACCTTCATGACGATGCTCTGCTTTCGGGAAGTACGGTTCAGGAATTGGCGTCGAGCCAGCGGCGCGCGGCATGGATGCTCGCGAACACCTCGACCGGCCGCTCGTCGCCCATGAGCTGGGCGAACATCCGCGCGAGACCGGCGATCTCCCGATCGGCGACCAGCGCGATCGGGCCGCGTTCGTTCGGCGGCAGCGCCATGCCGCGGATGCGGTCGCGGAACGCCGCGAGCCCTTCGGGGGTGAGGCCGGAGGCGCCCATCACGTCGATGATCTTGCGATAGCGCAGCGCCTTGGCTGCGGCGATATCGGCGACGAAGCCGTCGAGATCCTCCGCCGTGACGGCGCCGCGGAGGATGCCGATGACCATGCGGTCGGGAGGAGATATCTGCAGCGTGATGGGCATGGCGGACGCCGCGAGTATGCTGACCGCCCTGCTGCCGTACAAGCCGAGCCGGAGAAGGCAGGCATGCACGTGGGGCGTCGCCTCGGCGGCGAACGAAAAAGGCGAGAGACGAGCCGCGTCCTTCCCCTGCAAGCGATTGCACATTTGCCGGCGCGCGAATCTCCGGCATCATCGGCGCCGGGGGGAGAGGTCTCTTGTCGTCGTCCATCGAAGCCAGCCTGCGGCAACTGTCGGGATCATGGTGGTTGCCCGGCCACGAGCGCCATGGCCGCGCCTACAATTGCCAGTGCGGCCGCGCCGTCTCCTTTCGCTACGGCAAGTGTCCGGCGTGCGGGGCGCCGCTCGGCTACGACCCGCTGCTCGGCGAGGTCCGGACGCTGGTGCCCGGCCCCACGGCCGATACCTGGCGGTTGGCAGACAGCACAAGTCCCTCCCGGCTCTATCGCCGCTGCGCCAACGTCGAGTCGCCGGCGCGATGCAACTGGCTGGTGCCGCCGGAGGACCCGTCGACGATATGCATCTCCTGCCGCCTGAACCGCACCGTCGCGGACCCGGCGGACAGCGACAACCGCCGCTATCTGTGGGCCATCGAGAAGGCCAAGCGACGTCTGGTCTCCCAGCTCCTGGCCGTCGGCCTGCCGGTAAAATCAAAGGTCGGCGAGGATCCCGAGCACGGCGTGGCCTTCGACCTCCTGCGCTCCCTGCCGGGAGGGCCGACGGTGATGACCGGCCATGCCAGCGGCCTGATCACCCTGAACGTCGAGGAGGCCGACGACGCCAAGCGCGAGAAGATCCGCCAGGACCTGCACGAACCCTATCGCACGCTGGTCGGCCATTTCCGCCACGAGATCGGCCACTACTACTGGGATCGGCTGGTCGTGGGGACGGTCTGGCACGAGCCGTTCCGGGCGCTGTTCGGCGACGAGCGGGCGGATTACGCCGCCGCTTTGCGGGCGAACTACGAGAAGGGGCCGCCGGCCGACTGGCAGAGCCGGTTCATCAGCTCCTATGCCTCGACCCACCCGTGGGAGGATTGGGCCGAGAGCTGGGCGCACTACCTGCACATGGCCGACAGCCTCGACACCGCGATCGGCTTCGGCTTCACGGGCCGCAGGATCCGGATCGAGGTCGATCGCTTCGCCCTCGCCGATCTCTACGCCCCACGCCATCCGGGCGCGCGGCGCTTCCTGTCGCTGGTGAATTCCTGGATCCGGCTGACGACGGTGGTGAACGAGCTGTCGCGCAGCATGGGACATGCCGACTTCTATCCGTTCAGGATGCCGCGCCCGGTGCTGCGCAAGCTGCACTTCATCCACCTGGTGGTGCGCGGCCAGGAAGCCTACGCCTCGCCGCCCGTCGCCAAGGCGCGGCGCCGTTCTGCAAGTTCGTGAGTTCCTGAAGTTCCGCCGGGGCGCTGCTGCCCCGATGACTTCAGGCGTCATGCTCTTGCCGATGGGTACGCCCGGCGCAAAGCCCCCTTGCGCATCCGCGAGCAGCGGCCCGACAATCCCGTCAAAGCAATCGGAGGGACGGGCCATGAAGGTCGGGATGGGCATGAACATGCTCCACGAGCACGGCAAGCCGGATGCCGCCGTGGTGCAGGAGCACTTCGCGCTGGGCGATCTCGTCGAGCCGCTCGGCTTCAACTCGCTGTGGGCGCTCGAGCATCATTTCACCGGCTACGCCATGTCGCCCGCGCCGACCCAGCTCCTGGCCTATTTCGCCGGCCGCACCAGGCGCATCCAGCTCGGCACCTCGGTGATCGTGCTGCCGTGGCACGATCCGGTTCGCGTCGCCGAGCAGATCGCGCTGCTCGACATCATGTGCGGCGGGCGCTGCCTGTTCGGCTTCGGCCGCGGTGCCGCCTCGACCGAGTACGAAGGCTTCCGCATCCCGATGGGTGAGGCGCGGCCGCGCTTCGCGGAGGCCGCGCAGGTCGTCGTCAAGGCGCTGCGCGAGGAGACGTTCGAGCATGACGGCGAATTCTTCCGCATCCCGCGCATGTCGATCCGCCCACGGCCGATCTCCAATCCCGAACGGCGCTTCTATGCCAGCTCGGTCAGCCCGGAATCGGCGGAGATCATCGCCCGGCTCGGCTTCGGCATGCTGTTCATCATGCAGAACGAATGGAGCAAGTGCCGCGAGGACATCCTGAAGTTCCACGCGATGAGCGAGGCGGCGGGCTTCGCGCCCAAGCCGCCGATCATCCTGACCAACATCTCCTGCGCCGAGAGCCGCGAGGAGGCACAGGAGCGCGCTTTCAAGTATCTCGGCCGCAAGTGGCAGTCGATCGACGACCACTACCACTTCTCCGACGGCCATCTCGCGGAGGTGAAAGGCTACGAGGCCTACGGCAAGACGGCGAAGACCTACGCCAAGCTGAAGGATCCCGCGAACCTCAAGAAGGCGACCGATTTCTACGTCTCGATCCAGATCGTCGGCACGCCCGACGATTGCCTGCAGCAGCTCGGCCATCTCCAGCAGCTCACCGGCCTCGACCATCTGGTCGCCGAATTCTCGTTCGGCAACCTGCCGCACCACGAGTCGGAGAAGGCCATGCGCCTGTTCGCCGATCGGGTGCTGCCGACACTGCAGCACGACCCGGCCTATGCCACGCCCGAACCGATACGCGCCGCCGCGGCAGCCGGCCCCCGCTCGTCGAACGAGGACATCTTCGCGCCGGCTTGACGGTGCATTGACCGGACGCGCAGCGCCACGCTATCGCGCGACGATGAAGCCGCTCGTCGTCCTGCTCGTCGCCCTGCTCGCCCTCCCGCTGCCGCTCGTCGGCGCCTCGCCCGCAGGCGCGCGGGAGGACGTTGCCCGCACGCTCCTGCATCGTGGGCTGGAACGGCGGTTCGTGTTGCACACGCCGGCCGCGACGACGACGCCCGGCCCGCGCCCGCTCGTCGTCGTGCTGCACGGCTCGCACCAGCCGCCGCAGGAGCTGCGCGAGTGGCTGCCCATAGACCCGATCGCCGATCGCGAGGGCTTCGTCGTCGCCTATCCCGATGCGATCGACGGGCGATGGAACTACGGCGAGCGTCCCGACGGGAAGATCGACGATCTGGGCTTCATCGATGCGCTGGTCGAGCGGCTGGTGGCGGACGGGATCGCCGATCCGGCGCGGATCTACGTCGCCGGCATCTCGCGCGGCGCACTGATGACCTGGACCTTGCTGTGCCGCCGGCCGGAGCGCTTCGCCGCGGCGGCGGCGCTGTCCTCGGCGATGAGCGAGGTGCACCGCGCTGCCTGCACCCCCTCGCGGCTCATCCCGATCCTGGCGATCGCAGGCACCGACGACAGCGTGCAGCCCTATGACGGTCGGCCCGGCCCTCCGCGCCTGCTCTCGATTCCCGAGACGATGGAATTCTGGCGCCAGCGACACGGCTGCACCGACCCGATCACGCAGCGGGTACCACGTCGCGGCCGAGGCGACGCCACCGTCACCGACCATCTCGGCTGGACGACCTGCGCGCGGGGTGGCCCGGTCGCGCTGTTCCGCATCGTCGGCGGCGAGCACGAGCCGCCGGCCCGCAGCCGCGGCCAGGACATCGATGCGGCCGAGGAGGTCTGGCGCTTCTTCCGCGAGGCCGGTCCCACGCCGAAATGACGCCCGCCGTCAGGACTCCGGGATCGATCGGTCGACCTGCCACGTCGCGCCGGACACCTGCGGCTCGAGGCTGAGGCGCCCCACGATCTGCTCCAGCGCGGCATCGTTGCGCCGGGGCACCATCGCCTGCGCCGTGACGCGCACGCGAGCACTGTCCTCGATGTCCTCACTGTCGAGCCGACGCAGGCCGAGGCCGGCATTCGACATCTCGCGCAACAGCAGCGAGCGGATGTGCGCTTCCTCGACGGCGCGAGTCACGATCTCCACCGTGTAGTGGGTCTCGGCATCGGTTTCCGTCGGCCACAGTCGATTGACCCGCCGGACCAGCGGCCGGAGCAGCAGGTTGGTGCCGATCACGAAGCCCGCCGCGAGCACGCCCTGCGCCACGTAGCCCGCGCCGGCGATGGTGCCGACCATGGCCGAACACCACAGCGTCGCGGCGGTGTTGAGCCCGTGCACGTTGATGCCGTCGCGCAGGATGATGCCGGCCCCGAGGAATCCGATGCCGCTCACGACCTGCGCCGCGACGCGCGTCGGATCGCCCTGGCCGACCAGGCCGGAGAAGACGACGAAGCCGCAGGCGCCCAGCGCCACCAGCGCGTTGGTGCGCAGGCCGGCCATCTTCTGATGCCATTGTCGCTCGAAGCCGATCGCCGAGCCGAGCAGGAGCGCGACGGTGAGGCGAAGCGCGGAATCGCCGAAGGACGCCAGATCGAAGACCATGGGCAGTCGATCTGGCGTGCCGGCGTTGCAGTTTGATGACGGCCGGGACGAAACGGCGGCTCAGGCCACCGTCAGGCCGGTCGCCTCGTCGACACCGGTCTTGAGGTTGATCGTCTGCACCGCCGCGCCCGACGCACCCTTGCCGAGATTGTCGAGCGAGGCGACGGCGAGGATCTGCTCCTCGGCCGGGTTGGCGTAGACGGCGAGCTCCATCGAGTTGGTGTCGACCAGCCGGTCGGCCCGCAGGAAACGGTCGCGCTCGAGCCAGCTCCGGTCGGCGAACGGCCGCACGGTGACGAACGTCTCGCCCTCGTAGCGCTCGGCCAGCACGTGATGCACGTCCTTGGCGTCGAGCGCCTTGGTCGCGATGTCGCGCGTGATCGGCAGCACGATCAGCATGCCCTGGGCATAGTGGCCGACCGACGGCACGAACAGCGGCGCGTGCTTGAGCCCGCTGTACTTCTTCATCTCCGGCACGTGCTTGTGCGTGAGCTCCATGCCGTAGAGGCCGAACGGCTCGACATCGGGCTTCTCGTGCACCGCGATCAGCTCCTTGCCGCCGCCGGTATAACCCGAGACGCCGAACACCGCGGGAGTCGAATCGGCACGCACGAGGCCGGCATCGATCAGCGGCCGCAACAGCGCGATTGTTCCCGTGGGATAGCAGCCCGGGTTGCTGATCCGCTTCGAGTCGAGCAGCTTCCGGCGCTGGTCCTTGGCCAGTTCCGGGAAGCCGTAGGTCCAGCCCTCGGCAACGCGGAATGCCGTGCTGGCATCGATCACCACGGTGTCCGAATCGCCCAGCGCGGCGACCAGCTCCTTGGCCGCCGCATCGGGCAGGCAGAGCACGGCGATGTCGGCGGCGCGCGCGATCTCGGCCCGCTTGGCGAGGTCCTTGCGGTCGGCCATCGGCAGCTCGAGCAGCTCGATATCGGGCCGGTCCTTCAGCCGGTCGTGGATCTGCAGCCCGGTGGTGCCGTGCTGGCCGTCGATGAAAACCTTGGTCTTGTTGCTGGTGGTCATGATCTTCTCTCTCGCAGGTTCAGGGCCTTTGGAACTACGGCCGATGGAGAAGAAGGAAGGGTTATGACGGAAGCCGCTCGATCCTCTCCAGCGGCTTCATCGAACGGCGCGCTCGTTACGCGCGCACGCCTTCACGCCGCTTGTCGAAGCGGCGGCGTCGCGACCGGAGGAGGGCGAACGATGTCATCGCGGCGGGATATTTCATCCGGCACGCGCGCTGTCAAGGGCACGCGGCGATCGTCGTCAAACCTTCGTACAGGCGCCCGTGTCGTGAAAGGTCGAACCAGGCCTGCTCATCGACGGGCCCGTGACCGCCATCGTGTCATCGCCGTTCCAGACGAAGTTGGTGAGCCGGTCGCCGTTCGGATTCAACGCCGTGAAGGTCAGCGGATCGCTGCCGAGGACGGATGCCGCCGCGTTGCCATAGCTCGTCACGACGATCGAGCCGCTCGATCCCACCACGAACTGGAGCTTGTAGGTCCGGTTGCTGGTGCGGATACCGCACTCCCAGATGCCCGCCGCCGGAAAGCTGCCCGCGGCCCTGGTTGCCGCTGGCCGAACGATCGCTTTGTCCGGGCTGCCGCCGGCGGCGGCTGCGGCGACGGGCGAGGGCTGAGCGGCAGGTGTCTCGCTTTCGGGCAGCAGCGTTACACCCTTGGCAATCTCACCCGAGGGCGGCGGTGCGTCTGCCGCCGCGGTCATGGGCAGCTTCGGCGGATCGTAGTAGCGGAACGCCGCACCGCTCGACTGATCGATCATGATGCCGATGACGCCGCCAGCCACGAGGTTGCCCCACGCCCCATCCGACATCGTGCTGGAGATCATGGCGCGGGTCTGATGGTAGCCGGCCTTCCGGCAAGCCACGACGAGCGGGCCGTTGGCACGGCGCACGGACAGCATCCTGGGCGTCTGGAACCTGCCGATATCGATTCCCGCTTGCGTCACCGTACAGTCGGCGCCCGCCGGATCCGTGTCGAAGGTGAGCCGTTGTTCCTTCCCGGTCGTGATCGACGCACAGCCGGCCGTCAACGACGCGAGCATCGTGCCGATCACCACCGCCTTCGCTTCGGTACGCATGACTTGTCCCCCAAAGTCCAGCCTTGCATGCCGCAAGCGCGGCTCGCAAGCGCCGGAGGGCCGAGCACCGGGTCGATTGCGCGGGGGAGCGAAAGCGGGCAGCCTGTTCCATCACAGTGCAAGCGAGAGGCTCATCATGACTGAATCTGCCCATCCTCCGGGCCTCTCCATGCTCGAGAAGCGCACGATCGAGGCCGAGATCCTGAAGGAAGTCTATGAGACGCTGAAGGCAAGCCACGGCGAAGAGGTCGCGAAGAGAACGATCGCCGAATCGGTGCGGCGCTCGGCGATCGAGCAGGCCCGCGCCTTCGCCGCGGCGGCGCCGGGCGGACCGTCGCTCAAGGCGTTTCAGGACGTGATGCCGCTGTGGACCAAGGGCGGCGCGCTGGAGATCGAGGTCAAGGAGCAGACCGACTCGAGCTTCACCTTCAACGTCGTGCGCTGCCGCTATGCCGAGACCTACAAGGCGATGGGGCTGGGCGAGATCGGCCATCTGCTGTCGTGCAATCGCGACGGTGCTTTCTGCGAAGGCTACGACCCCAAGCTCAAGCTCGACCGGTCGCAGACGATCATGCAGGGCGCCAGCCACTGCGATTTCAAGTACAGCTACACGAAATAAGAACGGCTTCGAGCCACGCGGAGCAATCGAAGGAATGGTCAGGCTGCTCGACCTGCCGGAGGTGGAGCGTCGCCACCTGCTGTCCAAGGCATGCGTGCCGCTACCGGGCGAGCCGTTCGTCACGGGACGGCCTCTGCGCGAGCGGCGGGTGGCGATCGTCACCACGGCCGGCCTTCATCGCCGCGATCAGCCGGCTTTCCAGATCGCCGACACCGGTTATCGTGTGCTTCCCGGCGAGGTCGCCGGACGCGACCTGGTGATGAGCCACACCTCGGTCAACTTCGACCGCACGGGCTTTCAGCAGGACAGCAATGTCGTCTTCCCGATCGATCGGCTGCGCGAGCTCGAAGCCGAAGGCGCGATCGGCTCGATCGCCGCCTATCACTATGCCCTGATGGGCGCGCTGTGGGAGCCGCCGGAGATCGAGGCCACGGCGCGCGCCATCGCCGGCTTCCTGAAGCAGGATCAGGTCGACGCCGCGCTGCTCGTGCCGGTTTGACCGAACTGCACCCGCGCCGTGAGCGCGGTCGCCCACTACATCGAGGAAGAAGGCGTGCCGACCACCGGCATCAGCCTCGTGCGCGAGAACACCCTCGCCATGCGTCCGCCGCGGGCGCTGTGGGTGTCGTTCGAGCTCGGCCGGCCGTTCGGCGCGCCGCATGACACGGGCCTGCAAGGGCGCACCTTGCGCGCGGCTCTGGCGCTGCTGGAGCGCACGGACGGCCCCGTCATCCTCGAGGACTTCGGCGAGGACGCGCCGCCCTCCGCACCGGAGGAGATGGAAGGCCTTGCCTGTCCCGTGCCGCTGCCGCGCCCGCCCGTCGATGCCACGTCGGATCCGGTCGCGGCGGTCGCGGCCGAGATGGCCGTCCTGGCGCCGTGGTACGAGCTCGCCGTCACCGGCCGCGGCGGCAGCACCGTCGGGCTGTGCGGGCTCAACATGCCCGCGGCGCTCGCCTTCCTCGGCACGCTGCTGGCCGGTGACGCGGCGCCGCCGGCACAGGGGCTCAGCCTGGCGCAAACCGTGCGCTTCGCCACCGAGGATCTGCGCAACTGGTATCTCGAAGCGGCATCGGCCCGTCCCGGCGGCAGCGCCGCCCCGCGTGCCCTGGCCGATTGGTTCTGGGGCGAGACGGCAGCCGGCCGCCTGATCCTTCGGCTCCATCCGGTTTGCGCGGCCAGCCCCGACAGGGCGCTGCGTGCGCTCGCGCGCGGCGCTCTCGTGCCTCGCACGCAGCAGCACCGGATCTAGTTCAGGAACTCCGCCACCACGATGTGATTATCCTTCGTGGGCCAGGTGCGGGTGGCGATCGTCTCGTTGTTGAACATGGCCACGACGGTGCGCGGGGTGGCGTCGAACGCCAGCCGGCCGGTCGAGACGGCGGGCACGCCGTCGGTGATGCCGGGCGGCGTCTTGCCGTCGAGCGAGAACTTGTCGCGGCCCACGCCGAAATAGCCGCGCGGCCGGCTCATGATCACGACTGACGCCGCGTTCTCGTCGGCCTTGGCGAACGGCTCGGGCCGCAGATGGACGACATCGCTCGAGCGCAGGAAGGGCGAGCGGTAGGTATGGGTGACCGGCTGGCTCGCCATGCGCAGCACGAACTCGTAGCAGGCGTCGGAACTGCCGACGAACGGTCCCCACTGGCCGTCGGCGCCGGTCGTCCTGCGATGTACCGGCTGCGTCGTGCGGCGCTCGCCGGTGCGGGAATCGACCTCGTAGATCTCGACCTCGGCATCGGCGACGGGGAGGTTGGTGTAGAGCCCGTCGGCCATGCCGGTGACCCGGCCGTTGAGGGTCGGCTTCGGCTCCTGGGCGATGAACAACGTGCCCGCCGCCTTGCCGGCGATGAACTGGTATTGCGCGGCGAAGGCCAGCTTGTGGAACGCCGTCTCGCGGTGATCGACGCCGTCGAGGACGACATTGCGCGCGCCGCGCAGCTCCGAGGCATCGAAGCTCACGCCGGTCGGCTTGCCGGGCTGGCCGATGAAGCGTCCGTCGGGCTGGGAATATTTGTCATCCTTGTCCGAGCGGATCGCCATCAGCTCGACGCCGGCGATCAGGTCGTCCGGCCCGCCGTTCAGCCCCTTGAGAAAGGGCGCCGCGCCGTTGAACTCGCTGCCGACCAGCATCGTGTCGGAGATGACGATGCCCTTGTTCGGCGTGCCGCACAGCACGGCGTGGCTGACCGAGTCCGCGCCGCCGCCGTTGCGCAGGAAGTTGCGCACCGCATTGCCGCCGCGCGACGAGGCGACCAGCGCGACCTTGCGACGGCGTGTCTCCTTCTTCACCTTCGCGACGAACGCCGCCAGCTCCTTCATCGCCTCCGCCGTGGAGGAGCGGAACGGCTGCATCTTCGAATCGTCGCTCAGCGCCACCGGATAGCTGAAATCGATGGCGAAAAGCTGATTGCGCCTGAAGCCGTTGGCCTCGAAGCGCCAGATGTTGTTGATCCACAGCGCGCCCGAATCGCCGTTGCCGTGCACGAACACGATCGGCGGCGGCAATCCGGGCTCGGACGCCGGCGCCTGGCGGCGCGGCTGCTGCGGCTGCTGGCCGAGCGCGGCCATCGGCCAAAGCGCGGTCGCGCCCGCCAGCAGGCGGCGCCGGTTCACTCTCCCCCAGTTCATGGCCTCATGTTGGCAAAGCGCGGAGGCGAAGGCTACGCTCGCGGCATGACGATTTGTTGTTATGTCGACAGTCCCGTCGGCCGCCTCGCGCTGGAAGCCGACGGCGAGGCGCTGACCGGCGTGCACTGGGCGAGCGACGGCGAACGGACCCGCGACAAGCCGTCTCCGGTTCTCCGCGAGGCGGGCCGTCAGCTCGAGCGTTACTTCGCGCGGAAGCTCAGGTCGTTCGACCTGCCGCTTGCCGGCCGCGGCACCGACTTTCAGAAGAGCGTCTGGAAGATGATGCGCGAGATCCCCTATGGCGAGACCGCGACCTACGGCGGCATGGCGATGGCGCTGGGCTCGGGCCCGCGCGCGGTCGGCATGGCATGCGGTCGCAATCCCATCCCGATCATCGTGCCGTGCCATCGCGTGCTGGGCAGCGGCGGCAAGGAAGGCGGCTTCTCCGGCGGCAAGGGACTGCCGACCAAGCGCCAGCTTCTGGCGCTCGAAGGCGTCGTGCTGCTGTAGCCCACTCGACCTTCATTTCCCTCCCCCGTCTTCGGGGGAGGTGTCCGCGTCTTACGCGGACGGAGGGGTCATGCTCATGCAACACGACCCATGACGCCCTCCGTCGCGGATTACCGCGCCACCTCCCCCGAAGACGGGGGAGGGAAACTCGATATGCAATGGCCCTCCCCCTAGCGGGAGGGCGGAAAATGAGGGACAGATGAGGTCATGCGGGTATTGATCACTCGGCCGGAACGCGAGGCGACGGCGCTGGCCCAAGCGCTTGTCGCGCGCGGGCATTCGCCCGTCATTGCACCGTTGTTCCGGCTGCAGGTGCTGCATCCGCCCGCCGACTTCGCCGCGTCGCTGGCCGACTGCCAGGCGGTTTTGCTCACCAGCGCCAACGGCGCGCGCGCGCTGGCCGAGGCCAGCGAGCAGCGCAGCAAGCCGGTCTTCGCCGTCGGCGACACCACCGCCGCGACCGCCGAGGGGCTGGGCTTCGGCACCGTCGCCTCGGCCTCGGGCGATGCGGCGGCTCTGTCCGAGCTCGTGCGCGAGCGCCTCGACCCGGCGAACGGTCCCCTGCTCCACGTGTGCGGCGCCGAGGTCGCGGGCGATCTCCGGCCCGAAGGGTTCGAGACCCGCCGCGTGGTGCTCTACGAAGCACGTGAGTCGGAAGCGCTGCCCGACGCGGCGCGTGCCGCGCTCGAAGCCCGCGCGCTGGACGCGGCGACTTTTTTCTCGCCGCGCGCCTCGGAGGCGTTCGTCCGGCTCGTCACCGAGGCGAAGCTCGACGATGCCTGTCGCTCCGTCACCGCGATCGCGATCAGCCCTGCCGCCGCAAGCCCGCTCGCCGGGCTGCCGTTCGCCCGCACCGTCGCGGCAGAGCGTCCCACCCGCCAGGCCGTGCTCGACGAGATCGACCGGCTGCCCGTGCCCGGCGTACAAAGCCCGAGCCCCATGACCGACACGCCCGCGTCTGCGCCATCCGAACCGCCCGAGCGCCCCATCGCCGTCGCTCCGCCCGCCACGCCCTCGCCGATACCCGTCTCGCGGGGCGTGGGCGCGATCGGCGCCTTCGTGATCGGGCTGATCGCCGCCGTGATCGTGCTGGCCGCCGCGCTGATCTCCTTGCCCTATTGGCCGCAGGAGGCGCGCAGCCTGTGGCGCGGTCCGGCGGTCGTCCCGCCCGCGACGACGGCGCCGGCCGCGACACCGGCAGCGCCGGTCATCGACACCGCCGCGCTCGATACCGCCAGGCGCGAACTGAGCGCTCGCCTCGACGCCCTCGACAAGCGCGTGAACGCCGCCGCCGCGGTGGCCGCGCAAGCTCAAGCCGCGCAAGCCCAAGCCGCCCAAGCCCAAGCCCAGACCCAGCCCGACCGGCCGCGGGCCGAGCCGCCGGCAACGCCCGATCCCGCGATCGCCGAGCTTCGCGGCAAGATCGACGCGCTCGAAAGCCGGCCGGCCGCTGCCGAGCCCGACACGTCGTCGCTGAAATCCGAGATCGTCGCCCTGCGCGCCGGCCTGCAATCGCTCGACCAGGCGGTCGCGGGACAGAAGGCCGCCCTCGACAAGGCCGCCGCCGCGGCCAATGCCAGCACCGCGGGCGAGCAGAAGGCATTGGCCGCCGCGCGCGGCTCGGCGGTGATCGGCATCGCCGCGCGGATCAGCGCGGGTGTCGCGTCCGGCCAGCCTTTTGCCACCGATCTCGCCCTGCTCGCGCCGCTGGCGCAGGGCGACGCGAAGCTCGGCGAGCCGATCGCAACGCTGCAGCCGCTGGCCGCCAAGGGCGTCGCCTCGCGCGCGAGCCTCGCCGCGTCCTTTCCGCCGATGGCCAGGAACGCCCTGGCCGACGATCTCGCCGACGATTCCTTTTGGCAGCGGTTGCTCGGCAAGCTGAAGAACCTGGTGTCGCTGCGCCGCGTCGGCGCCGACGTGGCGGGCGATTCGGTCGAGGCGAAGCTGGCGCGCGCCGAGGCCGCGATCGGTTCAGGAAACGTCGCGGCCGCCGTCGATCTGGTGAAATCGCTGCCGCCGCAGACCTCGCGCGCCACCGCCGACTGGCTGGCCCGCGCCGAGGCCCATCTCGCCGCGCAGCGCGCGGTCGACCAGCTCGCGGCCCAGGCCGTCACCCTGCTGGGCATCGCGCGGTAGCCCACCATGACCATGCTGCGTACGCTGATCTGGTTCGCCGTCGCCGCGGTCGCGATGCTGGGCGCGGTGTGGCTCGCCGAACGGCCGGGCAACGTCATCGTCGAATGGCGCGGCTGGCGGCTCGACACCAGCGTCGGCGTGCTGCTGGTCGGGGTCGTCTTCCTCATCCTGCTCGGCGTGGCGCTGTGGCTGCTCTATCGCTGGATCGTCGGCGCGCCGGGCGCCTTCCTCGAAGGTTGGGGCGAGAGCCGGCGACGGCGCGGCTATCGCGAGCTGACACAGGGGCTCGCCGCGGTCGCCGCCGGCGACGGCGCCGAGGCGCAGCGCCACGCGCGCAAGGCCGAGCAGCTTCTCTCGGAGCCCGCCCTCACCCTGCTGCTGTCAGCGCAGGCCGCCCAGCTCAACGGCGACCGCGACGGCGCCAACCGCGCTTTCAAGGCGATGCTCGAGGACGAGCAGATGGCCTTCCTCGGCCTGCGCGGGCTGATCGCCCAGTCGCTGCGCGACGGCAACCAGGCGCAGGCGCTCGACTATGCCGAGCGCGCCTTCGCGCTCAAGCCGCAGACGCCGTGGGTCGTGCATTCGCTGTTCGACATGCAGGCGCAGCTCCGCCAGTGGCACGCCGCGCAGGATACGCTGGATGCCGGCATGCGCCGCAAGGTGGTGAGCGCCGACCGCGGCCGCACCTTGCGCGCCCTGCTGCTGGTCGAGCGCAGCCGTGCCGCCGAGCATGACGGCCACGACGCCGACGCGCTCGGCCTCGCACGCGAGGCCTTCGGCCTTGCCCCCGAGCGCATCGCCGTGACCAGCCGGCTGGCGGCGCTGCAGATCAAGGCGGGCGATCGCAAGCGCGCGACGAAGACGCTGGAGCGCGGCTGGACGCTGGCGCCGCATCCCGATCTCGCCGCCCTCTATCTCGAGGCATCGGGAGAAAGCGATCCGCTGAAGCGGGTCAGCGTAATGCAGCGGCTCGCCGCGCGCAAGCCCGACGACATGGAGAGCCATCTGGCGCTCGCCCAGGCCACTCTCGAAGCCGGTCTGTGGGGCGAGGCGCGGCGGCATCTGGAGGCCGCCGGCGGCAGCAACCCGCCGGTCCGCGTCTGCCGCATGATGGCCGAGCTCGAGGAGCGCGCGGCCGCCGACCCGGCCAAGGTGCGCGACTGGCTGGCACGCGCCGCCGAAGCACCGGCCGACAAGGCATGGCGCTGCACGGCGTGCGGCGCGCATCACGAGGCCTGGCATTCTGTCTGCGAAAGCTGCGGCGCGTTCGGCACGCTGCACTGGCGCGCGCCGGGCACCTACGGCCAGATCCTGCCGCCCGGCAGCGCGCCCAGGCCGGCCATCGGCATGACGGCAATGAACACCGTATCGGGGGGATAGATGTTCGAGACGACCCTGGCTGGCAGCCTGCCCAAGCCGTCGTGGCTCGCCACGCCGAACGTGCTGTGGGCGCCGTGGACCCTCACCGGCGCGCCGTTGCAGGAGGCCAAGGAGGACGCGACCGCGCTCGCCATCAAGCGGCAGGAAGAGGCCGGCATCGACATCGTCAGCGACGGCGAGCAGGCGCGGCAGCATTTCGTGCACGGCTTCCTGGCCGAGGTCGACGGCGTCGACTTCGACCGGAAGATCCGCATGGGCATCCGCAACAACCGCTACGATGCCGACTGCCCGACCGTCACCGCTGCGCTCCGGCGCCGCAAGTTCGTGCACGAGAAGGAGGCGCGCGTGGCGCGCGCCGCGACCGCGCGCCAGCTCAAGTTCACCCTGCCCGGGCCGATGACACTGATCGACACGCTGGCCGACGGCTATTACGGCGATCGCGTGAAGATGGCCTTCGCCTTCGCCGAGCTCCTGAACCAGGAGGCGAAGGACCTCGAGGCGCTCGGCGTCGATGTCGTGCAGTTCGACGAGCCCGCCTTCAACGTCTATCTCGACGAGACGGTCGAGTGGGGCGTGCCGGCGCTGGAGAAGGCCGCCGAGGGACTTAAATGCAAGACCGCCGTGCACATCTGCTACGGCTACGGCATCGAGGCGAACATCAAGTGGAAGGAGACGCTGGGCGAGAGCTGGCGGCAGTACGAGAAGACCTTCCCCGCGCTCGACCGCAGCAGGATCCAGCAGGTCTCGCTCGAGGTGCGCAACAGCCACGTGCCGCCCGAGCTGATGAAGCTGCTCAAGACCAAGACGGTGCTGGTCGGCGCCATCGACGTCGCCTCCGACCGCATCGACACGCCGGAGGAAGTGGCCGCCACGCTGAAGCTCGCGAGCCAGTTCGTCGACCCCGAGCGCATCCAGGCCTGCACCAACTGCGGCATGGCGCCGATGACGCTGGCCACCGCCTACGGCAAGCTCCGCTCCCTCGCCGAGGGTGCCGCGCTGGCGCGCCGGAACCTGTAATCGTCATTGGACCGCGCATCCTGCGCGCGGTCCAGTGAGGATGATACTCAGCGGCTGACCCTTGCTAGGATGCTCCCAAAACAAGGGGAGGCCGAATGCGCCTGATACTGGCCGCGATCGTCGCATGCCTTAGCGTTCCGGCGCTGGCACAGCAGGCGCCGGGCCGGCCGAACAACGTCGTGCTGTTCGTCGCCGACGGGCTGCGGGCCGGCATGGTGAACGAGAAGAACGCACCGGCGATGACGGCGCTGATGCAGCGCGGCGTACGCTTCACCAACACCCATTCGCTGTTTCCGACCTTCACCACCGCCAACGCCTCGGCGATGGCGACCGGGCACTATCTCGGCGACACCGGCGATTTCTCCAACAACATCTATGTCGGCTTCCCGCTGAAAGCCGTCGGCGACAGCCCGATCGCGCCGCTCGAGAACAACAAGGTGCTGGCCGAGGTGAACGAGAAGCTCGGCGATTTCCTGAACGAGGAGACGATCCTCAAGCTGGCGCGCGCGGCGGGCTTCTCGACCGCGGCGCTGGGCAAGCTCGGCCCGGCCTTGATCTTCGACCACACCGAGCGCTCCGGCACGGGCACCATCGTGTTCGACGACGCGACCGGCCATTCGGCCGGCATCCCGCTGTCCGACGAGGTCAGGCAGCGGCTGACGGCGGCGCAGCTGCCGCTCGAGACGCCGCGCGCGAAGGTCGTCAACATCGAGCAGCAGGCCTATCTCACCGCCGTCGCCACCAGGGTCCTGCTGCCGATGTTCAAGGAACGCGGCAAGCCGTTCCTGATGGTGTTCTGGTCGCGCGATCCCGACACCTCGCAGCACGGGCAGACCGACGGCCCGAACCGGCTGCTGCCCGGCATCAACGGCCCCAGCTCGCTGGCGGCGATCCGCAATGCCGACGACAGCCTGGCGCGCCTGCTCGACGGCCTGAAGGAGCAGGGGCTCGACGGCACGACCGACGTGATCCTGACCTCGGATCACGGCTTCTCGACGATCTCCAAGGAAAGCGCCACGAGCCCTTCCGCGACCCAGACCTACAAGGGCGTGCCGGAGGGCCAGGTGCCGCCCGGCTTCGTGGCGATCGACCTCGCCCAGGCGCTGGGCATGACACTGTACGACCCCAGCGCCCGCAACGCGCCGGTCGCGCCCGGCGCCTATCCCAGCCGCAACGGCAGCCTGCTCGGCGACGATCCGGCCCAGCCGAAGGTCGTGGTGGTCGGCAATGGCGGGTCGAACCTGATCTACCTTCCGACGCCCGACAAGGCGCTGGCGGCGCGGATCGTCGAATTCCTTTCCGGGCAGGATTACACCAGCGGCCTCTTCGTCGCCGACGCGCTCGGCCGTATTCCCGGCACGCTGCCCTTGTCGGCGATCGGGCTGGAGGGCGCGGCCGTCACGCCGCGGCCGGCGATCGTCGTGAACTTCCGCTCCTTCTCGACCGGCTGCGCCGATCCGACGACCTGCGGCGTGTCGGTCGCCGACACCAGCCTCAAGCAGGGCCAGGGCATGCATGGCAGCTTCTCGCGCGCCGACACGCGCAACGCCATGGGCGCGGCGGGCCCGAGCTTCCGCCAGAAGACCGAGAGCAGCGCGCCGGTGAGCAATGCCGATCTCGGCCGGACGATCGCGCATCTGCTCGGCCTCAAGGGCGCCGACAGGGGCAAGCTGGTCGGCCGGGTGCTGACCGAGGCGCTGCCCGGCAGCACCGGGCCCATGCCGCTGGTGCAGTCGAGCGTCCTGCGCTCCGAGCCCGACGCGCGCGGCAACGTCACCGTCCTGGTCACGCAGCGCGCCGATGCCACCGTCTATTTCGACACCGCCGGCTATCCCGGCCGCACCCTCGGCCTGCCGCACGACGCTCGGCGATAGCCTCAGCCCGGGTCGCGCAGGCGGCGCAGCTCGTAGAGCAGGTCGAGCGCCTGGCGCGGGGTCAGCTCGTCGGGGTTGATGCGGGCAAGGGCCTTCTCGACTTCGGACTCCTTGGCCTTCACCGCACCGCCGGCGGGCCGCGCGGGCGCGGCGGCGAACAGCGGCAGGTCGTCGGCGAGCCGCGTCACCGCGCCGGACTGCTCGCCCTTCTCCAGCTCGGCCAGCACCTGCTCGGCGCGCGCCACGACCGAGGCCGGCAGGCCCGCGAGCTGGGCGACATGGATGCCGTAGGAACGGTCGGCGGCGCCGGGCGCAACCTCGTGCAGGAACACGACCTGATTCTGCCATTCCTTCACGCGCATCGTGTAGGGCGCGAGCGCGCCCAGCCGCTCCTTGAGCGCGCCCAGCTCGTGATAGTGCGTGGCGAACAGCGCGCGACAGCGGTTGACCTCGTGCAGGTGCTCCAGCGCGGCCCAGGCGATCGACAGGCCGTCGAAAGTCGCCGTGCCGCGGCCGATCTCGTCGAGGATGACGAGGCTGCGCGCCGTCGCCTGGTTGAGGATCGCCGCGGTCTCGACCATCTCGACCATGAAGGTCGAGCGGCCGCGCGCCAGGTCGTCGGCGGCGCCGACCCGGCTGAACAGGCGATCGACGATGCCGATGGTGGCGGCCTTGGCCGGCACGAAGGCGCCGGCCTGGGCCATCACGGCGATCAGGGCGTTCTGGCGCAGGAAGGTCGATTTGCCGGCCATGTTGGGACCGGTGAGCAGCCACAGCCGGCGATCGGTGCCGAGGTAGCAGTCGTTGGGCACGAAGCCCGCGCCGTTCTGGCGCGCGAGGGCGGCTTCGACGACGGGGTGGCGGCCGCCCTCGATCGCGAAGGCCGGATCGTCGGTGAGCACGGGCCGCACATGGTTGCTGCTGGCCGCCAGCTCGGCCAGGGCCGAGGCGACGTCGAGCCACGCCAGCGCCCGACCGGCCGCCGCGATCGACGCCGAAACCGCCATGACCTTGGCGACCAGCTCCTCGAACACGGCGAGTTCCAGCGCCAGCGCCTGGTCGGCGGCGCGGCCGATGCGGGTCTCGAGATCGGCCAGCTCCGCCGTGCTGAAGCGCGTCGCGTTCGACATCGACTGCCGCCGCGTGAAGCCCAGCGCCGCCAGGTCGAGCTTGTCGGCGTGCATCGCCGTCACCTCGATATGGTAGCCGATCATGTTGTTGTGCCGGATCTTGAGCGACGGCACGCCGGTCGCGGCCCGGTACTTCGCTTCGAGACCCGCGACGGTCTTGCGGCTGTCGTCGCGCAGCGTGCGCTGCTCGTCGAGTTCGGGCCGGTAGCCCGGGCGCACGAAGCCGCCGTCGCGCACCAGCAGCGGCGGCTCGTCGGCCAGCGCCTCCGCCAGCGCCCCTACGGTCGCACCATGGTCGGAGCAGCACATCACGATCTCGGCGAGCGGCGCCGGCGGCGGCAACAGGGCCTCGGGCTCGGCACGCAGCGACTGGGCCAGGGCCTCGCCGGACTCGAGACCATCGCGCAGGGCGGCGAGGTCGCGCGGGCCGCCACGGCCGACCGACAGGCGCTGCAGGGCGCGCTCGATGTCGGGCGTGCGCCGCAGCGCCTCGCGCACGCGCTCGCGCACGGCGGGCCGTTCGACGAAGAGCTGCACCAGGTCGAGCCGGCGCTCGATCTCGGCACGGTCGGTGAGAGGTGCTGCGATACGCTCGGCCAGCAGGCGCGCGCCCGGGCCGGTCAGGGTGCGATCGATGGTGGCCAGCAGGCTGCCGTCGCGACGGCCATCGAGGCTCTTCACCAGTTCGAGGTTGCGCCGCGTCGCCGGGTCGATCTCCATCGTCCCGTCGGCGCGCTCGCGGCGCGGCGGCACCAGCGCCGGGCGCTTGCCGGCCTGGGTCAGCTCGACATAGTCGAGCAGCGCGCCGCAAGCCGCGACCTCGGCGCGCGAGAAATCGCCGAAGCTCTCGAGCGCCGCGACGTTGAAAGCCTGCAGCAGGCGCTTGCGGGCATTGTCGCTGTCGAACCGCGCCGAGGGCAGCGGCGTCAGGACGGAATTCCACTCCTCCAGCGCGGCCTTGAGCGGCTCACGCGCCAGCAGCCGGTCCGGCACCAGCAACTCTCCGGGCGCCAGCCGTGCCAGCGCGGCGGCGAGCTGACCAGGCAGGAGCGGCTGCGTCGCAAAATCGGCCGTCGACAGGTCGAGCCAGGCCAGCGCCAGGTCGCCCTGCGCCTCGGAGAGCGCGGCGAGGTAGTTGTGGCTGCGCGCATCGAGCAAAGAGTCTTCGGTCAGGGTGCCTGGTGTGATGACCCGCACCACGGCGCGCTCGACCACCGACTTGGCGCCGCGCTTCTTGGCTTCGGCCGGATCCTCGACCTGCTCGCAGACCGCGACCTTGAAGCTCTGCCGGATCAGGCGCGACAGGTAGGCCTCGTGGCTGTGCACCGGCACGCCGCACATCTTGATGTCTTCGCCGAGATGCTGGCCGCGCTTGGTGAGCGCGATATCGAGCGCCGCGGAGGCCTTCACGGCATCCTCGAAGAACAGCTCGTAGAAGTCGCCCATGCGGTAGAAGACGAGATGGTCGGGATGCGCGCCCTTGATCGCCAGGTACTGGCGCATCATCGGCGTGGCATCGGCCGGGATAGGAGCCGCAGTCGCGGGCGGGGAAACGCTGTCGGGCACGCCTTGGCTTAACATGCGCGCTCGGGGAGCAGATCGGCCGTTTCATCCACAAGCGCGGACAGCATCGACAGGCCTGCGGCACCCGCGCCGATCGCTTCGCCGACCCGCCGGGCGAAGCCGGCCGGGTGGCGGGCGAGCTTCCCGACCCCTAGGACAGCGCCCTTCTCGTTCAGGAGATACACGCCGTTCAGCGCGAACAAGGTCTGGCACAGGCAGGCGACGGCGCGGAAGCCGCAGCCCGCCACGTAGGCCGGATCGTCGCGTCCCCGGCCATGGGCGGCGTTCTCGAGCGCGAAGCGCGACTCCCAGAAGAACGTGCGGATCAGAGCCTCGCCCAGGGCCGGCGGATAGGGCGTGCAGCGCCGCTTCAGCTCGGCCAACGCATTCTCCGGATCCCACAGCACCCGGCAGAGCGCCACCTCGCCCATATAGATCGCCGAGACGAAGCCATGCGGATGGCCCGGCTGGTAGACCCGCTCGATCCGCCCGGCGTGGCAGGCCTCGATGGCGCCGCGCACCTTGCCGAGATCGCGATAGAGCAGGTCGACCCGCGTGCCCTCGACCGTCAGCCAGGCGCCGCCATTGATCCACGGCCCCCAATCGCCGATCGCCGTGACCGACGCGGACGCAGCACCGGGCAGCAGCATCGCGGCCTTGGCCAGCCGAGCGGTGTCGATCGGCTGTTCCGGCTCGTAGTACAGGCCGATGTCGTAGTCCGATCGCGCCGTCGCCTCACCGCGCGCCCGCGAGCCCCCCAGCACGATCGCGCGGACCCCCGGCACGCCGCCCAGGGCGCCCACCAGCCGGCCGAGCAGCAGATCGTCGTTGGGCTCCCCCATCGCGAACCGGTAACATGGCGGCACGCGCGGGGGGAGCGGGAATGGGCTGGCTCGACGTCGTCGACCGGACGACAGGCAGGCTGATCGCGGCCGGCCGCTGGCTGGTGCTGCCGGTGGCGCTGATCCTGTTCCTGCAATGGCCATTGCGCGACCTCGCGCGCGCCTACAGCCGCGAGGCCAACGATCTCGGCCAATGGATCTTCGCGCTCTATGTCAGCCTTGCCGTCAGCTTCGCCACGCGCGAACGGGCGCATCTCGCGGTCGATGCGATCGCGCAGGGCTATCCAGCGACCGTGCGGAGCGCGATCGCGCGCTGGGGCGGCCTGCTGTGCGTCGGGCCGTGGGCCGTCTTCATGGTCTGGACGCTGGGACCGACCGTGCAGCGTTCGGTGCTGGGACTGGAGCGGTTCCCCGACACGCTGAATTTCGGCTACTTCCTCATCAAGGTGGCAGCACTCGTGCTGGCCGTCCTCGTGCTGGTCCAGGCGCTGCTCGATCTGCGGAGAAGGCCGTGATGGAGACGGCCGGTCTGTGGATGCTGCTCGCCGTCGCGATCGCGCTGCTGGCGACCGGCCTGCCGGCCTTCGCCGTGCTGATGGGCGTGTCCGGCGTGTTCGCCGCGATCGGCGTCTGCAGCGGCGCCGTCGATTACGGCCTCCTGACCGCCCTGCCCAGCCGTATCGTCGGCCTGCTCGAGACCGACCTGCTGCAGGCCCTGCCGCTCTATGTCTTCATGGGCGCCCTGCTCAACCGGCTACCGCTCGCCGACCGGCTGTTCCGATGCGGCGTGGCGCTCGGCGGCAGGAGCGGCGGCGCGCCGGCGATGGCCACGCTCGGCCTCGGCGCCCTGCTTGCGCCGATGAACGGCTCGGTCGGGGCCAGCGTCGCCATGCTGGCGCGCAGCGTCGCGCCCCGGCTCGCCGCGCACGGCGTGCCGCCCGCCGAGGGAACGGCGCTGGTCTGCGTCGCCTCGACGCTCGGCGTCGTGATCCCGCCCTCGCTCGTGCTGATCCTGCTCGGCGACGCCATGATGCGCGCCCATACCGAGGCATCCAACGTCACCAAGGCGATGGGTCGTATCGTCAATACGCAGGACATCTTCCGCGGTGCCCTCGTGCCCGCGGCCCTGTTCCTGCTGCTCTGCCTGCTGGTCGCCTGGATGAGCGGCCGCAGCCATCCCGCACAACGCACCGCTGCCCGGCCCGGCGCGACGGAATGGACCACGGCGCTCCTCGCGGCGTCGTTCGTGATCGGCCTGCTGGCCGCCGTCGCGGCGGGCTATTTCTATGCCGTCGAGGCCGCCGCGATGGGCGCCACCGCCCTGCTGCTGTTCGGCTGGTCGAGCGGCGGCCTCAAGGGTGGCGCGTTCGGCGCCGTGCTGCGCGACACGATGGCGATCAGCGGTGCCCTGTTCGCCCTGTTCGTGGCCGCGACGACCTTCACGCTGCTGTTCCGCGCCTTCGGGACGGACCGGCTGCTCGATGCCTGGATGAAGCTCGTGCCCGGCGGGCCCACCGGCGCGGCGATCACCGTGCTGGTCGTGTTCGCGCTCGCCGCCGTCGTTCTCGATGCCTTCGAGATCGTGTTCGTCATCGTACCGATCGTCATGCCGCCGGTGCTGACCCGCGCGCCCGACGCGATCTGGATCTCCGTGCTGGCCTTGCTCGCCCTGCAGGCCTCGTTCCTGATCCCCCCGACCGGCTATGCCGTGATGATGGCGCGCAGCGCCGCCGAGCAGAAGACCCCGTTACGGCCGCTCGCCCGCGCGCTGGCACCCTATCTCGGCGCGCAAGCGATCGTGCTCGTGCTGGTCGTGCTGCTGCCCGGCCTCGCCCACCTCGCGCAACCCAGGGGCTTCGACGCCCCGCCGCTCGCCACCAAGCTCGACGACGACGAGGCGCGCCGGAAATTCAACGACATGCTGAAGATTCCCGCGCCGGAATAGGGCGGGACACGCTGTAAAATAGAAGCCACGTTGCAGCGCGGGACGGCCTTCTGGCACCGGCCGTCGATTGCCGCCAATATGGTCCCCCAATCGGGAGAGAAACGATGACGAGCAAAGGCTCGGAAGCCGCAATCAACAGCGAGATGGGCGACCTCGACGGCGATTCGCTGATCATGCATCGCACCGGACGGCCGGGGAAGATCGAGATCATCGCCTCCAAGCCGCTGGTCACGCAGCGCGACCTGGCGCTCGCCTATTCGCCGGGCGTGGCCGCGCCCTGCGTCGAGATCCACAAGAATCCCGACACCGCCTACGACTACACCGTGCGCGGCAACCTGGTCGCGGTGATCTCCAACGGCACCGCGGTGCTGGGGCTGGGCGACATCGGGGCGCTGGCCGGCAAGCCGGTGATGGAGGGCAAGGCCGTCCTGTTCAAGCGCTTTGCCGACGTCGACTGCATCGACCTCGAGGTCGACACCAAGGATGTCGACCAGTTCGTCAATTGCGTGCGCTATCTCGGACCGACCTTCGGCGGCATCAACCTCGAGGACATCAAGGCGCCGGAATGCTTCATCATCGAGCAGCGCCTGCGCGAGCTGATGGACATCCCGATCTTCCATGACGACCAGCACGGCACCGCCATCGTCTCCGCCGCCGGCCTGATCAACGCGCTGCACCTCACCGGCCGCAACTTCAAGGACATAAAGATGGTGGTGAACGGCGCGGGTGCCGCGTCGATCGCCTGCATCGAGCTCGTCAAGGCGATGGGCATGCCGCACGAGAACGCCATCCTGGTCGACACCAAGGGCGTCATCTACCAGGGCCGCACCGAGGGCATGAACCAGTGGAAGAGCGCCCATGCCGTGCGCACCAAGGCGCGCACGCTCGAGGACGCGATGAAGGGCGCCGACGTGTTCTTCGGCCTGTCGGTCAAGGGTGCGGTGACCAAGGCGATGGTGGCGTCGATGGCCGACCGGCCGATCATCTTCGCCATGGCCAATCCCGATCCCGAGATCACGCCCGAGGACGTGCGCGCGGTGCGCTCCGACGCCATCGTGGCCACCGGGCGCAGCGACTACGCCAACCAGATCAACAACGTGCTGGGCTTCCCCTACATCTTCCGCGGCGCGCTCGACGTGCGCGCCCGCACCATCAACGAGGAGATGAAGGTCGCCGCCGCCGAGGCGCTGGCCAAGCTCGCGCGCGAGGACGTGCCCGACGAGGTCGACCGCGCCTATTCCGGCCGCCGGCTGCGCTACGGGCCCGACTACGTCGTGCCGGTGCCGTTCGACCCGCGGTTGATCTCGGCGGTGTCGTCGGCGGTGGCGCAGGCGGCGATGGATTCCGGCGTCGCGCGGCGCCACATCCCGGACATGGACGAGTACCGGCGCGCACTGTCGGGCCGCCTCGATCCGACCAGCCACTGGCTGCAGAGCCTGTTCGAGCAGGTTAAGGCCAACCCGCAGCGCATCGTCTTCGCCGAGGGCGAGGAGGAGCGCACGATCCGCGCCGCGATCGTGTTCCGCGACAACGGCTACGGCACGCCGATCCTGATCGGCCGCGAGGAGCAGGTGCGCGAGACCATGAAGTCGCTCGGCATCAACGACACCTCGGGCCTGGAAATCCACAATGCGCGGCTCTCGACCAAGAACGCGCCTTATACCGAGCTGGTCTACAAGCGGCTGCAGCGCGACGGCTACCTGCACCGCGACGTGCAGCGCATGGTCAACCAGGGCCGCAACGTGTTCGGCGCCTGCATGGTGGCGCTGGGCGATGCCGACGGCATGGTGACCGGCATCACGCGGCGCTTCCCCGAATGCTATGCGGACGTGAAGCGCGTGATCAACGTCGAGCCCAACAAGGTCGCGATGGGCTATTCGATCATCGTGGCCCGGCACGGCACGGTGTTCCTGGCCGACACAGCGATCAACGAGACGCCGTCGCCCGAGCAGCTCGCGGCGATCGCCAAGCAGATGGCCAAGAACGCCCGCACCATGGGCCACGATCCGCGCATCGCCTTCGCCTCGTTCTCCAACTTCGGCAGCCGCGAGATCGAGCGCATCGACCGCATCCGCAAGGCGATCCGCATCCTCGACGCCGAGGAGGTCGACTTCGAATACGACGGCGAGATGCAGGCCGACATGGCGCTCGATTTCGAGCTGCTGAAATCGACCTATCCGTTCACCCGCCTTACCGGGCCGGCCAACGTGCTGGTGATGCCGGGCCTGCATTCCGCCCACATCTCCTCGCGCCTGATGCAGAGCCTGGGCGGCGTGACGGTGATCGGCCCGGTGATCGACGGCCTCGCCAAGCCGGTGCAGATCGTGCAGATGGGCGCGACCGTCAGCGACCTCGTCAACCATGCAGCGCTCGCCGCCTATGGCGCGCTCGCCCGAAGGAGGTAGGCCATGACCGATCTGGTGATCCGCGGCGCGACCGTCGTCGACGGACTGGGCAACGCGCCGCGACGCGCCGACGTGGCGGTCAAGGATGGCCGCATCGAGGCGATCGGGGATATCAAGGGCGGCGGTGCGCAGACGATCGACGCCGGCGGGCTGACGCTCTCGCCCGGCATCGTCGACGTGCACACCCATTACGACGCGCAGGTGACGTGGGATTCCACACTCTCGCCCTCGCCGTCGCTCGGCGTCACCACGGCGGTGATGGGCAATTGCGGCTTCGGCATCGTGCCGGCGACGCCGGCCGGCCGCGACCTGGTCATCCGCAACCTGTCTGTCGTCGAAGGCATGGACCTCGACGCGCTGCGCACCGGCATCGCGTGGGACTTCGAGAGCTTCGGCGACTACATGGCGATGCTGCGCCGCCGCGCGCCCTACGCCAACGTGGCCGTGCTGGCCGGCCATTCGACCATCCGCACCGCGGTGATGGGCGAAGCCGCCTCGCAGCGCAAGGACGCCACGCCCGAGGAACTCGCCAGGATGAAGGCGATGGTCGCCGACGCCATGGCCAACGGCGCGATCGGGCTCGGCGCGTCCTACTCGCTCAACCATTCGGGCTTCGGCGGCGTGCCGATGCCTTCGACCATCGCGCCGATGGAGGAGCTCGACGCGCTGGTCGGCGCGATGGGTCCGCGCGGCAAGGGCGTGGTCGCCATCGCCTCCGGCGTGAAGACGCCGCAGGAGCTGGAGCCGATGGCCGCCAGGTACGGCCGGCCGTTTTTCCAGGGCACCGGCATGGCGATGTACAACGAGCAGGATCCGGCGCGCTCGCTGCGCATCTTCGACGACTGCGCGGCGGCGATCCGGCGCGGCAACGGGCTCTATGTCCAGATCCCCTGCCAGCCGCTCAGCTTCGACTTCACGATGGCCAACGCCTATCCGTTCTACAGCCATCCGGCGTTCGATCCGATCAAGGCCTATACGCCGGAGCAGCTCAAGACGGTGTTCCGCGACGCGTCCTGGCGCGCCCAGTTCCGCGAGAATGCGCGCAACCCGCGGCCCGGCATGATCTTCCAGGGCGACTGGCATCGCGTGATGGTGGCGGTGGCGCACAAGCCGGCCAACGCGAAGTACGTCAACCGCTACGTCTCCGAGATCGCCGCGAGCGAGGGCCGCGATCCGCTCGACGTGATGCTCGACCTGGCGCTCGACGAGGATCTGGAGACCGCCTTCCTCGGCCGCTTCCTCAACGTCGGCGACGACGGCGTGGCCCGGCTGCTGAAGCACGAGGCGGGCGTCGTGGCGCTGTCCGATGCCGGCGCGCACCTGATCTATATGTGCGACGCAGGCTTCGGGCTGCATTTCCTCGCGCGCTGGGTGCGCGAGCGCGGCGACTTCGATATCGCCGAGGGCATCCGCCGCCTGACCTCGCATCCCGCCGACCTCTATGGCATCCAGAACCGCGGCCGTATCGCCGTCGGCGCGCAGGCCGACCTGCTGCTGTTCGATGCCGCGACCGTCGGCGTCTCGCCGGCCGAGCGCGTCGCCGACCTGCCGGGCGGCGGCCGCCGCACCATCCGCCGCCCGACCGGCGTGCACGGCGTGTTCTGCAACGGCGTCATGACCTTCGACGGCAAGGACTACGTCAAGCACGACAAGGGCCCCGGCCACGTGCTCGACCGCTTCAACACCTCGCAGGGCGCCCACACCCTGGCGATGGCCGCGCAGTGACTCTGCGCTGGGACCGAACGTGCTGTACGTCACCACACGCAGCATCCGCTTCGGCTTCGGCGCGGCGATGACCGGCATGGCCGGCTGCCTGTCGGCGCTGGCGATGATGCTGACCGCCTCGGTCGCGGGCATCAGCGCCTTCATGCTCGCCGTACCCACAGCCTTCGAGGTGTTGAAGTACGCCGGGGCCGCCTACCTGATCTGGCTCGGCATCCAGGCGTGGCGCGCGCCGGTTGCCGACATCACATATGCTGCAATTGGATCGGCGGGCGGAACGGCGAGCCGCTTTGCGCATTTTCGCGGCGGCTTTCTCGTCGGCATCAGCAATCCGAAGCTGCTTGTTTTTGCCGCAGCATTCTTCCCGCAATTCATCGCGGCCGAATCACCCTGGGTGCCGCAATTTCTTCTTCTCATGGCGACGTTCGTCGCCGTGGAAGCCTGCACCTACGTGATTTTGGGACTGAGTTCGCGCGGTCTCGTCCGCTATCTCCAGCAGGCCGTATGGCAACGGCGGCTCAACCGGGTCACCGGCGTGATCTTCGCCGGCTTCGGTTGCGCGCTGCTGCGCTATCGACCGTAGCTTCCGGCGGCGCTCCCGCCGCGATAGGCTCCCCTCCAACAATTCGCCTGGGAGGGCGCCATGACGACGATCATGAGACCGAGCAGCCGCAACCTCGTGGCCGTGCGCCGGCGCAGCCTGGTGACGGGCGGGATGGCCGCCATCCTCGCATCGGGCGTGGCGCCGACCATCGCGCGCGCCGAGGCCAAGAAGCTGGTCTTCGCGCACATCAACGCCGTGCCCGAATCGGCGGCGGTCGCCTTCGACTGGCAGGCGCAGGAGGTGCGCAAGCGCTCGAACGGCGAGCTCGACATGCAGTTCTTCGGCTCGACCCTGCTCAGCAAGGAGCTCGAGATCATGAACGCGGTGAAGTCGGGCAACATCGCGATGGGCAGCCCGGCCGGCGCGGCCGCCACGATCTTCCCCGAGATGGGCGCCTTCCTCGTGCCGTACCTCGTGCAGAGCTACGAGCAGGCCTACAAGATGTTCAACGGCGCGATCGGCGACAAGCTCGATAAGCAGTTCCAGGAAAAGTACAAGGTCAAGACCATGTGCTTCTTCGACTACGGCTTCCGGCATTTCTGGACGTCGAAGAAGGCGATCGCCGAGCCGCGCGACCTGCGCGGCGCCAAGATCCGCGTGCAGCAGGCCAAGGTGTTCGGCGACACGATCAACGGGCTGGGCGGCAATGCCGTCCCGATGGCCTGGGGCGAGGTGATCTCGGCGGCCAAGCAGGGCGTGATCGACGGCGGCGACCTGCCGATCGTGAACATGGTCGCGCTCAAGATCTACGAGGTCTCGAAATACTGCTCGATGACCTTTCACAATTACGGCCCGACCTTGAGCTGCATGAATCTCGGCGTGTGGGAGAGCCTCTCCGACGGACACAAGAAGCTGCTGCTCGACACCAGCCGCGAGGCGCAGGGCAAGATCCGCGAGGCCACCGAGTCGGTCGACAATGTCGCCGCGGCGAAGAAGGAACTCGAGCCCAAGGGCATGACCGTGGTCGAGGCCAAGGTCGAGGACTTCAAGAAGATCGCGCAGCAGAAGATCTGGCCGGCCTACAAGACGCAGTTCGGTGCGCTGTGGGACGAGATCGAGAGCGTGAAGGCCTGACGGGGTGGCCCGCTTCGTCGCGAACATCCCCAAGGTCGTCGTCGCGCTGTTGCTGGTCGCGGCGATCGTCAACCTGCTGATCGGCGTGTTCCTGCGCTACGTCATGATCGAGGTCACCGACTGGCTCGACATGGACCCGATCCGCTTCACCTGGGTCGAGGAGGTCGGCGAGATGATGCTGGCCTGGCTCACCCTGATCGGCGCGGCGATCGGCGTGCGCGAGCGCAACCACTTCACCCTGCACGTGCTGACGCACAACTGGTCGCGCAAGGCGCAGGCGACGGTGGAGCGCATCCATCACGTGCTGATCGCCGGCGTCGGCGCGATCGCGGCCTGGTACGGCGTCAAGCTTTGCCTGCTCAACCGCACGCTCGTCACGCCGGGACTGGAGATCAACCTCGCCGTGCTCTACGCCTCGGTGGTGGTGGGCGGCGTCCTGCTGGTGATCTACGCCATCTCCATGATCGTCTCGCCGCCCCCTATCGATCTGGACGCCGTGCACTGATGCTTCTGCTCTTCGTCGCGGCGCTGTTCGTCGTCCTGATCCTGTTCTCCATGCCGATCGTCTTCGCGCTCGGCGTCTCGGGCGTGGCCGGCCTCTATCTCGGCGGCTACGACCTGCAGGTCCTGTCCTCCAGCATGGTGTCCGGCTCGCAGAGCTGGGTGCTGCTCGCCATCCCCGCCTTCGTCTTCGCCGGCGGCCTGATGGAGAAATGCGGCATGAGCCACGCGCTGGTCGATTTCGCCCGCGCCCTGGTCGGCTGGGTCAAGGGCGGGCTCGGCATGTCGGTGATCGTGGTCGCTTATTTCTTCTCCGACATCTGCGGCTCGAAGATGGCGGAGGTCTCCGCGCTCGGCTCGACCCTGATGCCGCCGCTCACCAAGGCCGGCTACAAGCGCGAGGACTCCGCCTCGCTGATCGCCGCCGGCACGGCGATGGGCATGCTGGTGCCGCCGGCCATCTTCATGATCGTGATCGCGCAGGTGACCAACACCTCGGCCGTCGCGCTGTTCCTCGCGGGCTTCGTGCCGGCGGCGACCATCATGGTCTGCCTGATGGTGCTGGTCTGGTTTCGCGCGCGGAAATACGACTGGCCGGCCGACGGAAAGCCGAGCCTCGAGCTGATCTTCCGGACAGGCAGGAGCGCCGCGGTGCCGCTGGTCATCCCGATCGTGATCCTGGGCGGCTTCTTCCTCGGCATCTTCACCGCGACGGAGGCCGGTGCGGTGGTGGCGGGCTACGGCTTCCTCGCCGCCAAGCTCTACTATCGCAACGTGAGCTGGGCCGCGATGGGCCGCCTCGCCTACGACAGCGCGATCCTCACCGCGTCGGTGGTGTTCCTGCTCGCCGTCGCCTCGGTGTTCCAGTACCTGATGGGCGTGTCGGGCGTGCCCGCGCTGCTCGCCCATGTGCTGGAACCGCTGCGTTCGCAGCACTGGCTGTTCCTGCTGGCGACGGCGCTGATCACCATGATGTTCGGCATGGTGCTGGAGGGCCTGCCGGCCGCGGTGGTGCTGATCCCGGTCGTGTTCCCGATCGCGGAAAAGATGGGAATCGACCCCATCCACTTCAACATCGTGCAGACCGCGGCGGTCGGCATCGGCCTGTTCCTGCCGCCGATGGGCGTCGGCCTGCTGATGGCGCTGCGCTTCGCCAACCTCTCGGTCGGCCAGCACTGGCGCTCCTACATGCCGTACGTGATGGCGCTGCTGGTCGGGCTGATCCTGATCATCGTCTTCCCCGACATCTCGCTGTTCCTGCCGAGGAGCGCCGGGCTGATCAAGTGACGTCGCATCTTCCGTCGTCCCGAGCGTCGTCGAGGGACCTGCTCATCCCGGCCCAGGCCGGGGGTGGAGGTGCCACGACGACCCGCCGGGCGCCGGGGGGTTGTGAGCGTGCCATAGTCACCCGGGGCCCGGGGGGCGTTC
>CAMFJT010000019.1 GCA_945957125.1 uncultured Rhodospirillales bacterium | reverse complement strand
AGCATGAACTCAATGGCTCCCTCCAATTTTCCCCGGACAGCCCTGCGTATGACGGTGGAGGAGGAAGAGCGACAAGGTTCAGGACTCCTGACATAGAGCGGCGCGTAGGCGTCCGGTTCCGTCGCTGGGAGCGCGGCTCTGCAGAGCCGCGCTCCCAGCGGGGAGTTCTTCGCCTCCTCTTCGACGAGAACGTCGGGATATTCAGGCGCTGCGGCGTTCCATGTCAGGAGCTGCCCTGAAGTTGGCGCCTATGGGTGCGCCATTCCAGTGGCGCGTCCCCGGCGCGAGGCTCTCAGCCGGAAAGGGCGAAGGCGACGGCCGCTTCGGCGTGAAGTGCGGTCGTGTCGAAGATCGGCACGGGACTGTCTTCCGGCCGCACCAGGAGCATGATCTCGGTGCAGCCCAGGATCACCGCTTCCGCGCCGTCGCGGACGAGACGGGCGATGACGCCGCGGTAAGCCTCGCGAGAGTCCGCGGTGACCCGTCCGGCGACCAGCTCGTCGTAGATGATCCGGTGGACGACGGCGCGATCGTCGTCACCGGGCACGAGCACGTCCAGCCCGTGATCACGGGACAGTCTTCCCTTGTAGAAGTCCTGCTCCATCGTGAAGGCGGTTCCCAGGAGTCCGACCCGGCGAAACCCGGCCGTCTTGATCCGTTCCGCCGTCGGATCGGCGATGTGAAGCAGAGGCACGGTCACGGCCGCCTGCACGGCCGGCGCCATGCGATGCATCGTGTTGGTGCAGATCAGCAGCATTTCCGCCCCGGCCGCCTCGAGACGGCGCGCGGCATCGATCATGCGCACGGTCAGGCCGTCCCAGTCGCCCGCGTGCTGCAGCGCCTCGATCTCGGAGAAGTCGAACGACCACAGCAGGCAGCGCGCCGACGCCGTCGGGCCGAGCCGGTCCCGCACGCCCTGGTTCAAAATCCGGTAGTATTCGGCGGAGCTTTCCCAGCTCATGCCGCCAACGAGGCCGATCATCCGCATGCCACCCCCTTTCCGCAATCGACCGCTCGCGTCAATCGGGTCGTCGGCATCGCAAGGGGATCGTCCATCGATGTCCGAAAACCGCCAGCGTGCGCCGGCCGCCGGGGTGAGGATCGACGGCATGGAAATACTGGATCGCGAAGCCTGCTATCGGGTCTTCCAGACCCACGATGCCCGGTTCGACGGCCGCATCTTCGTCGGCGTGACCTCGACCGGCATCTACTGCCGCCCGGTCTGCCCGGCGCGGCCGCCGAAGTTCGAGAATTGCCGCTACTTCGCCTCGGCTGCCGCGGCCCAGGAGGCGGGCTTCCGCCCCTGCCTGCGCTGCCGGCCGGAGACGGCGCCCGAGCTGGCCTTCTGGCGCGGCTCGTCCAACACCGTCTCGCGCGCCATGAAGCTGATCGCCGAGGGCGCGCTCGACGAGAGCGAGGCCGGGGTCGAGGCGCTCGCCGAGCGGCTGGGCGTCGGCGGCCGCCAGCTCCGCCGGCTGTTCCAGCAGCATCTCGGCGCCTCGCCGATCGCCGTGGCGCAGACCAGGCGCGTGCTGTTCGCCAAGCACCTGATCCACGACACGCGCCTGCCGATGACCGAGGTCGCGCTGTCGGCCGGCTTCGGCAGCGTCCGGCGCTTCAACGAGATCTTCCTCAAGATGTTCGGCCGGCCGCCCAGCGCGCTGCGTCGCAAGGGCGGCGGCCCGGCGCAGGCCGCGGGCGACGCGGTCACGCTCCGCCTCTCCTACCGCCCACCCTACGACTGGCCCGGCATGCTCGACGCGCTGGCGGCGCGCGCCGATCGGGAGCTGGAATGGATCGCCGACGGCGCCTGGCACCGCCGCATCGCCCTCGACGGCAAGGCCGGCACGATCGCCGTCGCCCATCTGCCGGAACGCAACGCCGTCGCCGTCACCATCCGCTTTCCCGACGTGAGGGCGCTGCCGGCGGTCGTCGCCCGGGTAAAGCGCGTCTTCGATCTCGGCGCCGACATCGCCACGATCGGCAGCCATCTCGCACGCGATCCCCGTCTCGCCCCCCTGATCGCCCGGCGGCCGGGCCTGCGCGCGCCCGGCGGATGGGAGGACGACACGGCCGGCGCCTCGCTCGGGCCCGACGCCCCGCCCGCCTGGCGCCCCTGGCACGCCTATGCCGCGCAGCACCTGCGGATGGCCGGCCATGGCTGAGCGGCACGACTTCCTGATCGACCGGATCGCCACGCCGATCGGCGAGCTGATCGTGGTCGCCGACCGGACGGGCAAGCTGCGCGCCATCGACTGGACCGACCACGAGACGCGCATGGGCCTGCTGCTCCGCCGCTACTACGGTGCGGGCCGCTACACGCTGACGCCGGAACGCGATCCGGGCGGTCTCGCCTCGGCCATGCGCCGCTACTTCGACGGCGCCATCGACGTGCTTGACGGGCTGCCCGTGGCGACGGCCGGCACGCCGTTCCAGGACGGCGTATGGCAGGCGTTGCGCAGGATCGAGGCCGGCACCACGATCTCCTATGCCGAGCTCGCCCGCCGCATCGGCCGGCCCACGGCGGTACGGGCGGCGGGGCTGGCCAACGGACAGAACCCGATCGGCATCGTCGTGCCGTGCCACCGGGTGATCGGCTCGAACGGCAGCCTGACCGGCTATGGCGGCGGGCTCGAGCGCAAGCAATGGCTTCTCGCGCATGAAGGAGTGACGGCATGAACGACCGCGAAACGCTCGAGGCGCTGAACCGCGAGTACATCGCCTCGGTGCAGGCCGGCGACACCAGACGCTTCGGCGAGATCCTGTCCGAGGATTTCCTCAACACCAATCCCGACGGCAGCCTGGTCGACAAGGCGGGCTTCCTCAAGCAGATCGCGCCGCCGGTCAAAATCGCCAACCTCGCCTGCCACGACGTGAACGTGCGCGTGATGGGCGACTTCGCGATCATCCACGCGCGGACCAGCTATACGCTGCCGGACGGCCGTTCCGGCAACGGCCGCTACACCGACATCTGGGCGCGCCGCGAGGGCCGATGGCTGTGCGTCGCAGCGCAGGTGGCGCGCAACTGAAGACCGGCTACTCTGCCGCCGACAAGGCAGGGAGGACGATCGCTTGGCCATCGACTACGAGAAGCGCGACGGCGTCGCCTACATCACGCTGAACAATCCGTCGAAGGCGAACATCCTCGACAAGCCGACGTCGGACGCCATCTCCGAGGCGTGGATCGACCTGTGGGAGGATCGCTCGATCCGCTGCGCCATCCTCACCGGCACGGGCGACACGCACTTCTGCGGCGGACACAATCTCGCGCCGCGCGAGAACATCACCGAGGAGGAGCGCGAGTATCTCCGCACGCAGCGCATCTTCTGGCCGCTGGCCGGCACGGTGCACGGCCAGAGGACCGGCGTCGACGGGCGCATGGGCGACCACTATCCGCGCGTCTGGAAGCCGGTGATCGCCGCGGTCAACGGCTGGGCCGCCGGCGCCGGGCTCTACATCCTGCTGGCCTCGACCGACATCCGCATCGCCAGCGCCGAGCACGCGCGCTTCAAGTTCGCGCTGCTGACCCAGGGCTGGCTGGGACACGGCCCCGGCGCCAGCTTGCTGGCCAAGCAGCTCCGCTACATCGACGCCATGAAGATCCTGCTGACCGACGAGCCGTTCGACGCGCAGGAGGCGCTGCGGATCGGCCTGATCAACGAGGTCGTGCCGCACGCCCAGCTCCTCGAGCGGGCGGAGAGGATGGCCCGCCACATCTGCACCCTGCCGCCGACGGCGGTACGCATGATGAAGGAGTTCCTGGTGCGCTTCGGCGACCTGCCGACCGACCAGGCGTGGCACGTGCAGAACCTGATCAACTCGCTGCTCATCCAGACCACGATCGACGGCGAGGAAGGCCGCCAGGCGTTCAACGAGAAGCGCAAGCCGAACTTCGAAGGCAAGCTGCGCCGGCGCGGCGAGGCGTGGCCGGAACTGTCGGAAGAGGATCAAAAGCGGCTCGACGAGGCGTACCGCAGCGGCGAGTTCTGATCTGCGAGGCCGCGACTCACCCGACAGTCCCGCAAGAGGGAGAACTACTCCTACAACCCCGAACGGACCGACCAAGAGCGATGGGAAGGTAAAATGATGAAGCATGCAGACGACACGCTCCCCTGCGGCGAGCCGGTCAGGAACTCTATCGGTCTACCGGCGCGGGAAACTCGGGGAAAGTAAGAAGGTGCATTCTACGCCGCATGACGATGCTGCTGTCGTCGGGAGACATTCATGAGCTGGGATATCTTCGTACAGGACTTGCCACTGGGAATAACGTCGATCGAGGAAATACCTGACGACTTTGAAAGATCTTCCATCGGGCTACGCTCCGAAGTCATCGCAAAAATATCCGCGCTTTATCCGGAATGCGATTTTACGGATCCTTCTTGGGGCGTTCTCGACCTGCCCGACTGTTCCATTGAATTCAATCTCGATGATTGTGAACAACCGATGCACGGCTTCGCAATGCACGTGCGTGGCGATGAGAGCGCAGCGAGTGTTGTCGCGCACATTCTCCGCGAGCTTGGCTTGCGCGCCATCGATGTCTCTTCGGATAGCGGACTCTTCGAGCAAGATCCGATATTGCAGTCCAAGTCTTTCGCCCGCTGGCAAGCGTATCGATCGCAGATCGTCGGGGCCGCCGATCCCGAGGATTGAGCTGCGGCGTGTCCCGAGCCTTCCGACACCTCACCAATGGCTAGCGGATAAGGACGATTGTGATGCCCAGAGACTTGGCAAAGGCTTCCCACGGACGGTCTGCGGTCAGCACCGGACGATTTTCCCGCCTCGCCAATGCCAGGCAGAAACGGTCTCCAAGCGACAGGCCAGCACTGCGCGTCTGGTAGCGCAACATCCCGCTATCCATCGCCAAGGGCTGGTCGGAATCGACGATGCGGATCGGGAGTGCATTCAGCATTTGCTCGATGTCATGGCGCTTCGCACCAAGCTTCGCATAATGGCTTACGACTTCCGCATAGTTGACGGAACCGATGATCGCATCGTCCAGCGATGCCGCGACGCGATCCCCGCCGGCTTCGTCGAGAAGCATGGCGAGAAGCGCGGAAGCATCCAGCACCACGCCGGTCATTCGCCATTCGCCTCGCGCCGCCGCTCGGCCAGAAAGTCTTCGACAGTGGTGCCTGCCTTTCCGGCGGTAAGCTTGCGGCTGAGGGCCTGGGCGCGCGCGACGGCCTGGCCGACGGTGCGCAGCACGATGGCGTCCTCGGTTTCCTCGACGATAACTTGTCCACCCGAAGCCAGCCCATGCCGGCGGCGCAAGTCCGCCGGAAGGCTCATGCGCCCGTTAGGCATTACATAGACGTGCACCGACATGGCCGCGCTCCAGATCGTCCAGCTTGATCCTGAGGGAGAATTCAGACCTCAGATAGCCCTTTGTGCCATAACCTCCGCCCTGAGTCATATTACTCAGTCGTGCTACATGACCTTCATCCTGTCGCATTGTGGGAGCGATGGAGCGCGTTCCTAGCCAAACACGCCGATCGCCCGCAGCTCGTCGATCCGTTCCGATGGCAATCCGAGGACGTCGGCGAGAACCCGATCGGTGTCGGCGCCGAGTCCCGGCGCGGGACCAATCGTGCGGCCGAAGCTGGCGCGCCAGGGCAATCCCGGCAACACGCCGGCCTCGCGCTTGTCCCAGAAGTCGCGGGCAGCGAGATGCGGGCTTCTCACCAGGTCCGCGTGACGTGCAAGGGCGGCGGCGGGGATGCCGTTCTTCGATAGCGCCGCAGCAGCGGCTGACGCCGACTGCGCCGCGGCCCAGGCGGTCAGGGCCGCGTCGATGGCGGCATGCGCGTCGACGCGCCGGCGGAAATCGAACGCCGCCATCTCCGACAATCCGGGCACGAGGCGGCACAACGCCCGCCATTCCTCGTCCGTGCGGACGGCGAGGCCGATCCAGTCGTCGTCACCCTGGCAGCGCCAGGCGCCGTGCGGCGCATGGCGAGTCGAGGCATTGCCCATCGGCTGCGGCGGCGGGCCGAGCTGGGCGGCGATCAGCGGCTCGGCCATGGTCCAGAGCATCGCCTCGATCATCGAGAAATCGACCCGCGCCACCCCGCCGGCGTTCTGCCGGTGCCACAGCGCGGCGGCCGCGACGAAGGCGAGCATCAGCCCGCACATCGGATCGAGCCAGGCGAAGCCGATGCGCGGCGCGACGCCGGGATGGCGGTTCAATCCCGCGAACCCGGCATAGCTCTGCAGCAGCGTGCCGTAGGCCACCGCGTGCGACTCCGGCCCCGTCCTGCCCATCCCCGACGCGGAGATGTAGATCAGGTCGGGGTTCACGGCCTTCAGCGCCTCCGCGCCCAGGCCGAGCCGGTCCATGACGCCGGTGGCATAGTTCTCGACCAGGATGTCGGACTTCGCCGCGAGCGCCCGCGCGATCTCGACGGCTTCCGCCTTCTTGAGGTCGAGCACGACGCTCTTCTTCCCTTGGCCGAGCACCGTGTGCAGCTCCGATTCGCGGCCGGGATCGCCGCGGCCCGGCGCCTCGATCTTGATGACCTCCGCTCCCATCGCCGCGAGAGTGCGCGTCGTCGTCGGACCGGCGATCACCCAACTGAAGTCGAGCACGCGGATGCCGGACAGCGGCAGCGGGCCGCCCGGCGCCCGCCGCTTGCGCCCCGCCGCGGCGATGCCCAGCCCGAACGGCAGGCCGGGAACCTGGACCGGCCATCCTCCGACCTCGCCCTGCCGATAGTAACCTCGGTGCCGCATCTGCGGCGTGTCGAGATGCTCGGCCACCTCGCGCAGGGGAAAGCTCGGGACGTGCGCACGCTGCGCGGTATCGGCGATCCATTGCTTGTCGTGCGGCCGGCTCCAGTCCGACATCAGCGCATGCAGCGCGTCCCAGTTCTTCACCCGATTGGCCTTGGGCACGAAGCGCGGATCGCTGCCCCACGCCGGCGAGCCCATCGCGGCGAGCCACGACGCCCACTGCTTTTCCTCGCGGGGGGAGATCGCCGCATAGCCGTCGCGCGCCGGCAGGATCGTGACCGTGGCGCCGTTGCCGTCGGTCAGGCGCCTGCGGTCCCAGCTCCGGCCGCTCAGCCCGGCGCGCGCGAGCTCCGTCATCGACAGCGTCGCCAGCGCCTCGTGGATCGAGACATCGACGGATGCGCCGGGCTGGTTGCCCAGCGCCGCATGCATCCCCGCGCAGGCGGCCGCCAATCCGCCGATGAAGGCGGACTGCTCGCCGACGGGCCGGATCGGCGCCTCGGCGAGATCGTCGACCTGCCCGGTGAGCTGTCGCGCGATGCCGCTGGCGTAGAACAGCGTCAGGTCGGTGGCCGGATCGTCGGCCTGGGGACCTGTCTGGCCATAGGGCGAGATCGTGACGACGACCGCCGACGGATTGATCTGCCGCAACTCGGACAAGGCGTGCGGGCTGCCGATCCACGCCTTCGGTTGGCCCTCGCGCACGATCAGATGGGCCGCCGCCAGGACCGCGCGCCGTTTCGCGCCGTCCGTCGCGACAGGCTTGCCGGCATTCAGGTAGGAGAGCAGCGTCGTGCCGTCGCCGTCCGGCGCGATGCAGGTCACCTGCGCGCCGACATCGGCCATCATCCGGCCGCACACCGCCGCGGCCGCGCCGCCGCCGATCTGGACGACCCTGAACCCGGCCAGCAGGGTCATGCCGCCGCCGAGGTGAGCTTGTAGCGCAGCCACACCGCGCCGCCGTCGAGCACCTCGTGACCGGTGAGCGTCATGGTCTCGATCGGCGCGGGACCGAGATCGCGGTCGCCCGAGTTGAAGACGACCGGCGTGGCGGAGCTGCCGTCGATGGTCGGGTTGATCACCAGGCTGAGCTCGTCGATCAGGCCGGCGCGCAGCAACGCGCCGTTGGCGCCGCCGCCGCCTTCCAGCATCAGCCGCTCGATACCGAGCTCGCGGTTGAGCGTCTCGAGCGCGGCGGCGAGGTCGATCTCGGTCTTGCCGGCGAAGATGTAGGAGATGCCCTCGCCGCGCAGGCCGACAAGATGCGAATCGGGAACCGCCTCCGTGAGGATGACGAGGATGGCGTCGCCGCCGATGTCGGAGCGGTGCCACACCGCCTTGCCGTGGGCATCGAGGAAGATGCCCCAGGCCTGCGGCGCGCGCTGCGCGTACCAGTTCTCGCGCGGCAGCACCTGGTCGGTCGGCGGATAGACCTCGCCCTTGCCCCTGGCGAACTCCTGCGCCGTCACCCGGCCGCACAGCCAGGAGCCGCCGCCGAGCTTGTCGTGCAGGCGCTCGAACAGGTCGGGGACGACATTGGCTTTCGGCCGCTGCCGGCTGCCGTGGATCCGGCCGTCGACGCTGCAAACCATGTGGCAGATGACGTAGGGTTTCATGTTGGCCCCAGTGTTTTCAACGTTATCCGGCTGTTTTTGGCACCGAACTGGCACCGAGTGCGGCGTTGATCGCATCGGCCGCCCGGCTGTCGTCCTCATCGAACAGGTGCGCGTAGATCGACAGCGTGATCGTCGGGCTGCTGTGGCCGAGACGCTTGGCGATCATGACGACGTCGAGCCTGTTGGCGATCAGCATGGATGCATGCGTGTGCCGCAGATCGTGAAATCTCACATTCGCCGCGCCGATCCGCCGCCAGGTTCGCGACAGGTTCGTCGGCCGCCTGAGGTCGCCATCGCCGGCTGGGAAAACCAGCGTGTCGTCCTGAGGCCTCCCCAGCCCGAGCGCCATCCGCAGCTCGAGCTGTGCGCGACGGTGATCTCGCAGGGCGTCAACAACGATGTCCGGCATGCTGACCTTGCGAATGCCCGCCTCCGTCTTGGGCGCCTTGGTCGCCAGCGGCTGGCCGTGCACTTCCTCCACCGCCTCGCGGACATCGAGGATCTTGCGATCGAGGTCGACGCGCCCCCAGCGCAGCGCGCAAATCTCGCCGATGCGCAGGCCGCAGAACAGAGCTACCATTGCTTCGACGTAGATCGGCGAGTGGCGAAGCCTCGACACGACATCGTCGATCTCATTCTTCCGGATGATCTGCATTTCCTGCCGCGGCGCCTTGGGCGCTCGCTGTCCTTCCCGCCCCGCGACATTGTTGGCGATCAGCTTGTGCCTGACACCATCGGCCAGCGCCTTTGATAGCAGCCGATGCGCGGCGCGGATGCTGCGCGGCGACAGGCGATCCCGGAGCTTGGTATGCCAGGTCTCGACGCCGACGGTCGTGAGCTGCTGAAGCATCGTCTTGCCGATGTGCGGCCGGATGTGAAGCTCGAGCGTGTCGCGGTAGCGCTTGTGGGCGTGCGCGCCGATCTCGCCAGCGGAGCGCCACACATCGATGCGCGCCGCAACGTGCTCGGCGACGGTGAGTTGGCGGGCCTCGACGTAGGCGCCCTTCCCTACCGCCACCAGCAGCTCGGCGAGCTTCGCCTGGGCGTCCTTCTTGCCGCCGCGCACCGTGACGAACTGCGAGCGGCGCTTGCCGTCAGGGCCGGGCGGAAGATCGAATTTCAGGCGCCAACTCGCGCGGCCGCGGCGGGTGATCGAGCCTTTCACTTTTGCGGCTCCTTCTTCCCAGCGACGCCCACCAAGGCAAGCTTGCTCGCGAGTTCGGTCTGAGCCTGGAATTCGTCGAAACGCCGCTGGAGGACATCCCAGTCGCGGCGGGTTTCGAGAATGGTCTTCTCGACCGCGTCCAACCTGTCGCCGAGGTCGGTTTCAAAAGTGTCCGCCAGCCGCGTGATGATCTCTTGATTGAGCGACACCCCATTTTTCGCCGCCTCGGCCTCAAGCTTGGCGCGCAGCTCCTCCCGCAGCCTCAACGTGAACGAGACGACGTCGATAGGTTTCCTTGGGGCCATATCTGCACCATTGACTTCATAATAGCGTCGAATGTGACGCCGTGGTATTGAAGCCATCATGACGCCAGACAAGGTGTCACACAACACCGAGGAAGAACATGAAACGGAAGGCAGAAGCACCGCACGTTCCCGCGTCCCCCGACGTGCTGACGGTCGACGACCTTATGAACCGGCCCGGATGGCCGCTGAGCAGAAACGGCACCTACTCGGGGATCAAGTCCGGCGACATCCCGTCGATCAGGATCGGCAAGAAGATCCTGATCCCTCGCGTCGCCCTGGAGACGCTACTGCGGGGCGAGCGCCCGCAGACCAAGACCGCTAGCTGATGGAGGGCGCCAACCATGAGCTCCCCGAACGAGAGACGCGCCGCCATCATCGCGGCCATGCCCAAGCACCTGCGCACCATGGCTGGCGCCGTGCGGGGCCTAGCCACTCGCCAGCACCGTAACCCCGAGGCGGCGGCTATCGCCTATGACGAGGTCGCATCGAACCTGACCAGCCTCGCCGCCGTCATCGAACAGGCGGAGCAGGATTGACCAGCTCCCCGGCTTTCCAAGCGGCAGCCCAGTGTGATGCGTAATGGAGGGTGGCGCTCCGCTTTCCTCCTTCGCGGCCGTGCTGGACGGCGCCGACGTCGCGCGATGGATCGATGTCGACGTGCCCGAGCTTGGGTTCGCGATTGCTGGCTTGATCCCTGATCGGTGCGTCTCCCTCCTGGCGGGCGACGGCGGCAGCGGTAAGTCGATCCTGTTGCAGACAGCGGCGACGTGCGTTGCCATGGGCCTGCCCTTTCTCGGCCGAGAGGTGACGCAAGGGCCCGCCCTCTATGTCACCGGCGAGGATCCCGAAGCCGTCATCCATGGGCGGCAGGCCCGCATCAACAAGGCGCTGGGGCTCGAGATGGGCGACCTCGCCGGCAAGCTGTTCGTGATGTCGGCGTCGGAGCAGGAATTCATCCTGTTCTCGAGCGAGGAAACCCAGCTTCTCCGCAAGCTGACCATGGACATGACCCTTCGCGGTATTCGGTTCGCGGGGATCGACTCGGCAACCCTGACCTTTGACAACGATGAGATCAATCGCAGGGCGGTGTCGGCGTTCCTGCGATCGTTGAACACCATGGCCCGCCGGACGCGGGCAGCGGTCGTGCTGATCGCCCACACGTCGAGGTCGAGCGACGGCACGTCGGCACGGATGGCGTCGGGTAGCACGGCTTGGGTGAATTCGGCCAGGGCCGGGCTGCTGCTCAAGGGCCTGGAAGACGGCGCCGAGCTTACGCTGCTGAAGGCAAACTACGCGAAGTCGGGAATCAAGATCGGCCTACGCTGGACCGGTGAGGGCGTGCTGGTATCGGACGAGCCGGAGACCGGCACCGTCGCCAGCATCGAGAAGAGCGCCGACGACGCCCTGGTGTTGAACGAGATCGCGGCGGCTTGGCGGGACCCCGGCGCGGCACCGCTCAGCAGGGCGCCACAGACGCAAGCGCGCTACCTCCCGAGCTTCATGGCGCGCCAGCACGGCTGGAAGGCAAAGCGCACCGAAGCGGCCACTGCCCGGCTTTTCGATGCGGGCAAGATCAGCAGCGGCGAGGTCCGGAAGAATGGCAAACGCCACACCGGACTGTGCCCGATCTCGGATGAGAAATAGTATGGAAAAAGCGGGGAGAGGTATGTCCGGCGAGAGCGGCGAGGTGCTCTCGCAAGTCATTGATATTTCACGAAACCCACGGGGAGAGGTATGTCCCCCCATACCCCCCCTGCGTATCACGCCCCTTTGTGAGGGCGTGTACGCATTCAATTAATCGATCCTTCCCCCTCAGCAACAGGATCAACGATGGCCAAGAGCTGGCGCGCGATCGCGAAGAGCATCAACGACTTCACGCCCGATGACGGTTGGCTCGGCCGACCTGACAAGCTGGAGGTAGATCTCAGCTACGGCGGCGGCGGCTGGACAACCGATCTGACGTTCGCCGATCTGAAGCGCCTGGCCATCGCCGCCGAGACGATGGGCGAGTTGCTGGAGGAGCGGCCCGCTCGACGCGAGAAGCCGAGGCGTCGATGACCGAGGCTGACCAGATCACCCCCCTCCCGCCGCACCTGCGGAAGCTGCGATTGCGCCGGAGCGAGGTCGCGGAATATCTCTTGGCCGCGCACGGCATCGAGATCGCGCCATCGACATTGTGCAAATGGGCAACGTCGGGATCCGGGCCGCCGTTCGACCGGCTGAACCGCACGCCGCTCTATCCGCGCGTCGGCGTCGACGCCTGGGTCGCGAGCAAGCTGAAGCCCGCGACTTGAGCGAACAGCGGCGATGACCGGCGCGCTCTGTCCATCAGCGGGAAATCTGGATTGAGCCCTGCGCGCCGTTTTCATTGACCGCGCGCGCCATCGCCCGGTTGATGCGCCGATGGCGGGTTGGTTCCGGTCTCTCTTCGGCGGCGAGCGCAAGTCCGTGACGGACCTTGCGGCGCTGATCGATGCCGGCTCGCGGACCGCGGCGGGCATCGTGGCGTCGCCGACGCGGGCCATGCGATGCGTGCCGGTCTACTCCGGCGTGCGCGTGATCGCCGAGACGATCGGATCGCTGCCCTGCCTGCTCTACAGGCGCCGCGCCGACGGCGGGAAATCTCGCGCGACCGATCACCCGCTCTACAAGCTGCTGCACGATCGACCGAACGGCTGGACGAGTGCCGCCGAGTTCCTCATGGCCCTCCAGAAAGACGCGCTGCTCGAGGGCGGCGGCTACGCCCTGGCGAACCGCGCGGGCGGTCGCATCGTCGAGCTGATCCGGCTGCCGGCGCAGTCGGTGCGGATGGAGATCGACGCCGAGACGATGGAGCCGGCCTACAAGGTCACGCTCCGCGACGGCAAGCAGAAGGTCTATCGCTGGCAGGACATCCTGCACCTGCCAGCGCTCGATGGTCTCGCGCCGGTGAAGCAGGCGGCGGAGGCGATCGGCTTGTGCATGGCGATGGAGGCTCACGCCGCCCGGCTGTTCGGCCGCGGTGCTCGCCCAAGCGGTGTGCTGAAGATGGCGAAGAAGCTGACCGACCCGGCTTACGAGCGTCTCAAGGCGTCGTGGCGTCAAAGCCATACCGGTGACGACAGCGGCGGCACGGCGATCCTGGAAGAGGGCGTCGAGTTCCAGCAGCTTACCTTCAATTCGGTTGACCTCCAGTTTCAGGAGTTGCGCGCCTTTCAGGTCATCGAGATCGCGCGAGCGTTCCGCGTGCCGCCGATCCTGCTGCAGGAGTATGGCCGCGCGACGTGGGGCAACTCGGCCGAGATGAGTCAGAGCTTCCTGACCTTCTGCATTCGGCCCTGGCTGCGGTTGTGGGAAGGCGCCATCGCCCGGCTGATGACGGCCGAAGAGCAGGCGACGATGTTCGCTGAATTCTTGATCGATGACCTCGTGCGGGCAGACATCGAGAAGAGGTTCGCGGCCTACACCGCTGCCATCACGAGCGGCATCCTCAATCCCAACGAAGTGCGAGCGATGGAAAACCGCGCGCCTTACGACGGCGGTGACGAGTTCATGAAGCCGCTAAACATGGGCACGCCTGGCAACTCGCCGCCCGCTGAACGACCGAAACCGAGGGCGGTGGCATGACGAACGAACACGGCTTCCTGATCGACCTTGACGTGAAGGCCATCACCGCCGAGGGCGAGTTCCGCGGCTACGCCTCGATCTTCAACAACGAAGATCTCGGCCGCGACATCGTGGTCCCCGGTGCCTTCGCGAAGTCGCTGGCGCGGCGCCCGGCCGCCCGCGTGAAGATGCTCCGAGAGCACTACAGTGGCGACCCGGTGGGCATCTGGACGAACCTGGTCGAGGACTCGAAGGGCCTGCGCGCCGAAGGCCGACTGATCTTAGAAACGCAGCGCGGCCGCGAGACACACACACTCATGAAGGCCGGCGCGATCGACGGGCTGTCGATCGGCTATCGCACGCTGAAGGACCGGCACGATCGCGCGAAGGGCGTCCGCTACCTGGAGGAGCTCGACCTCCCCGAAATCAGCATCGTGACCTTCCCAATGAACCCGCGCTCGACGGTGCAGACAGTGAAGAACCACGACCCCGAGCGCGCGCGGGCGCTGGTGTCGGCCATCAACCGCATGACGGAGAGCTTTCGATGACGGCACAGTTCCGCAACTATCTCGCCAACCCGCTGGAGACCAAGGCGGAGGGCGACGACGCCGATCCGATCAAGGCCCTGGAGGCGCTCGGCGTCACCATCAGCGCCAAGTTCGAGGGCTTCGCCGGCGAGCTGAAGAAGATCGGCGACCGCGTCGACACCGAGATCGCCAAGCGCAATCGCCCGGGCACGGAAACCAAGGGTGACGAGGGCGACGTCGAGCGCAAGGCGTTCACGGCGTTCATCCGCAAGGGCACCGCGGGGCTGGCCGCCGACGAGTTCAAGTCGCTGCGCGTCTCCGATGACGCCGCGGGCGGCTTCCTGGCGCCGGCGGACTTCTCCGCCGAGGTCGACAAGAACCTGGTGCAGTTCTCGCCCATTCGCAACGCCGCGCGCGTGGGCCCGACCAGCGCCGGCAGCGTCGTCATCCCCCGCCGCACCGGTCGGCCGACCGGCCAGTGGGTCGGCGAGACCGAGGCCCGGACCGAGACCGCTTCCGCCTACGGGCAGCTCGAGATCCCTGTCGACGAAATGGCCTGCTATGTGGATTGCTCGATGCGGCTGCTCGAGGACAGCGCGATCAACATCGAGGCGGAAGTCGCGTTCGACATCGCCGAAGAGTTCGGCCGCCTCGAGGGCGCCGCCTTCGTCTCGGGCAACGGCGTGAAGAAGCCGCTCGGCTTCATGAGCGACACGACGGTGTCGTCGACGGTTTCGGGAAGCGCCGCCACCATCGCCGACGCCAACGGGCAGGCCAACGGCCTCATCGATCTGATGTATGCCCTGCATCCCTTCTATCGCAGCCGCGGCGTCTGGCTGGCGAACGGCACCACGATCGCCGCGCTGCGCAAGCTGAAGGACGGCCAGAACAACTACATTTGGCAGCCGTCGTTGCAGGCCGATCAGCCCGCGACCCTGCTGGGCCGGCCGGTCGTCGAGGCGCCGGACATGCCGGACGTCGGCGCGAACAACTATCCGGTCATCTTCGGCGACTTCGCGAGCGCGTTCCGCATCTATGACCGCGTCGGGCTCTCGATCATCCGCGACCCCTACACGCAGGCCACCGTGGGCAACGTTCGCTTCCACGCCCGCAAGCGCGTCGGCGCCCGCCTGGTCCGCCCCGAGGCCATCCGCAAGCTGAAGGTCTCGACCTGACCGGTTGACGCCCGGCCGGCGCGACCGTCAGCGCGCCGGCCACCCCTTCGCCCCACCATCAGGAGAATCACCCATGCGCGACCTGCACAACCACATCGCCCCGAAGCGAGGCCTCAGCCCCGTCGCCGCCGGCACCGACAACACGCCCTACGTTTCCGAGATCGTCGACACGCTGGGCTTCGGCTCGCTGGAGTTCATCATCCTGACCGGAACGAACACCGACGCCGACGCCACCTTCACGACGCTGTTCGAGGAGGGCGACGCGTCGAACCTGTCGGACCATGCCGCGGTCGCCGACGCCGACCTGCTGGGCACCGAGGCGCTGGCGAGCTTCACCTACGCCGACGACAACAAGGTTTTCAAAATCGGGTACATCGGCAACAAGCGATACTGCCGCGTCACGATCACGCCGAGCGGGAACAACAGCGGCAACATCTACATCGCCGGCGTCTGGATCCTGGGCAACCCGACCACGGCCCCGACTGCGAACCCGCCCGCCTGATGATCGACGCGCCGGTCTTCGCCGTCGTGACACCGGCTGCCTCCGCCGCGGCGCGCCGGCTGACGACGGCCGCCAAGGTGCAGGCGGTCGCGCTCGACGGCGCCGGCACCGATACCGCCTTGATCGAGGCGCTGATCGACCGCGCCTCGGCGGCGGCGGCGAGCTACTGCAACCTGAAGCGCGACGCCAGCGACAGCCCGGCGACGTTCGGTCGGGAAACCTGCCGCGCCACCTGGCGGCCGGTGAATGCCTGGCGGGGTTGCGCGCTCATCCTGCCGTGGCGCGTGCCGATCACGTCCATCTCGTCCGTGGTCGAGGATGGCGTGACGCTGGACGCATCAGCCTACGCGCTGCGCAACGGCGGGCTGCTCGATCGCCTGGCCGACGACGGCGCGCTGATCGCCTGGAGCTCCGCGTCCATCGTCGTGACGTTCGTTGCAGGCTGGGACCTGACCTCGCCGGACGCGACGCCACCCGACATCGAGGCGGCGGTGATCGAGCAGGTCAAGGCCATGTACCTGGGCCGCCAGCGTGATCCCGCGCTTCGCTCCGAGGCGACCGAGGGCGTGGGCTCGGCAAGCTACACCGTGGCGGGCGGCGACAGCATGGGCCGCAATGGGCTGCTGGCCGTGGTCGAGGCAGCCCTGGACGGCCTGCGAGCGGTGCCGGTCTGAGCGAGCGCTTCTACCACGCGGCGGCATGGCGCCGGCTGAGCGCCGAGGCGATCCGGCGCGACCCGGTGTGTGCCACGCCCGGCTGCGGCCGGCCGTCGACGCGGGCAGACCATATCAGGCCGCGAGCGCAAGGCGGCAGCGACGCGCTGGAGAACCTCCGCGGGGTCTGCGAGCCGTGCCACAACCGCCGCAGCGCGCGCGGCAACGCACCCCTGCAGGCCATCGGGTGCCACCCCGACGGGACCCCGCGCGACCCCGGGCACGCCTGGCTGACCGGCGAGACCCCGGGGGCGGGGTCGAAACTTTCGTCTGGGGGGCGCGACCGTGGGGGCAGTCGCGCGCGCACTAAGTTTCAGAAGCGGTAATCCATGGGCACCCGAGGGCCGGGCGCGGTCGCGATCGGGCGCAAGAAGGCAGGGCAACAGCCCGCCGAATCGCCCTCGGCGCACCCGTGGGACGAGCCTGGCCTGACCCGCGCCGAGCGTGTCATCCGCTTCATGGAGTCGCTGCCGGTGACGAGCGGCCAGCTGGCCGGGACGCGCTTCAGGCTGCGACCGTTCCAGCGACGCATCATCGGGCGACTGTACAAGACCGGCCGGCGCGGCCGGCGCGTGGTGCGCACCGGCGTCCTTTCGCTGGCGCGCAAGAACGGCAAGACCGATCTGGCCGCTCGCCTGGCCCTCTGCCACATCGCCGGGCCCGAAGCGGAGGAGCGCGGCGAGGTCTACAGCGCGGCCAATGACCGGTTTCAGGCCGGCCGGACCTTCTCGGAAATCTGCGCCATCATCACGCGCACGCCCTGGCTGGCGGCGCGCGTCTCGATCCGCCGGCACTCCAAGGAGCTGGAGGACCTCGAGATCGGCGGCGGCACTGGCACGGTCTACGCCGCCCTGTCGGCCGACGTCGGGACCAAGCACGGCCTGTCGCCGAGCTTCGTGGTCTACGACGAATACGGACAAGCCACGTCGCCCGATCTGTTCAACGTGCTGGACTCGGCCATGGGGGCGCGCGCCGAGCCGCTCATGCTCGTCATCTCGACGCAGGCGGCCCGCGACGAAGCCCCGCTGTCGCAGCTCATCGACTACGGGTTGCGCGTCGAGCGCGGCGAGGTCGACGATCCGAGCTTCTACCTCGCCCTGTTCACGGCGCCGCCGGAAGCGGATCCTTGGGACCGGAAGACTTGGAAGCTGGCGAACCCTGCCCTTGGCGATTTCCGGTCGCTGGAGGACGTCGAGCGGATGGCGCTGCAAGCCCAGCGCATGCCCAGCAACGCGGCTTCCTTCCGAAACCTGATCCTCAACCAGCGAGTCGATACCGTCGCGCAATTCCTGTCCGCCGCGGTGTGGAAGCCATGCGACGGCGCGGTCGACGCCGAGCACCTGAAGGGCCGGCGGTGCTTCGGCGGGCTCGACCTGTCGGCGTCACGCGATCTGACTGCCCTGGTGCTGGTTTTCGAGGATGACGACGGCTCCTACGACGCGCTGCCGTTCTTCTGGCTGCCGGAGGACGGCCTGCGCGAGCGCGAGGATACCGACCGCGTGCCGTACGTCCGCTGGCGCGATGAGGGCTACCTGCTGACGTGCCCGGGCAAGACCATCGACCCGGAGATCGTGGCGGCGCGCATCGCCGAGCTGCACGGAGAGTACGACATCGAGGCGCTGGCCTATGACCGCTGGCGGATCGAGGATCTGCGGCGGAAGCTCGACGCCATCGGAAGCGATGTGCCGCTCACCCCGCACGGGCAGGGCTTCAAGGATATGTCCCCCTCGATCGACGCCATGGAACGCATCGTCTTCGAGGCGAAGTTGCGCCACGGCGGGCACCCGCTGCTGACCTGGTGCGCCAGCAATGCCAAGACGTCGACCGACCCGGCCGGCAATCGCAAGCTGGACAAGCAGAAATCCACCGGACGAATCGACGGCCTGGTCGCGCTCACGATGGCGCTGGGCCGCGCCGCATCGGGCATCAGCTCGAGGTCGGTCTACGAAAGCGAGGATCGGCCGAACGGCCTCTTGACCATCTAGCGCGCTCGCACCGGCAATGACGGGCGACCAGCGGGAAGCAGCGGCGAATCTAAAAGGCCCCGGCGAGGCTCCGGCCCGTGCATCGCGCCGCGACGTGATGAACATAGCGCGACGCATCCATTGCCGGACGGGTGGCCCGTGGCCGACGAAGTCAAAACCATCAGAATCGTGGTCGACGCCCGCGCGGCTGTTGACGGTGGCCGCGCGGCGCAACGCGCATTGGAGCAGATCGAGCGGCAGACCGGCAGCATGCAGGAGGCTTTGCAAAAAGCCGAGGCCGCCGTATCGCGGTTCGGCGTGCTTCTCGCCGCGTCGTTCAGCGTCGATCACATCCTGAAAGCGATCGACGCGATGACCTCATTCGGGAACGCGCTGAAAGTCGCGGGCGTCGAGGGCATCTCGGCGCTGGCCGTTCAGGAGCGGCTCTTCTCTGCCGCGAACAAGAACGGCGTCGAAATCGGCGCTCTGTCGCAGCTCTACAGCCGCGCTTCGGTATCGGCGGGCGAGCTCGGCGCGTCGCAAACCAAGCTGCTGCAGTTCATCGACGGCGTCACGGCCGCGCTGCGCGTGCAAGGCGGCTCCGCCGAATCGGCGAGCGGCGCGCTTCTCCAGCTGGGGCAGTCCCTGGGCTCCGGCGTGGTGCACGCCGAAGAGTTCAACAGCGTCATGGAAGGCGCGTTCCCTATCGCGCAGGCGGCCGCCCGCGGCATCGACGGCATGGGCGGCAGCGTCGCCAAGCTTCGCGCGTCGATCATCGACGGCAAGGTCACGTCGCAACAGTTCTTCGACGGCCTGCTGAAGGGTTTCGGCGACACCGAAAAGCTGGCGGCGTCGATGAGCCTGACCATCGGCTCGTCGATGACGGCAAATCAAAACGCATGGACCCGCCTGATCGGGACCATCGACAAGGCGACCGGCATAAGCGCGCTCTTCGCCACGCAGATCGCCAACTCGACCAAGCGCCTCGACGAGCTGACGAAGAGCATTGAGACCGGCTCGAGCAAGGTCCAACCGTTCATGGACTTCATCGACACCACGAAGAGGGAAATCGCGGCGATCGACGATGCGCTCGAGAAGCTCGACAAATGGGGCAAGTCGACCAGCATTCAGGACTGGCTTCGCGACACGCTAGAGGCAGGCGCCGTCGGGATTGCGCGCTGGAACGGCTACGTCATCGAAGCCTTCAAGGGCTTGCCCAGCCTGATCGGCGGCATCTTCGTCGACGCCATGAATCAGGCCCTGGCTGCGGTCGAGACGGGCCTGAACAAGATCATCACGCAGGTGAACCAGTTCCGCGCCGACAACCCCGTCATCTCCTCGCGGCTCGGCATCACCCAAGACCTGGGCACTGTGGCCCTTGGCCGCTTGTCGGGCGGCATCAGCGCCGAGCAGTACCGGGCGAACGTGCTGGCGGCCGGCACCGACGCGGCGTCGAGGCTGCGCGAATCGCAACAAGCGTCAGCGGACGAGCGCGCCCGCAAGGCAACCTTGAAGCTGCAGGTCGGCTACGAAGAGGACGAGCGCCGGGCCCGTTATGGCGGGATGTTGCCCGACGACGGCGGTGCAGCGACGGCGCCGCTGACGAAGGGCGCCGGCCAGTCTGAAATCGATAAGTACAACAAGCTGCTCGCGACGCTCGACGCCACGGCGAAGGCGCAGGATCTCATGACCGCCGCCGCCGACCGGGGCGATGTCGCCTTCCGCGAGCAGACGGTCCACGCCGAGGCGCTGCAAAAGGCAATCGACATCTTCGGCACGACGATTTCGGAGACGAGCCCGCAGGTCGCCGAGATCGAGAAGCGGCTGCGCGCGATCGCCGAGGGCAAGGCCGCGGAGGCTTTCAGCGTCGGCACGACTGCGCTGCGGGGCGAAAACGAGCTGTTGGCCAAGCAGATCGAGCTGAGGGACCAGGCGCCTGACGTGATCGCGCGGGAGACCGCCGCCATCAAGGCGCGGCAGCAGGCCACGAAGGATGGCATCCCGCTGGATTCCGATCGCTACAAGGCGCGCCTCGCCGAGATCGAGCAGAACGAGACGCTGAAGGCGCAAGCGGAACAGTTGAAGGCGAGCAACGAATTATGGACCGCGCCATTGCGGACGGCGCTCTCCAACATCCAGACCGAGTCCTCGTCCGCGTTCGATTCGATGCTGCAAAGCGGGACGTTCACCTTCCAGTCGCTCGGCGAGATTTTCACCCGCACCGTCCGGCGCATGGCGGCCGAGTTTTTGGCGTTGGCGACGGTCCGCCCGGTGCTGACGATGGCTATAGAAGCCATTGGTCCGGGGGGAATTGGTCTCATTGGAGGCAATACGGCGGCGCAGCTTGGCTTTCCGCAATCGGCTGGCGGCGCGTCGGTCGGGAGCGGTGGCCTCTTGGGCGGAGGCGGGCTTGGCGGCGTTTTCAACGACGGCGGCGCTTCCTGGCTTGGCGGCGTCGGCGATTGGCTCGGCACGCCGCTCACTGGCCCGTATGCTGGCCTGTCGCCATCTTCGATGCAGGGCGTGCCGGTTCTCGGGGCCAATTCGGTGTCCGGCACTGGCCTCACCTGGAGCGGCGCGCTCGGCGGTGCTGCGAGCATAGGAATGGGCGCTTACTCGCTCGCAACGGGTCGCGGCAGCACCGGCAGCATGATCTCGGGCGGCGCGGGCATTCTCGGCGGTGCGGTTTCCATGCTTGGCCCGATGATGGGCCTCAGCGCTTCGGTGGCGGGTCCGATCGGTCTGGGCATCGGGCTGCTCGGCATGTTGGCTGGCGGCCTCTTCGGCGACAGCGGCCCCAAGATCCCGCCGCAGCCGGCGCTAGCCTACTCTGGCGGCTACTTCCAGCCCAACGGGGTCGGCTACGACTACGGCGGCGGCTCGCTCGGCAGCGGCAGCTCGGCCTCGAAGAGCGCATCGGCCATCGCGACGGACCTGCAGAAGGCGTTCCGCGCGGCCGGCCTGGCGACGGTGTCGGGCAAGCTGATCGGCGGCGGCCTCGGCGTCGGCACCGATCACACCTTGAGCGGCAACCAATGGGTCGACCGGCCCTACACCGAAACCGAACTGCGGCTGCCCGACGGGACGCGCGAGAGCCTGACCAGCAACGACAGCAGCCGCAACGCGACGCAGGCCAGCGAATACCTGCTGGCTCAGGCGTTCAAGGCGAACGTCCTCCGGGGCGGCGTCAGTGGCGCCGGTGAAGGTCTGAAGGCCGGCCTGGAGAAACTCGACGCCACCACGAAGACCGAACTCGACAACGTCATCGCGCTCGGAACGGCCTACGACGCGCTGGGCAAGACGATCAACCCGGCCAAGGTCGCCGTCGACAAGATCAGCGCGTCGTTCGACAGCCTGAAGGACTACGCCACGCAGGCCGGCCTCTCGCTCGATCCCATCAACGATGAGCTGAAGAAGCAATCGAAGCGCTCGGCTCAGGACTTCATCGACGCCATGGTCGACCCGCTGGCGGTGTCGCTGCGCGCGCTCGAGGATGACCGGCAGCAGGCGCTCGTCTCGGCGCAGTACATCCGTGACACGTACAGCGACATCTACGTCGACATGGACAAGGTCGCGACCTACTACACCAACAAGGAGGCCAAGCTCCGCGACGACTTCTACGCCGGCGGCGTCACCAACCTGCAGAAGACCATCGATCGCCTCACCTACGGCGATCTCGCCAACGCTTCTCCGCTCCTCCAGCTCGGCGGCGCGAAGGCCGCCTACGAATCGGCGCTGGGCAAGGCCACGGCCGGCGACGCCACGGCGATCACCAACCTCTCGACCTATGCCGAGTCCTATCTCGGCGTCGCTCAGAAGTCGTTTGCGTCGTCGCCGGAGTACGATGCGATCCGCGAGGAAATCCGCGCCGCGCTGGTCGACATCGTGGTCGCCAACGGCGGCAGCGGCACGTCGACGACGGTGGCAACGTCCGATCTCACCAAGCAGGTGGCGCAGCTGACGACGCTCGCCGCGCAGTCGCAAAAGGATCGTGCCGACGATCAAAGCGAGACGGCAGACCTGAAGCGTCAGATCCGGGAGCTGATCGACCTGCTGCACCGGCAGCTTGCCTGATGATCGACGCCGCGAAATACCTGCCCGCGATCGAGAGGGCCGCCGATGACGTCCACCGCAAGGCGGACTACGGCCATGCGGCGATCGAAGGGGCGCTCACCGATGCGCGCTTCGGATTCGAGGCCATGGTCAGAGGCGACCATCCCGAAGCCTCGGGCAACGACGTGCGGGCGCTCGTCGGCATGATGCTCGACGGGGCGAGCAAGCTTGTCATCGCGCGGCTGCGGCATGAGGGCGAGGCGGCGCGGACGATGGCGAACCTGCTCGCCGCGGCGCCGCAGACGATGCGGCCCCCCGCGAACGACGGGTGATCGGAATGGCCACTACGGTTTCCGTCGAGGGCATCACCGCCCAGCAGCTCGGCGAGAGCATCGGCCAATGGGTGCAGCGCGCGACCATCGAGGCGGCAATGACCGCGCTCCGCACCGAAGTGAGCCGTGGCTTCGATCACGAGCCCGTCGTCGTCACCGATGGCGTCGTCCGGCGCGATCCCAACCAGGTCAAGCCGTTCGGCAAGATCGAGTTCGTCGCCCGAACCTCGACCGCCGATGCCGTGCTGTGGGCGCTCCAGCGGCTACGGGAAATCTCGCCGGTGCTGACCGGCCGCTATCGCGATTCGCACATCGTCATGGTGAACGGCGAGCAGATCACGGGAGACACCCGCGCGGCTCTGCTCAGGGTGAAGCCTGGCGATCGCGTCCAGATCGTGAACTTCCAGCCCTACGCACGGAAGATCGAGGGCGCCACGGCGAGCAAGCGCACCGGCCGGCAGCGGCGCAAGGCGCTCAGCAGGCAGGCGCGCAGCGGCGTCTATCGCGCCGTGATGCGCGAGCTGGTGCAGCGCTTCGGTAGAACGCTCCTCTTCGACCAGAAGATGGTGAAGTTGAACACCGGCGTGAAGGTCTGGGGCAAGCAGGGCGGCAAGAGCGGCCGGCGCGTGCTGCGCGACCAGGTCTTCCCTGCGATCCAGCTCTTCGTGAAGCAGGACCTGCCGTCATGACCTTCGGCGCCTATCCTTTCGGTGCGGTGCCCTACGGAGCGGCCGGCGAACAGTCGGCCGCCGGCGACACGTTGCGCGACGCCTTTCGCTCTCAGCTCGAATCGATCCTCGCGCTCAACGCCTGGATCGAATGGGCGGCGATCGACACGCTCAATACCGGCATCAAGCCGGACGCCAGCACAGGCTACTTCGAGTTCGAGTTTCCCGGCGGCAGCGAGGGCCCCTACACGTTCGGCGACCCGGGCCGCAATCTCTACCGCGAGCGCGGGCAGGTGACGCTTCGCGCCGCGGTCCAGTGCAACGCAGGCCTGACCGAGCGCAACAAGGCTGAGGCCTACCTGGAGGCCATTCGCGCCGCCTTCCGGTCGGCACGCTTCGCGGCCGGCTCGCGAACCGTCCGCATCGCCGCCGCCAGCTCGACGGGCGGCGGCGAGACGGAAGGCGGCATGTGGGCCGAGGCCATCGCCCTCCGCTACGAAACCGACGCCACGGGGTAGAGCCATGAGCATCGTCGCCAACGCCGCCCGCATGATCGCTCTCAAAGGCGAGACGATGGAGCTCGATCGCGATGGCGAGACGCCCATCACCGTGAAGGGCAAGCGCGCCGCCGGCAGCCTCGACGATGTCGGGAACGCGAGCCAGCAACGGTTCCGGGTGCGCATCGCGCCAACCGAGATCGCAGCATCGACCTGGTCGCCGGCCGCGCCGCTGACAACCGACCGGTTGGTGGTCGCCGGCCGCATCCTCGCCATCCTCGACGTCGAGCCCGTGAGCGATGGCGGCGAGATCGCGCTCTATGAACTCGACGTGGCCGGCTGATGGGGAAGGCCAAGAAGCGCAAGCGGCAACAGGAGCGGCTTCATCGCGAGCCGATCGTCCGCGAGGTCGCCGAGCTGCTGAAGGCCGGCACGCCGACGTGGTGGCGGTTCACCAGCGAGGCGCGGCACGGGCTGCGCGCCGCCCTGTGCATGAAGGGCATGTCCTGGGCCGCGGCGGACGAGCGCGCCGAGCTGATCGTGAGGCTCGCCCGGCACCGCATCGGCATGTCGCTCTATCCGACATGGAACGTGGCGAGCGCCGGGAGCGAGCGCATCCATCATTTCTGCCGCGCTTGCGGCGGCGCCCTCGAGGAAGACAGCCGGCATGCCTGGTGCGGCGTGGAGTGCCGATCGGTCATCATGAACAACGCCTATCACGGCGCCGGTCGCCACGACGATGCGGTGCGGCGCCGGACCATGGCCTTGATCCTGGGAGCCGTGCCGAAGGTCGCCCTGGCCCGGACGATCCGGCGATGCCTGCATTGCGATGGGCAGTTCATCCCCAAGAAGTCAGACAACCGCTTCTGCTCGCAGTACTGCAGCGCGCACTTCGACCGCGGGCTGCCGGAGCGGAAATGCGAGACCTGCGAGAAGCTCTTCCGGCCGCGGCTCAAGATCTCGCGGCACTGCTCCCGGCTGTGCGCGGCCCGCAAGCCAAAGATCACGCGGCCCTGCGCTCACTGCGGCGAGACCTTCACGACGGCACGCGCCTATCAGCTCACCTGCAGCCGGGCGCATGGACGGGAGATCGATCGCCAGAAGCAGCAAGCGGCGCGGCGCGCGCAGGCGGCTCAACGGGCGGCAGGGGCGCAGGCGGTCGCCTCGCCGATGGCCGAAGCCGCCTGAGTGGCCGGACGCGCTGTACGGGCAGATTTCCGGCCCTGGCGCGAGCACAAGCGGCCACCCGTTGGCGAGGGTGGGCTTGATGCGCGGAATTTTCGGCGTATCGTGTCCGCGGGCTTGGAAACCCGGACCGAAGAGACGGCTCGATTACCCTTGGCGGGGTAGACGGCCGATGCGCGATGGAGCCTTGGCGGGCTCCGCAGCGCTTTCGTGATGCGCCTTGGCGGGCGCGTCTCACCTGGCCGTTATGGCCGGGAGCGAGGCGCCATGTCCAGCCGAAAGGTAAAAGCGCATCGGCCTGTCTCTTCGGCAGGTTTCCAACTCCCGGCTGCCGGTCTGTCACCGGCAACGGCCTTGGAAAGCCGAAACCGAAGAGCAACCACCATGACGACAGCAAGACGGGCCAAGAGGCCCAGCACGACAAAGCGCAGCACCCTGACCGACACCGACCGCGAGCTGCTTCGGTACCTCGCCAACCACGCCGACTTGCTCGACATCACCACCCCCGGCGAGGTCGACGGGAAGGCGGTCACGTTTCACGATCCGTCCGGCACCGCGAAGCGCGGCAGGTTCCGCGGCCAGCCGATGCGCTGGCTGCTGGTGCCGATCGACGAGCGGATGCTCGCGCGCCTCGCGGCTTTCGAAGCCGATCGCGAAGATCTCGAGGCGAACGGCGACGACGAGGACGGCGGCGAGGTCGAGCCCAATGTCGTCCACCCCGCGCATGGCTACCGGCCCGAAGGCGTCGCCGAGGCGATGACCGTGACCGAATGGCGGGCCGTGCGATGAGCGCCGCCGAACAAGCCGCACGCTTTCAAGTCATCGTCAACAGGCCTGGCCAGCTCGACCTACAGGCAGCTATCCACTCCTGCGAGGCGATCTTCGAGGCATTGCGATGGATTGACGATGGCGTGCTGGACGAGAGCCAAGACGCCGACAAGCTGAAGAATACTCAAAGCTACCTGATCTTGGCCGGCCTCTCTTTATGCGAGGGCATCGCCGCGCGGTTCTGACACCGGCCGGACCGGGGCGGCGCAGGTCGCCCCGGTCATGCGCCGTCTAGCAGCGGCGACCAACCTCCTTGCCGATTGCGACAAACGCTTCATGCGCTTCGTGCATTTCGCGCTTGAGGTCTGGCAGACTTGCCGCGTTGGACCTCCTGCCTGAGTCATACCGCTTCACGGCTGCCTCTCGGCGCTCGAAAGCGTCGTTCCATTGCTGGGCAAGGTTGAGGACTCTCACCCTAAGCGCCGGCAAATCTGCCATGGCACGCTCCCGGTCCTGCAGTAGTCCCGCCAACGCCAGCCATACCGGCCCAGGCGTCGCGTTTCCGCGGTCTTTTGACCAATCGTCGATCCGATCTGGGGTAACACGCCTCGTTTCGCCACTTCGCTCGGCTTCATCGTTGAGCGCGTGAGCGAGATCTGCCTTCCACCGGTTTCCATAGAGCAGGCGGCCAATCGCAGTTAGTACTTGTCCTTGGTTCATCGCATGTCCTTCCTGACATGGCGCCCAGCGTGATCGCTGAGCCGATGCTGGAGATATGGGCAGCCGACGCTCGCTCGCAAGAGCACGGCCCCGGTTGGCACCGGAATTGGCACCGGACTGGATAGTACAGGCCAGTTTCAGGCGGTACGGCGAGGCACCGCCGCGGCGAAAAACCCCGACAAAACAGCACTTCCCGTCATCACAAGGGACAGGCCAGTATGCCCTTCATGAGCCGTAGGGTTTCATGCGCGGCAGCTTAGCCGAACCCATCGAGAGGACGAAGACATGCCCAGACTGACGCTCGCCCAGGCCAACAAGATCGTCGAGACCGCGCTCGCCAGGGCGCGCGAGATGAAGACCAGGCCGCTCGCCGTCGCGGTGCTCGACGATGCCGGCCACGTCAAGGCGCTGCAGCGCGAGGACGGCGCCAACATGTTCCGCAACGACATCGCCATCGGCAAGGCGTGGGCCGCCCTCGGCATGGGCGCGTCGAGCCGCACCCTGCTGCAGCGCGCCAAGGAGAACCCCCAGTTCTATGGCGCGCTCGCCTCCGTCGGCCAGGGCAAGTTCGTGCCGCAGACCGGCGCGGTGGTCATCAAGGACAAGGACGGCAACGTGCTCGGCTCGGCCGGCGGCTCGGGCGGCACCGGCGACGAGGACGAAGCGGTGTGCATCGCCGGCGTCGAGGCGGCGGGGCTGAGCTGGGGGTGACGCGGCGGAGATGAGCCGGTTGCGCCGGGGCGCGGGCGGGCCTAATGCTCGCCCGCCATTCTGGAAGGACCCATGTTCGAGCCTGCCGAGCGACTGAAGAACGTCAAGGTTTCCGCCTCCGCCGCGATGACGCGCAAGGTCCGCGAGTTGCGCGCCCAGGGCGTCAAGATCGTCGGCCTTTCGTCAGGCGAGCCGGACTTCAAGTCCCCCGCCAACGCGATCGAGGCGGCGCACCAGGCCGCGCTGGCCGGCGACACCAAGTACCCGCCGCAGGACGGCCAGCTCGCGCTGAAGAAGGCGGTGCAGAAGAAGTTCAAGCGCGACAACAATCTCGACTACGCGCTCGACGAGATCATGATCAGCAACGGCAGCAAGCAGATCATGTTCGGCGCCACCATGGCGAGCGTGAACCCGGGCGACGAGGTGATCATCCCGGCCCCCGGCTGGATCAGCTATGCCGATCAGGTGAAGCTGTGCGGCGGCGTGCCGGTCTCCGTGTCCTGCCCCGAGAACAACCAGTTCCGCCTGCGCGCGGCCGATCTGGAGGCGGCGATCACCGACCGGACGAAGTGGGTGGTGCTGAACTTCCCCAACAACCCGACGGGAGCGGTGTGCACGCGCGAGGAGATGAAGGAGCTCGCCGACGTGCTGCTGCAGCATCCGCAGGTGCTGGTGATGGCCGACGAGATCTACGAGCATCTCGTCTACGACGGCGTGAAGTCGCATTCGATCGCCGAGGTCGAGCCGAAGCTCAAGGACCGCACCCTCACCGTCAACGGCGCCTCGAAGGCCTATGCGATGACCGGCTGGCGGGTGGGCTATGCCGGCGGCCCGAAGGCGATGATCACGGCGATGACGAACATGCAGGGCCAGGCGACGGCGGGCGTGTCGACCATCGGCCAGGCGGCGGTGCTCGCCGCGCTGGAGGGGCCGCAGGACCTGATCGAAAGCCATCGCCTCGATTACCAGAACCGGCGCAATCTCGTGGTCGGCTGGCTGCGCGAGGCGCGGGGCATCACCTGCCACAAGCCCGAGGGCGCATTCTACGTGTTCCCCAACATCGCCGGCTGCATCGGCAAGACGACGCCGGCCGGGAAGAAGATCGAGACCGACACCGACTTCGTCACCGCGCTGCTCGAGGAACGCCACGTCGCCACCGTGCAGGGCACGGCCTACGGCATGAGCCCCTACTTCCGCATCTCCTACGCCACCGACCTCGACAGCCTCCGCGAGGGCTGCAAGCGCATCCAGGAGTTCTGCGCCGACCTGCGCTGACTCGGTGATGGGGGCACGACCTTCCGTCGTCCCGAGTCGGCACATTCACATGTGCCTTGAGCGAAGCGTAGTCGAGGGACCTCTTCATCCCGGCCGACGTTGCATGAGGAGGTCGCTCCACTACGCCTCGCTTAAGGCGAATGTGAATTCGCCGACTCGGCTCCGGTCGGGACGACGGAAGGTGGTGCGTTTCCCAGCAAGGGACCTACTCCTCCGGCTCGGTCGAGAACTCCAGCGGGTAGCCCTTCTGCCGCCCCATGTCGGTGGCCTGCGCGGCCTTGCTCTCGGCCACGTCGCGCGTGAAGGTCGCCACCACGCACGCACCCTTCTGGTGCGCCGTCATCATGATGCGATAGGCCTGATCCTCGGTGGTGCGGAACACCGCCTTCAGCACCTGCACCACGAACTCGCGCGGCGTGTAATCGTCGTTCAGCAGGACGACCTTGTAGAGTCGCGGCTGCTCGATCTTGGGCTTGAGGATCGTCTCCGGTTTCAGGACCTCGATGCCGTCGTCGCTCATCGGCCGGCTCCTATACAGGAGCGTCGATCCTAACCAGATCGTCCAGCGCGCGGTAGTCGGGCAGCGTCGTGTCGATCGCCTTGCCGCCGCGGATCACCACCCGGTCGGCCTGGAAGCGCGCCAGCAGCTCGTGCCAGTCGCGCGCGCGGGTCACGATCAGGTCGGCGCCGCGGCCCGGGCCGATCCGGCCGAATTGCGGGAGCTGCATGATATCGGCCGGCACCGAGGTCACCGCCGTGATCCAGTCCTCGTGCGGATGGTCGAGATGGGCGATCTTCACCGCCTGCCCGAAATTCTCCAGCATGTCGTGGTCGCCGTAGCCGTAGAACGGGTCGCGCACGTTGTCGCCGCCGATCGCCACGTTGAGCCCGTGCGCCTTCAGCTCGTGCAGCAGCGTGACGCCGCGCCATTGCGGTGTCCGCCGCCCCGCATTGCCGCCCGGCACGGGCCGCGCCTGGAGATAGAGGTTCACCGCCGGCAGGCTCACGATGTCGACGCCGGCATCCTTGCAGGCATCCATCGTCTCGCGGATGAATTCGTCGCTCTGCAGCGCCAGCGCGCAGCAATGGCCGGCGAGGATGCGCCCCTTGAAGCCGCGCTTCACCGCCATGCGCGCGATCCGGATCAGGGTGCGCGATTCGGGATCGCTCGACTCGTCGACATGCAGGTCGAGGTCGAGGCCGCGCTCCTCCGCCAGGGCGAAGATGCGCGCCATCGCGACGTCGAACTCGGGCGGCACCAGCGACGACACCGGCGCCACGAAGCGCGTGCCGCTGCCCAGGTTGCCGCCGATGTCGGCCACCCTGTCGGCGAGCTCGCGCCCCTGCTCGGTGAGGAAGATGTCGATCGGGCAGATCGTCGAGGGCTGCAGCTCGATCCGGCCGGCCCATTCGTCGCGCAGCGCCTTAAACACCGGAAAGGTCGTTGCAGGCTGCGGCGCCAGCGAATCGAGATGGGTGCGGATGGCGACGACGCCCTTGGCATAGGCGGTCTGCAGCCCGAACTCGAGGCGGCGGCGGACATCCTCGGCATGCCAGCGGCTCGCGCGGTCCGGGCCGGTGACGGCCGCCGCGCCCAACAGGTCGCCGGTCTTGTTGCGGGCGCGCGGCACGATATGGCCCTTGTCGAGATGGGCGTGCGCATCGAGCATGCCGGGCAGGACCAGCGAGCGGTCGAGGTCGGGGCCGAGCTCGGGCGCGACGCTGCCCGCGACGGCGACATCGGCCACCTTGCCGCCGTCGATCACCAGGTCGCAGAAGACGAGATCGTCCGGATCGGCCGCCACCGGCGGCGGGCCGGCCAGCACGCTCGCCGGCACATGCACCCGGCGCAGCGCGTAGCGCCGGGTCGCGGGCGGGTCGAAGAAGCCGGTGACCGGCATGTCAGCTCTCCTGTTTGAGCGCGCTCTCGTGCCAGCGGCGCAGGCAGAGGTGCGAAAGCAAGCTCAGGGCCAGGAACAGCAGGATGCCCGACGCCGAGATGAGGGCGAGTGCCGCGAACATGCGCGGGATGCGGAGCTGGTAGCCCGATTCGAGGATGCGATAGGCCAGGCCGGACTGGTTGCCGCCGGTGCCGGCGACGAACTCCGCCACCACCGCGCCGATCAGCGACAGCCCGCCCGAGATGCGCAGGCCGGCCAGGAAATACGGCATCGCCGCCGGCAGCTTGAGATAGCGCAGCGTCTGCCAGGGGCCGGCGCGATAGAGCCGGAACAGGTCGACCAGGTTGCGGTCTGCCGAGTTCAGCCCGACCGTGGTGTTCGACAGGATCGGGAAGAAGGCGACGATCCAGGCGCAGATCAGCAGCGAGAGCTTCACGTCGTTGACCCAGATGATGATCAGCGGCGCGATCGCCACGATCGGCGTGACCTGCAGCACCACGGCATAGGGGAAGAACGAGCGCTCGATCCATTTCGAGGCGGCGAACAGCACCGCCAGCGCCACGCCGAGCACGACGGCGACGGTGAGCGCGGCGAGCGAGATCGACATGGTGATCCACCACGATTCCATCAGCGTGCGCCAGTCGGTGACCAGCGTCTGCCCGATCAGGATCGGGCCGGGCAGCAGATAGGGCGGGATGGCGAACGTCCGCACGATGCCTTCCCAGAGGCCGAGCGCGGCCAAGCCCAGCACGAGCGGCGCGACGAATTTCGACCAGTCGATGGCGGGGCGCTGGTCAGCCATTGGCCATCGCCCGCTCGAGCGCCGCCGAAGCGCGGCGGCAGTGCTCGTTATAGGTCGGCGAGGTGCGAAAGTCGGGCTGGCGCGGATAGGGCGCGTCGACGGCGATGTCCTCGAGGATGCGGCCGGGCCGCGCGGCCATCACCGCGATGCGCTGCGAGAGGAAAGCGCTCTCGAACACCGAATGGGTCACGAACACCACCGTCAGCCGCTCGCGCTGCCAGAGCGCGAGCAGATCGTTGTTGAGCTTGAATCGCGTGATCTCGTCGAGCGCGGCGAATGGCTCGTCCATCAGCAGCACGCGCGGCCGCGTGACCAGCGCACGGGCGATCGACACGCGCATCCTCATGCCGCCCGACAGCTCGCGCGGATAGGATTTCTCGAACCCCGCCAGCCCGACCTCGGCCAGCGCCGCCGCCGCGCGCTCCGTCCGTTCGCCGGCCGGCACGCGCGCGAGGCGCAGCGGCAGGGTCACGTTGTCGAGCGCCGTCGCCCACGGCATCAGCGTCGGCTCCTGGAAGACGAAGGACAGGCCGGCAGCGCCGGGCTGCCAGGCGATCGTGCCGCCGCTCGGCTCGCTCAGCCCCGCGACCAGCCGCAGCAACGTGCTCTTGCCGCAGCCCGACGGGCCGAGCAGCGACAGGAACTGATGCTCGACGATGTCGAGCGTCACGTCCTGCAGCGCCAGCGTGCCGTTGGCGAAGCGTTTGGACAGGCCGCGACAGGCGACGACAGGCTCGGCCATGGATCGGACTCGTCTGGCCTAAAGAATCGCGACCTTCTTGTTCACGAACTGCGTGGTGAGCAGCTTGTCGACCGCCCAGCCCGCGGGCAGGGCACCGCACTCGACCATGTCCTTGTAGAACGCCATCCAGCGCTCGGCGGTGATCGCGCCGATGCCGAGCGTGGCCGCGTCGCCTCCGCCGACGATGCCGGCCTTGTTCATGGTTGCGATGGAATAGGCGATCTTCTCGTCGGTCATGTCGGGGTTGTCGCGCTTGATCAGCGCGTTGGCGGGCGACGGATCGCCGGTCAGGTAGCTCTTCCAGCCCTTGGCCGAGGCGTCGACGAAGCGTTGCACCACGTCCGCCTTCTCCGCCGCCAGCTTCGGCAGGCAGAGCTGGACGCTGGGATAGTTGTGGAAGCCGTGGTCGGCCAGCAGATGGACCACCGGGTCGACCCCGGCCTGGCGCATGGCGAACGGCTCGCTGGTCACGAAACCCTGCTGGCTGAGGTTCTTGTCGGCCAGGAACGGCGCGAGGTTGAAGGTATAGGGCCGGATCTGATCGTCGCTGTAGCCGTACTTTACCTTCAGCCATTGCCAGAACGAGGTCCGCCCGGCGGCACCGATCAGGATCGGCTTGCCCTTCAGCGCGGCCAGCGAGTCGTTGCCCACGTTGGGATGGGAGAGCAGCGCGCGCAGGTCCTTCTGGAACATCGAGCTGATGGCGAGGCCCGGGATATTGTCGCGTGCGAAGTTGAACACCCGGAAAGCGTCGGTCTCGACCACGTCGGCGCGCCCCGCGAGCAGCAACGCGTTGACGTCGAGCTGCGGTCCGCCCTGCCTCACCTCGACCTCGAGCCCATGCTCCTTGTAGAGGCCGGTCGCGACCGCCTGGTAGAAGCCGCCATGCTCGGCCTGCGCGCGCCAGTTGGTCTGGTAGCTGATCCTGTCGAGCGACTGGGCACGTCCCCGCCGCAGCGGCGCCAGCGCGGCCGCGCCCCCCACGGCCACCAGGCCGACGACGCGGCGTCGGGACAGACGATCGGTCTTCATGGTCGTTGCTCCTCTCCCGTCCAAACCGCGTGGTTGAGCGGTCCGTGGCCGCGGCCGTAGCCGGGCGCGCTCGCGATCGCCGCGCGCACATAGGCGCGCGCTCGGGCGACGGCGTCGATCAGTGTCCGCTTCTGCGCCAGCCCCGCGGCGACCGCGGAAGCGAGCGTGCAGCCCGTGCCGTGCGTGCTGCGGCTTTCGATGCGGGCATCCTCGAAGCGCTCGATCCCGCCGTCATGGACGAGCAGGTCGACCACGCGGTCGCCCTCGAGATGGCCGCCCTTCATCAGCACCGCTTTCGCCCCCAGCGCACGCAGTGCCTCGCCGGCGCGCCGCATGTCGGCCTCGGTGCGCACCGCAAAGCCCGCCAGCACCTCCGCCTCGGGCAGGTTGGGGGTCAGCAGCGCGGCCAGCGGCAGCAGCCGCTCGCGCAACGCCGCCTCCGCCTCGTCCAGCAACAGCCGATGGCCGCCCTTGGCGACCATCACCGGATCAACCACCAGCGGCACGCCCGGCGCGTGCCTGCGCACCGAAGCGACCACCGTGTCGATCACCTCGGCACCGTGCAGCATGCCCGTCTTCAGCGCATCGGCGCCGATGTCGGTCAGCACGACCTCGATCTGCTGCGCGATGAAGGCCGGCCCGACCGGCACCACGCCGTGCACGCCGAGCGTGTTCTGCGCGGTCAGCGCGGTGATGGCGGTCGCGGCAAAGCCGCCCATCGCGGTCACCGCCTTGATGTCGGCCTGGATGCCCGCGCCGCCGCCGGAGTCCGAGCCGGCGACGATCAGGACGCGGCCCTTCACGCCGCCTGCCGCGGGATCGCCTCGATGATGCGGTCGACGACGCGGTGCACCAGCTCCGAATCGTCGCCCTCCGCCATCACCCGGATCAACGGCTCCGTGCCCGATTTGCGTACCAGGATGCGCCCGCTCCGGCCGAGATCCTTCTCCGCCGCCGCGATCGCGGCCTCCACCGAGGCCGCATTCAGCGCGGCATTGGCATCGCCCACGCGCACGTTCTTCAGGAGCTGCGGCACCGGCGAAAAGGCGCGGAACGTCTCGCTTGCCGGCTTGCCGCTGCGGATCAGCGCGGCGAGCGCCTGCAGTGCCGCCATCAGCCCGTCGCCGGTAGTGGCGTGGTCGGTCATGATGATGTGGCCCGACTGCTCGCCGCCCAGGTTGTAGCCGCCGGCCCGCATGCGCTCGAGCACGTAGCGGTCGCCGACCTGGGTACGAACCAGCGACAGGCCGCGCTCGCCGACATAACGCTCCAGCCCGAGATTGGACATCACCGTGGCGACCAGGCCGTTGCCGGCCAACCGGCCGTCCCGGCTCCACAGGTCGGCGATCGTCGCCATGAGCTGGTCGCCGTCGATCAGGCTGCCCTTCTCGCACACCAGCACGACGCGGTCGGCGTCGCCGTCGAGCGCGATGCCGATGTCGGCGCCATGCAGCACGACGTGTTCCTGCAGCACCGCCGGATGGGTCGAGCCGCAATTGCCGTTGATATTGACTCCGTCCGGCGCGACGGCGATCGGGATCACCTCGGCGCCGAGTTCCCACAGCACCGTCGGCGCGACTTTGTAAGCGGCACCGTTGGCGCAATCGACCACGATCCGCATCCCGGACAGATCGAGCCCGCGGGCGGCCGACGCCTTGACCGCCTCGACATAACGGCCGTCGGCATCATCGAGCCGCCGGGCGCGGCCGATAGCCGACGGTTCGGCGAGCGCCACGTCGTCCGGCGCGGCGACCAGCGCCTCGATCTGCATCTCCACCGCATCGGACAGCTTGAAGCCGTCCGGCCCGAACAACTTGATCCCGTTGTCCTCGTAGGGATTGTGCGAGGCCGAGATCATCACGCCCACGTCCGCCCGCATCGAACGAGTGAGAAAGCCTACCGCGGGCGTGGGCAGCGGTCCCAGCAGGAGAACGTCCATGCCGACCGAAAGAAACCCGGCAGTCAGCGCCTGCTCGATCATGTAGCCGCTGAGCCTCGTGTCCTTGCCGACGACCACGCGATGGCGATGGCTGCCGCGACTGAACATCTGTCCCGCCGCCATGCCGATCCGCATGGCGATCTCCGCCGTCATGGGAAAGCTGTTCGAGCGGCCCCGCACGCCGTCGGTGCCGAAGAGAGAGCGTGTCATGGCGAAACCCTATCGCATCGCCGTCCATACGGCGAGGGCCTGCCGGGTTCCGGCAACGTCGTGCACGCGCAGGAGGGCCGCGCCCTGCCGCGCCGCTTCGACCGCCAGCCAGACCGAGGCCGGATCGCGTCGCACCGGCTCGCTCACGCCGGTCAATCGGCCGATGAAGCCCTTGCGCGACGATCCGACCAGCACCGGATAGCCCGCGGCAGCGAGCCGCCCTGCCCCCTCCACCAGCGCGAGGTTCTCCGCGACGCTCTTGCCGAAGCCGATGCCCGGATCGAACGCGATGCGCTCGCGCGCGACGCCGGCGGCTTGCGCTGCCTGCGCCCGCGCGATCAGGAAGTCGCGGACGTCCTCGACCACGTCGCGATAGGCTGGCCCGTCGTACTTGTCCTCGACCCGGCCGCGCCGGTGCATCAGCACGACCGGCGCGCGGCGTTCGACCACCAGAGGGAGCAGCGCGGGATCGTCGCGCAGCGCCGACACGTCGTTGACGATGCGCGCTCCGGCATCGAGGCAGGCCCGCGCGACCTCGGCACGGCGGGTATCGATCGAGACCACCACGCCCCGGCGGGCCAGTCCCTCGACGACCGGCCGCACGCGGCGCAATTCCTCCTCCATCGGCACCGGCGCGGAGCCCGGCCGCGTCGATTCGCCTCCGACATCGACGATGTCGGCGCCGTCGTCGACGAAGCGCAGGCCATCGTCGATGGCCTGCACGGGATCGAGGCGTTCGCCGCCGTCGGAGAACGAGTCGGGCGTGACATTCACGATCGCCATCAAACGAGGGCGATCGAGGACGATCCCGCCGAATCTCGGGATCAAACGCCCGGCTGCGGCTCGGGGTTGGCCCCGGGGGAAGTGCCCGGAGTCTGGCCCGGAGTCTGGCCGGGTGTCTGGCCGGGTGTCTGGCCGCTGCTCGTCGGCACCGAAGCGCGCCGGCGACGATCGCCAGGGCCTGCCCCGCCGGTGTCGTCGCGCACCACCTTCTCGCCGCGCAGCACCTGGTCGATCTCGTCGCTGCTCAGCGATTCGTACTCGAGCAGCGCCTTGGCGATGGTGTGCAGGTCGTCGATGCGCTCGGTCAGGATCTTCTTGGCCTTGCCCTCGGCCTCCTCGATCAGGCGGCGGACCTCCTGGTCGATGAGCTGCGAGGTCGCCTCCGAGACGTTCTGCGTCTGCGTCACGGCGTGGCCGAGGAACACTTCCTGCTCGTTGGCCTGGTAGCGCACGCGGCCGAGCTTGTCGGACATGCCGTAGGCGGTGATCATGCCGCGCGCCATCTGGGTGGCGACCTGGATGTCGCTCGCCGCACCGGTGGTCACGTTCTCGTCGCCGAAGATGATCTCCTCGGCCATGCGGCCGCCGAACAGGATCGCCAGCCGCGATTCGAGGAACTGCTTGGTGTGGCTGAGATGGTCACGCTCCGGCAGCTGCATGGTGACACCCAGCGCCCGGCCGCGCGGGATGATCGTCACCTTGTGCACCGGGTCGGACTTCGGCACGTGCATGGCGACAAGCGCATGGCCGGCCTCATGGTAGGCCGTCAGCGTCTTTTCCTCGTCGGTCATCGCCATCGACCGGCGCTCGGTGCCCATCAGCACCTTGTCCTTGGCGTACTCGAAGTCGCCCATGGTGACGAGGCGCTTGCCGACGCGCGCGGCGCGCAGCGCGGCCTCGTTCACGAGGTTGGCGAGGTCGGCGCCGGAGAAGCCCGGGGTGCCGCGCGCCAGCACGTGCGGATTGACGTCCGGCGCCAGCGGCACCTTGCGCATATGGACCTTGAGGATCTTCTCGCGGCCGCCGATGTCGGGATTCGGCACCACGACCTGGCGGTCGAAGCGGCCGGGGCGCAGCAGCGCGGGATCGAGCACGTCCGGCCGGTTGGTGGCGGCGATCAGGATCACGCCCTCGTTGGACTCGAAGCCGTCCATCTCGACCAGGAGCTGGTTCAGCGTCTGCTCGCGCTCGTCGTTGCCGCCACCGAGGCCGGCGCCGCGATGGCGGCCGACGGCGTCGATCTCGTCGATGAACACGATGCAGGGCGCGTTCTTCTTGGCCTGCTCGAACATGTCGCGCACGCGGCTGGCGCCGACGCCCACGAACATCTCGACGAAGTCGGAGCCCGAGATGGTGAAGAACGGAACGTTGGCTTCGCCCGCGATGGCACGCGCCAGCAGCGTCTTGCCGGTACCCGGGGGACCGACCAGCAAGCAGCCCTTAGGAATCTTACCACCCAGGCGCTGGAACTTCTGCGGGTCCTTCAGGAAGTCGACGATCTCCTCGAGCTCGGCCTTGGCCTCGTCGATGCCCGCCACGTCCTCGAACGTCACGCGGCCGTGCTTCTCGGTCAGCAGGCGCGCCTTGGACTTGCCGAAGCCCATCGCCCGCCCGGTGCCGCTCTGCATCTGGCGCAGGAAGAAGATGTAGACGCCGACCAGCACGAGAACCGGCAGCCAGCTCACGAAGATCGAGCCGATATTGACCCCCTCCTCGGCCGGCCCGGCATCGACACGATCGACGTTCTTGATCAGCATCGGCATGAGCTGCTCGTCGGGCGGCGTGCTCGGCGCGTAGGTCGCGAACTTCTGCACGCCGTTGCGCGGCTCGCGGAAGGTGCCGGTAATGGTATTGCCCGAGATGCGGACGTCCTGGACCTGCCGCTGGTCGACCGCACGGACGAAATCCGAATACGAGATCGTGTTGCCGGCAGTGCGCGTCGTGCCGCCCTGGAACACGCTGTAGAGCAGCGCCAGCAGCAGGACGATGACGATCCACAGGGCGGCATTACGATTGAACGGGTTCACAGGGCACGTCCAGTTAGAAGGGTTTCAACCTAGATGGGTGGCGCGACAGGCGCCGCAAGCGAAAAATGCAGCCGGAACGAGGGGCTGGCCCCGTTCGATCTCACTTCCTCTGCCACTTTCGGGCCGGACAATCCAGCGCAGCCGTCGGCTGGCGGCCTCCCGACGCAACATCAGCCGGCAGCCTGATAGCGTGAAATCCTGGCTTTTTCCTGACTTTCCACGCCGTTCCCCTTGCGAAAGTCGTGCCGCCGCCCGCTCCAGCCGCTCGCGCCGGGGCGGATGGTCGCCGCCGCCGACCGATTGCGCCACCCGGCTGAGCAGCCGGACGAGCGTCTCGCCGTCGAGCTGCGACAGGAGAGCATGGTCGAAGGCCACCGTGCCGTCCGCGCCGATGTCCAGGATATCCACCGCCGCCCCCGCGAGAGCGCGATCGCGCGCCGCCCGCGCCGCCGGGTCGAGGGTGGTATCCGGCAACGCCCCATCCTGGCGCACGCGCACGCGCTCGAAGCGCCGGTCGGCGTTCGACGGATCGTCGACCCAGCCGATGCCCCGCTCTTGCAGCGTGGCCGTCAGCCGGGCCCTCGGCACGCCCAGCAGCGGCCGCAGCAGGCGCGCGTCGCGATGTTCCACGGCCGCGGCCATGCCGGCCAGCCCGTCGCGTCCGCTGCCCCGCGCCGCGCGCATGGCGACGGTCTCCGCCTGGTCGCCGGCATGATGGGCCACGAGCAGATGCAGGATGGCATGCCGGTGGCAGGCCTCGAACAGCAGCCGATAGCGCGCCTCCCGCGCCGCCTGCTGGATCCCGCTCGCCGGCTTCGGCCCGGTCCAGCACAGGATCTCGGCCGCGATGCCGAGACCGCCCAGCCGTTCGGCGGTCGCGCGCGCCTCCGCTCCCGACTCCGCGCGCAGCCCATGATCGACGATCAGCGCCAGCACCCGCCCGTCCCGAGCCCCGGCCCAGTCGTGGGCCATCAGCGCCAGCGCCATCGAGTCCCGCCCGCCCGACACCGCGACCGCCAGCACGGGCCGCGCCTCGAACGGCCCGAACGGCGCCATCAGCCCGTCGAACCCGGTTGCCGAGAGGGGAGTCATGGCCGGGACCGCGTCACTCCGTGACGGTCATGATCATGACATGAGCGCCACGGAGTGGCGCGGTCCCAGCGAAGACCCTGCCCGCTCACCCGCAGCTGTTCTTCTGGCGCTCCTGCTCGATGCGCCGCTTCTGCAGGTCGGTGGCGCGCGGGTAGTCCTGGGTGAAGCGCGAAAACACCGCGCAGGCTTCCTGCTTCTTGTTCATCGCCGCCAGCGTGACGCCGAGCTTCAGCAGGTTATCCGGCCCCTTCGGGCTGGTCTTGTAGGTCTTGTAGCCCTCGGCGAAGGCGACCATCGCGTTCTGGTAGTCGCGCCGGGCGTAATAGGTCTCGCCGAGCCAGTATTGCGCGTTGCCCGCCAGCACGTTCTGCGGGTTGCGCTGGACGAAGGTCTTGAAGCCCTGCTCCGCCCCCGCATAGTCGCCGTCCTGCAGGTGCTTGAACGCATCGTGGTAAAGCGCGTCGCCCTGCAGCCCACCCCCTGCCGCCGGCGGGGTCGTGGCGGCAAGGTTGCCGCCTCCCGCGGGCGGCGGCGTCGCCGGCGTTGGCGTGGCCGGCCGCGCGCTCCCGCCCTTGCCCTTCTCCAGCGCGTCGAGGCGGTACTCGTAGTCCGCCTGCATCTTCTCCATCTGCTGCTGGAGCTGCTGGTTGCGATACTGGAGCTGCTCGAGCTGGCCGGTCAGCGTCGTGAGGCTCTGCTGGATCTGGTTCAGCCGGTCCTCGAGATACACGGCGTCGCCGCCGCGTTGGGCCCACGCGGCCGCCGGCAGCGCGATCAGGAGCAGGCAGATCAGTCTCGGGCGGAGCGTCTTCATCGGAGGCATGGTCTTACTGCGAACAGGTTGAGTTCCGCTGGGGGCGCGCCACTGGAGTGGCGCGCCCCCAGCGGAAGACAGCCCTACTCCAGTGCCGTGATGGCGACGCGGTTGCGCGCCCAGGAGCCTTCGTCGGAGCCGACCACCTCGGGGCGCTCCTTGCCGTAGCTGATGGTCTTGATCCGCGACGCCGGGATGCCCTGCGCGACCAGGTACTGGCGCGCAGCGTTGGCGCGGCGCTCGCCGAGGGCGAGGTTGTACTCGCGCGTGCCGCGCTCGTCGCACTTGCCTTCGATGGTGATCGGGTAGTTCGTGTACTTCTTCAGCCATTCCGCCTGCCGGGCGAGCGTGGCACGGCCGTCCTCGCGGATGCTCGACATGTCGGTGTCGAAATAGACGCGATCGCCGACGTTCTGGCGGAAGTCGCCGATCGAGCCCGGCGCCACCGAGGTGCTGGCCGAGGGGGGCTCGTTGCTGTTGTTGTTGTTGTTGCTGCAGGCCGCGATGAGCATCAGGGCCGCGAGGGCGGCAATCTTCTTGATCATTTGCATGTCGTGCTTACGCGTCATTCTCCCGACGCGCTCCTCTCGAATTTCCACTCTTCCCGGAACGCTCCCAGACGGACACGACCCGAGCGTTCAGTGCGCTCGGGTCGTGCGCGCGAAGCATAGTCTTCGCTATTGCGGAATCAAGGGTGACCAGGCCGGATCGGACGCATCGGTCGGCGTCGGAACGCGCCGCTCGAAGCGCCCGGTCACGTCGATGGCGGCAAGGCCGACGCCGCCGCCGCGATCCTGCCGGAAGAACATCAGCACCCGGCCGTTGGGCGCCCAGGTCGGGCCTTCGACCAGGAAGCCGTTGGCCAGCAGCCGCTCGCCGCTGCCGTCCGGCCGCATGATCCCGATGCCGAACCCGGCGCTGCCGATCTTGGTGAAGGCGATGTAGTCGCCGCGCGGCGACCAGACCGGCGTGGCATAGCGGCCGTCGCCGAAGCTGATGCGACGCTCGCCGCCGCCGCCCGAGGGCATGACGTAGAGCTGCTGGCTGCCGCCGCGGTCGGAGTTGAACACGATCTGCGAGCCGTCGTTGGAATAGCACGGCGAGGTGTCGATCGCCGAGGAGTTGGTGAGGCGGCGCTGGCTGCGGCCGCGCACGTCCATCTCGTAGAGGTTGGTGCGGCCGTCCTGCGACAGGCTCATGGCGATGCGCGAGCCGTCGGGCGAGAAGCGCGGCGCGAAGCTCATGCCGGGGAAATTGCCCATCAGCTCGCGGCGGCCGGAATCGACGTTCTGGAGGTAGACCCGCGGCGGCCCCTTGTTCTCGCCGAACGCCATGTAGACGATCTCCTGCAGCGTCGGCGAGAAGCGCGGCGTGATGGCGATGGTGGCGCCGTCCGTGATGTAGCGGTTGTTGGCGCCGTCCTGGTCCATGATCGCGATGCGCTTGACGCGGTTGTTGAGCGGACCGGTCTCCGACACGTAGGCGACGCGGGTGTCGAAATAGCCGTCCTCGCCGGTCACGCGCTTGTAGATCGCATCGGAGATGATGTGCGACAGGCGCCGCCAGTTGGCGGCCTGGCTGGTGAAGCTCAGCCCGGTCGCCTGGGCGCCGGCGATCACGTCCCACAGGCGGAAGTCGACCTTGAGGCTGCCGCCGGAGCTGGTGACCGAGCCGACCACCACGCCGGACGCGCCGATCTGGCGCCAGTCGGGGAAGCGCGGCTGGGCGCTGGCGCCGAGATTGTGCTCGATGAACGAGGCGGGCGGGATCGAGCGGAACAGGCCGGAGTTCTGCAGGTTGTTGCGGATGACCGTGGCCATCTGCGCGCCGATCGCATCGCCCTGGAAATCGACGATGGCGATCGGCACCGGCTCGAAGCTCGGCTTGGTCATGTCGATCGTGAGCTGCGCCCGCGCCGCCGGCGCCGCCAGCACGGCCGAGGCAGCCCCGAGCAGAACCGTCCGGCGATGGGGGATCATCATGTCGAACCTCTTCATTTTTCGGTTTTCAGTAGTCGCGGGGGTCGAAGTTGAAGGTGATGCTGCGCCAGGAATTGTACTTTTCCGGTGACAACGGCCAGGGCTGGCAGCGCGGGTTGAGGATCGCCCGGCGCGCCGCATCGGCCGCCGAACGGTAGACCGGATCGTTGTTGTAACGGCCGCTGTCCTTGAACACCGCCTCGACCGGCGTGCCGTTCTGGTTCATCTGCACGACCAGGGTCACGATCGGCGCTTCCTTGGCGCCACCGATCGTGTTCCAGCACGGCCGGATCTTCTGGCGCACGCCCTCGACCTCGCTCGCCGTGACGACGGCGGCGAACTCCGGCGCCATCGGCGCCTGGCGCGTGATCTCCTTCGGCCGCTGCGGCGATTGCTGCGGCGTCTTGATCGGCGGGTTGCGGTCGTTGTTCTTCAGGATGTCGTCCACCAGGCTGTCGACCGGGTCCTTCTTGGGCACGGGCTTGGGCGGCACGGGCCGCGGCGGCTCGGGCTTGTGCACCTCCTTCGGCGGCTCCGGCTTGGGCGGCTCCGGCTTCTTGACCTCGGGCTTGGGCGGTTCCGGCTTCGGAGGCTCCGGCTTCTTCTGCTCCTTGGGCGGCTCCGGCTCCTTGGGCTTCATCGCGATCACGTCTTCCACCGGCTTGGGCGGATCGGGCTTCGGCTTCTCGAGCGGCACCGGCGGCGTGGGCTTGCTCTCCGTCACCTGCGGCTTGGGCGGCTCGGGCGGCGGCGGAGGAGGCGGCGGCGGCGGCTCGGCGGTCTTCGGCGGCGGCGCCTTGCTCGTCTCCTCGGCGATCTTGGCCTTCTCCGGCTGCTGCTCCTGGACGCCGACCTTGGGCGCGGCCGCCTTCGCGGCGATCGCCACGAAATCGACCATCACCGGCTCGGGCTCCATCGGGGGCGCATTGAAGAAGTTGAAGTTCACCACGGCCGCCACCAGCGCGACGACGTGCACACCCGCCGACAGCACGGCCGGTGTGCGCATCTCGACGCTGGACGGATGACGGCCGGGCATGACTCACCGGCGCGGCGTGGGGGCCGGCGCCGGAGCCGGCGCCGCGGGCCTGGCCGCACCGCCGCCCGGGGCGGCCGGCGCGGGCGCGCCCACCGCCGCGCGGCCGGCACACAGGAACAGGAACGCAAGCAGCAACCCGCCGCGCGGGAGGAAGGCCAGCGCAAAGCCCATGCCCCCGGCCAGCCGCACCCACAGCGGATCCGCCCGGTCGCCCATGACCT
>CAMFJT010000018.1 GCA_945957125.1 uncultured Rhodospirillales bacterium | reverse complement strand
GATTATTGCGCCTTTGGGAATCCCCTGATTCTTTCTTTTCGCTCGATGCTCTAACTTTGATTTCTTTCAGGCTCCTCCCCCGTATGACGGGGGGAGGAAGAAAGCAGCGAACTCAGCGCTTATGAGTGGCGTCCCCCGGCGAAAGTACTACGCGGCGGGCTTGCCGGTGCGCAGCGGGATCGCGGCCTGTCCGGTCAGGATCAGGAAGGTGAAGCTCTCCTCGATGTAGAGCCGCACCTTCTCGGTGTCGTGCTCGAGATAGCCGATCGAGAAATCCTGCCCGACCGAGAGCTCGAAATCGCCGCCGCGCTGGGAGATCACCAGGCCCCCGTCGATGCCGGGCGCCCAGACGATGTCGCCGTCGATCAGGCGCTGGACGTGGCTGATGATCGGATAGCCGCCGTCGGTCCGCGCCGACAGATCCTTGTAGAGCCGCTCGTTCAGCACCACCGCGAAGGGGCCTTCGATGCCCTCGTCGCGCAGCTTGTTGAGAGCCGTCGCGACGGCCAGCGGATAGTCGGCATGGCTGCTGCCGAGCGGCACGGCCGCGCCTTCGAGCTTCTCGCAGATGCCGGTGATGTGCGCCGCCCGATAGCCGTGGAAGATCGAGCGGTCCTCGGCGATGGCGATCTCGCGGGCCGCCGCCGTCACCGAATCGAGATCGGGGTCGCGCGCGCCGCGATCGATCGCGTCGAGCTCGGAGCGGCTCACGTCGAACGGAATGCGCAGCTCGACCAGCGGCTGGATGCGGCGCAGGCGCGCCTGGATGTCGCTGCCGCTGGGCGGCGAGGCAATCGGATCGGCGCGGCCCAGCTCGACATCCGACGCGCTCCAGCCCAGAGGCCCGCGGAAATCGACCACGCGCCGGGCGGCCAGCAACGCGCGCAAGGTGCGGCGCGCTTCCTTCTCGATCTCCTCCCAGCCGGCCGGCGTGATCGGTGCGCGCTCGCGAAAGAGATGGTTCACTTGTTGCCTCCCGCCTTGCGCAAGCTGCCGATCCCGAGGCTGCCGTCGCCGCTCGCCGCGGATGTCCCGCCTGCGCTGCCGCCCTCGCCGTGCACGACCTCCTTCTCGATGCCGACGATAGGGCCGTCGGTGAACAGGAACGTCTGGAGGTGCTCGGCGAACTTGCGATCGGTCCGGCGCAGCCATTCGAGCGCCATGGCGGCGTGCTCCTTCTCCTCGTCGCGGTTGTGTTCGAGGATGGCACGAAGCTCGGGGTTGCCCGTCGCCTTGGCGCGCTGGTTGTACCAGTCGACCGCCTCCAGCTCCTCCATCAGCGAAACGATCGCGCGATGGGTATCGATCGCCTCGGCGCCGATCTTCTCGGCGCTTTCGTGCAAGGCCTCGCTCGACATTCGTAATAACTCCCGCTGTGCGGACGAACGCGGAGTGCGGCCGTTCCTGCGGGTGAACGCCTCAGATCGTCGCGAGTTCCCTGCCGGATGAGACGCAGCGCGCTGACCGCGCCCATAATGCTTGCAGTCCCGTGAAAAGACCGATCCCGTCAGTCGTCGGGCGGCACGAACATGTAGCCGGCGCCGCGCACCGTGCGGATCGAGGTGGGCCGCGCCGGATCGGCCTCGATCTTGCGCCGGATGCGCAGGATGCGGATGTCGATGGCGCGATCGAACGCCTCCATCTCGCGATGGCTCGTCGTCTCCAGCAGCCAGTCGCGGGTGAGAGGCCGATTGGGATTTTCCGCGAAGAGCTTCAGCAGCTCGAACTCGCCGGCACGCAGCGGCACCTCCTCGCCGGAGAGCGCGGTCATGCGGCGGCCTGCCAGGTCGAGCAGGCACTTGCCCATGCGCACCCGCTCGGTCGGGGTCGCCGCCTCGGCACCGCCGGCCCGGCGAAGCACCGCCTTGATGCGGGCGAGCAGGGCGCGCGCCTCGTAGGGCTTGGCGATGTAGTCGTCGGCCCCGGTCTCGAGACCGACGACCTGGTCCACGGTGTCGTCGCTCGCCGTCACCATGATGATGCCCATGCGGCGACTGCGTTCGCGCAGATAACGAGCGAGAGAAAAGCCGTCCTCGCCGCCGGGCAGGCGCAGGTCGAGCAGCACCAGCGCCGGCGGATCCTTCTCGACCAGCTTGCGCAGCGCCGCGCCGGAATCGACGCCCGTGGCGCGGTATCCCTTGTCGTCGAGGAAGTCGACGAGGGTTTCGCGCTGAAACTGCTCGTCCTCCACCACGATGATGTGAGGACGAAATTCCTTTGGCCGGGCCACCATTGGCCCATCCTGACCGCCCGGTCCGTCAATCTCAAGGACCCAGACATGAAGACGGCGCCCCGGGGCGGGGCGCCGTCTTGTACGGTCGGAGATCTGGGAGGGGCCGACCGTAGGAAGCGTCGGTGGTGTGAGGCCGACGCTTGGGGAAGGAACTGCTGGCTGCTCGACGCCCTGACCGTAGCCGCAAGCGGTTTCGTCCCCATTGCGTCGCACCCGCAATTCGTTTCGTCCGTTTCGTCGAGTGCCTTCGCGTAACCGGGGAAACACTTTAGGGTCCTCGCGTTACCGGCCGGAAACGCTTCCTGGCCGACCCTCATGGGACGATGAACAGCATGCAAGGGCTCTCGAAGACGACCGAGCCGCCGCGCGAAAACCCGCCCAAAGGGCCCGACGTCGCGCGGCTCGAGCGTGCCCTCACCGACCGCCTGATGACCAGCAGCAGCAGCCTTCGCTTCCTGGCGCTGGCGCTCTGGCCGATCTTCGGCCTCGCCTATGGCGACAACGCGCCGTGGTGGACGCTGGCCCTGCCGTTCTCGCTGCACCTGCTGTCCATCACCGGCTTCGTGTGGCTCGCCCGCTCCTACCGCCGTGAGCCCCAGGCGCGACCGAGCGAGACGTGGCGGCGGCTCTACATCCTCTATGCCAGCCTCACCGGTCTGGCCTACGGCACGGGCGGCGCCCTGCTTGTATCGCTGCCCTACGGCGATCCGCGGTTGCTGGTGACCGCAGCGCTTGCGCTCGCCGCGACGATGGCGCCGGGCCGCTACTACGAGCCACGCAGCTACACGCTGTTCGTCGCCGGCAATCTCGGGCCGCTGAGCCTCGGTGCGCTGGCGTCGGGAGATCCGATGGCCCTCGCGCTCGCTGTCGGCGCCCTGGTCTTCCTGGCCGCGCTGCTGATGCAGAATTCGGTGCAGTACCGCAACCAGCGCGAGCAGGTCGCCCTCTCGCTCGAACACGAGGAGCTGGCCCGCCGCAACGCCGCGGCCGAGGCTAATTCGCGCGCCGCACACGACTTCCTGCACGACGCGATGGAAAGCCTGCCGATCGCGATCTCGATCTGGGATCCCGAGGACCGGCTGGTGATGTGCAACCAGACTTACGCCCGGCACCTGCAGTACCTGCCCGAAGCCACGACCCCCGGCGTGCGCTTCGAGGACGCCGTGTACGCCGCTACCTACAAGCTGCCGATGCCGCTGGCCCGGTCGGGCCGGGAGGAGCACTTCCACAAGACGGCGACCGACCTGCACCATAGCGACGGCGGTGTCTCGGAATACCGCGTCGGGCCCGACCGCTGGCTGCGCGGCCAGTCGCGCCGCACCAAATCGGGCGGGGTCGTCACCAGCCTGGTCGAGATCTCGGAGGTCAAGCGGCGCGAACGCGAAGCCATGCAGGCCCGTGCGGTGCTGCAGTCGGTTTTCGACAACATGAGCGACGGCGTGCTGCTGTACGAGGCGGACGGGCGCTGGGTCTACCAGAACCCGGCGATGGCCAAGCTGCACGACATGTCGGACCAGCTCCTGCATACGCTGCCGACCTTCGCGGACATCATCCACTACCGCGCCCAGCGCGGCGACTACGGGCCGCTCGACGAGCTGCCCGGCGGGCTGAACGGCTGGATCGAGAGCCGGGTGCGTCGGTTTCACCTTGCCGACCAGCCGGCCGAGCGGCGGCGCACCACGACGGGACGCACCGTCGAAGTGACCTACCGGCGGCTCGCCGACGGCCGCGTGCTCACCATCCATCGCGACCTCACCGAGATCGTCGAGCAAGAGGAGCGGCTGACGGCGGCGCGCATCGAATCGGAAAAGACGCGCGAGACCCTGCAGAGCGTGCTCGACAACATGATCGACGGCGTGATGCTGGTCGATCGCGACTTCCGCGTCCGCTTCGTCAACCGGCAGGTCAACGACTTCCTGCAGCTCACGCCGGAAGTCGCCACACCGGGCGGATCCGGTTACGACATCCTCCGCCACCAGGCCCGGCGCGGCGACCTGGGCCCGGCCGGCAGCGAGCAGGAGATCGAGGCGACGGTCGTCCAGCGCGCCGATCTGATGCGCCGACCGGACGGCATGCGCTATGAGCGCCGCGGCCCGTCCGGTCGCTTCATCGAGTTCAATTTCCGGCCGATCCCCGACGGCGGCATGCTGGCGATCTATCGCGACATCACGGTGCTGAAGGAGCAGCAGGCGGAGATCGAGAGCGCCCGATCCCGCGCCGAAGCGGCGCAGACCCTGCTCGACGATGCACTCGACAACATGACCGGCGGCGTCGGCATCTGGGGGCCCGACGAGCGCCTGATCCAGTGCAACGCCGCCTATCGCGCGGTCAATCGCGACATCCCCGACATCGTGGCGCCCGGCACCACGCTCGAGGCCGCCGCGCGCGGTGCCATGCGCGCGCAATACGACCTGCTCGGCCTGCCGGTGCCGAACGCGGAAGTCGAGCGGCTGGCCACCATGATCGTCGAACAGCACCGCCGCGGCGAGGGTGCCCTGGAATTCCCGGTCGGGACGAACGCCTGGACACGCCTCACCGCCGCTCGGACCAAGTCGGGCGGCTACGTGTCGCTGTTCACCGACATCAGCGAGCTGCGCCATCGCCAGCGCGAGCTCCGCCGGGAACGCGACGCCGCCAAGGCCGCGCGCGACGAGGCGGAAGCGGCCAACCAGGCCAAGTCGACCTTCCTCGCGACCATGAGCCACGAGATCCGCACCCCGATGAATGGCGTTGTCGGGACGGCCGAGCTGCTGGCGCGCGAGCCGTTGACCGAGCGGCAGAAGCGCATGGTCCGCACGGTGCGCGGCTCGGCGGCCGCACTGATGCGCATCATCGACGATGTCCTCGACTTCTCCAAGATCGAGGCCGGTCGCATGGAGCTGGAAGAGGCGCCGGTCTCCCTGCGCGCGCTGATCTCCGGCGCCACCGAGGCCCTGGCCATCCAGCTCGAGAAGAAGGCGCTCGGGTTGACCATCGACATCGATGCCGGCACGCCGGACGCCTTGCTGGCGGACGGCACGCGGCTGCGCCAGATTCTGCTCAACCTGATCGGCAACGCCGCGAAGTTCACCGAAGCCGGAGGCATCGCCGTGCGCGCCCGCGCGCTGGCGGTGGACGAGGCCAGCGTCACCCTGGCGCTGTCGGTGGCCGACACCGGCATCGGCATGACCGCCGAGCAGCAGGCGCGGCTGTTCCGGCCGTTCTCGCAGGCCGACAGCTCGACGACCCGCCGCTACGGCGGAACCGGACTGGGCCTCTCGATCGTGCGCCGCCTGGCCGAGCTGATGGGGGGAACGGCGGCGGTCGAGAGCACGGTCGGGCAGGGATCGACCTTCACGGTCACGGTCAAGGTCCGACGCACCTGCACGCCTGCCGCGGCCGACGACCCGGCAGAGCCGCCGCCTTTGCCGTCCCGGAGCCTGCGGGTCCTCGCGGTCGACGATTCCGAGGTCAACCTGGAGGTGCTGGTCGGGCAGTTCGAGGTGCTCGGTCTTCCCCTCGATGTCGCGACCAACGGCATCGAGGCGCTGAGCCTGTGGCGAACACGTTCACACGCCCTGGTCCTGACCGACATTCACATGCCCGACATGGACGGGCTCGAGTTGACCCGCCAGATCCGCGCCGAGGAGAACGCGGCTCCCGGCCAGCAGCGCACTCCGATCCTGGCGCTGACGGCGAATGCGCTCAAGGGTGAGGCCGATCGCTGCCTGGCGGCCGGCATGGACGATTACCTGACCAAGCCGCTGACGCTGGAGCGGCTGCGCGAAGCGGTCGCCCGCTGGGCGGCGGACGGGTCCGAGACACCGGCCGTCGACCGCTCGATCGTCGGAGAGATGTTCAGCGGCAACGAGAAGGCGGTCAGCCGCGTGCTCGCCCGTTTCCGCGATGCCGGCGCGCGGCTGGTGGACGAGATCGGCGCGGCGCGCGACGATCGGGAGAAGCTCGCCGAACTCGCGCATAAGTTGAAGGGCGCAGCGCGCGCCGCCGGCGCCACGGCCCTGGGCGATCTCGCCGCGACACTCGAGAAATCCGGAGGCGATACCGACGTCGCGGCCGTGGAGAAGGAATGGCAGCGGGTCGCCGCCGAACTTGGCGCCGGTTGAGAAGACGCGCCGGCGGCCTCGCCCGCGGGCGCGCATCCTATTGTCGGTGGAGTGAACGCGCGCTCTACAACCGCAATCAGCGGCGGGTCAGACGATCGACCACCGTATCGAGCTGGTCGTAATCGTTGATCTCCAGGGTGAGCGCGGTCTTTTCGCCGCCGCGCGAGGCAAGCGTCACCTTGAGACCGAGCGCTTCCTCGAGGCGCTTCTCCAGCGCACGGGTGTCCGCGCTCTTGGTTTCGCCGGCAGGCTTTCCCGTCTTGCTGGCGCCTGCCTTCTTCAAGCGCTCGCCCGACGCCAGGCGCTCGAGGTCGCGGACATTGAGCTTCTCGGCGACGACCCGCCGGGCCATGGCCTCGGGATCGGGAAAGGCCAGCAGCGCGCGGCCATGACCGGCCGAGATCTCGTCGGCCCGGATCATGTCGCGTACCGTCTCGGGCAGGTCGAGCAAGCGGAGCGTGTTGGCGACGTGCGGGCGGCTCTTGCCCATGGTGCGCGCCACGTCTTCCTGCGTCTGATTGAAATCGCTGATCAGCCGGCGATAGCCTTGCGCCTCGTCGATCGCCGAAAGATCGGCACGCTGTAGATTTTCAACCAATGCGAGTTGCAGCGTGTCGAGGTCGTCGAGGCTGCGGATGACGACCGGGACCTCATGGAGCTGCGCCTTCTGGGCGGCGCGCCAGCGCCGTTCGCCGGCGATGATCTCGTAGGAGTCCGGTTGCCCGTCGAGCGGGCGCACCAGGATCGGCTGCAGGAGGCCGAACTGGCGCACCGATTCGACCAGCACGTCGATATTCTCGAAGCTGGTGCGTGGCTGATACTTGCCGGCCCGCAGGTGCGCCGTCGGCAGGGTCATCGGGGCACGGCTGGAGGGGCGCGGCGGCGCGCTGGGTGGGCTACTCGGCGCGGCGACGGCGGCGGCGACATCCTGGTCGCCGAGAAGGGCGGACAGGCCGCGGCCGAGGCCGCGCGATTTGGGGGGCAGGCTCATGTCGGTCCTGTGGTTGGCGGATTCTTCTCGCCCGACGCGCTGCCTTCCGCCGCCGTGCGGCGACGTCGGATGAATTCGCTCGCCAGGAGGATGTAGGCCTGGGCGCCGGCGCACGCATTGTCATAGATCAGCACCGGCAAGCCATGCGAGGGCGCTTCGGCGATGCGGACGTTGCGCGGAATCGTCGTGCCGAACACGAGCTCGCCGAAATGCGCCCGGACGTCGGCCACGACCTGCTGGCTGAGCGTCATGCGCCGATCGACCATGGTGAGGATCACGCCCGCGATATGCAGCCGCGGATTGAGCGCGCCGCGAACCCTTTCGACGGTGCGGCGGATGGCGCCGATCCCTTCGAGCGCCAGGAACTCGGCCTGGAGCGGCACGAGAACGGCATCGACGGCCACGAGTGCGTTGAGGGTCACTAGGCCGAGCGATGGGGGGCAATCGATCAGGATGGTGTCCCATCGACTACGCGCGTCGCTCGCCGGCGCCATCAAGGCATCGGCCAATCGATGCTCCCGCCGTTCCATGTCGATCAGCTCGATTTCTGCGCCGGCCAGAGACTGGTCTGCCGGCATGACGGACAGGCCGGGGATCTGCGTGGCGCGGATGACCTGGTCGAGCGGCGACAGCCCGAGGAGGAATTCGTACGAGCCGGGGGAACGCTCGCCGCGGGCAATGCCCAGTCCGGTCGAGGCGTTTCCCTGTGGATCCAGGTCGATCAGAAGGACCTTCTCGCCGACCGCCGCCAGGGCGGTCGCGAGGTTGATGGCGGTCGTGGTCTTCCCGACGCCGCCCTTCTGGTTAGCGATCGCGAAGACCCTTGGCGCTGAACTGGGCAACTCGGAGGAGAACGGCGTCACGGTCGGTCACGCTGGCAAAGGACTGATATCGGATATCCCAATCCTTCATGGCCTCGGTCACCTCGGCTTGCCAGTTTTTTCCCTTGTGGAAAAGACAAATGGCCTCCGGAGAACGATGGGGAGCGGACCAGGCCAGCAGTTGGCCTAGCGGCGCGAGGGCGCGCGCCGTTATCACGTCCGCGGCGCGGGTGGGCGCAGTCTCTATGCGGCTCACGACGACCGTGGGCTGCCGCGGCAGTTCCATTCGTCGGGCCGCTTCGCCGAGGAACGCGCCCTTGCGGGCATCGGACTCGACGAGAATGACATCGAGGTCCGGACGGACGGCCGCCAGGACGAGGCCCGGAAATCCGCCACCGCTCCCCAGGTCGACCAGCGTTCGCGCCTCTTTCGGGATCAGCGGAAGGAGCTGGGCCGAATCGAGGACGTGGCGGATCCAGACCTCACCCAGGGTCGCTTTTCCGACAAGGTTGATCGCCTTCTGCCAGCGACCCAGGGTATTGACGAGCGCCTCCAGCCGGTCGCGTGTTTCACGTGAAACAGGGAGACCTAGGCTGCGCATCTCCTCGAGGAACAAATCCCGGCCGGCGTGCATGTGGCTCATCCTCAAGCCACCCGTCGGCGAACGAAGCGGAGGAGGGAGACGAGCGCGGCCGGGGTTACGCCCGAGATCCGCGCCGCCTGGCCGAGGGTAGCCGGCCGATGGGCCTCCAGCTTTTGTCGTATCTCGTTGCTCAGGCCGCCAACGACCCCGTAGTCGAGATCGGCCGGAAGTTCGAGGGCTTCGTCCTTCCGGTAGGCGGCGATGTCCTGCCGTTGCCGGCCTAGATAGCCTTCGTATCGAGAATCGATCGACAGTTGGTCTGCAATCGACGCCGGGATGGCGCGCATCTCAGGCCACAGGTCGACGAGCCTTTCCCAGGAGATTTCAGGGTAAGCAAGAAGATCCATGGCGGACCGCAAGACGCCGTCCTGATTGATCGCAACGCCGCGGCGCGCCAAAGCCGACGGACTCATTCTCAAGGACGACAGGAGTGCGCGATTATGCGCGAGGGCATCCTGTTTCACGTGAAACACACCGGCCCGCCGGGTTCCGATGCAGCCGATGGCTTCGCCTTTCGGGGTCAGTCGCTGGTCTGCATTGTCCGCCCTCAGCCACAGACGGTATTCCGCACGCGATGTGAACATCCGGTAGGGCTCGGTCACCCCCAGGCTCACAAGATCGTCGATGAGGACGCCGAGATAGCCATCGGCACGGTCGATCAGGAACGGACGCGATCCCGCCGCCGCCAGAGCGGCGTTCAGGCCGGCGATCAAACCCTGAGCCGCAGCCTCTTCATACCCCGTCGTGCCGTTAATCTGTCCGGCCGTATACAGCCCGGGCACCCGTCGCGTCTCCAGTGTCGCCTGCAGTTCGCGCGGATCGATATGGTCGTACTCGATCGCATAACCCGGCCGCAGCATAACTGCCCGTTCGAGACCGGGAATTGTCCGTAGAAGATCGAGCTGAACCTCCCGAGGCAGCGACGTGGAAATGCCGTTGGGATAGACGGTCGGATCGTCCAGTCCTTCGGGCTCGAGAAAAATCTGGTGCCGCTCACGCTGGGCAAAGCGGACGACCTTGTCCTCGATCGATGGGCAGTAGCGCGGCCCGACGCTTTCGATCTGGCCGGAATACATCGGCGCGCGATGAAGGTTGGCCCGGATGATGGCGTGTGTGGCCGGCGTCGTCTCGGTGATGTGGCAGGCGATCTGCGGCGTATCGATCTTTTCGGTCAGATAGGAAAAGGGCTGAGGCGGCTTATCGCCATCCTGGCGCTCAAGCCCATCGTAGTCGATCGTGCGCCCGTCGAGCCGGGCAGGCGTGCCGGTCTTGAGCCGCCCCAAGGCAAATCCCGCAGCGGCCAACCTGAGCGCCAAGGCGCTGGATGGCGGCTCGACGGCATCCGCCGCAATGTCCCCCGGGAGACCGTCCCGCTGACCGCGCGCGCGGCCGGCCGGCATCGTTACCTCGCCGAGATGGATGAGCCCCCGCAGGAAAGTACCCGTCGTGAGGACGACGCGGCCCGCGACGATTTCCTCGCCGTCCTCGGTAACGATACCTGTACAGCGCCCCGCGGCGTCGACGACGATATCGCCGACAGCCTTGGCGCGAATATCGAGATTGGACTGCTCCGCCAGCAGGGACTGCATCGCCTGCCGATACAGCTTACGGTCGGCCTGGGCGCGGGGTCCTCGCACCGCAGGTCCCTTCGAGAGATTGAGCATCCGGAACTGGATACCGGCGCGGTCGATCGCTCGTCCCATCACACCGTCGAGCGCATCGATCTCGCGCACGAGATGACCCTTGCCCAAACCACCGATCGCGGGGTTGCACGACATCTCGCCGAGCGTATCCAGCCGATGGGTCAAGAGCAGGGTGCGTGCACCGAGCCGGGCGGCGGCGGCGGCCGCCTCGCAGCCGGCGTGCCCGCCGCCGACGACGATGACGTCATATCGAATGCCTGTCTGCATGAAGCGGTAAGTCGGAGATTACGTCCCGTGGGTCAAGCACCCCTCACGACCCATAATTCCGCCTGTCGACATTATGCCGCTCGCTTGCGTGAAGGCTTTCTTTTCACCCTTCTCTTGGCCTTGGGCTTGGGCTTTCCCTCATGAGCCGCCATGAACCGTTCCGCCTTGGCGCGCGCGGTGCCGCCGCCTTTCAGGCTCTCCTTCAGCGCGGCCATCAGGTCGACGACCTTCTCGTCCTTCTCTTCAGGTTCTTCCGCCGTCACCGGCTGACCCTTCTTCTTCCGGGCAATGAGATCGCGAAGCGCCTCCTCGTACCGATCCTTGAAGCGTGTCGGATCGAAGCGCGATTCCTGCTGGGCAATGATCTTCTCGGCGATTTCCAGCATGCCGGCCTCGGGCTTGGGCAAGGGGCGATCGAACACGCCGGCGCTGCTTCTAATCTCATCATGCGTGCGCAAAGTCGTCAGCAACAGCCCCCGGTCGCGCGGCTCCAGCGCGCAAGGGCGCTCGCGCTGGTGCAGTACCAGCCGCCCCAATGCCACCTTGCCCTGTTTCTTCATGGCCGCCTGGATCACGGAGAAGGCGTCGATTCCCGTCTTGCCGGCGGGCGCGAGATAATAGGGCTCCTCCCAGTAGATCCGGTCGATCGCATCGGCATCGACGAACTCGCGGATATCGATGATGCGGGTGGATTCGAGCTTCACCGCGTCGAGTTCCTCCTTCTCGAGGAGGATGTACCTGTTCTTCGCGACCTCGAACCCCTTCACGAGGTCGGCCCGGTCGACCGCGTGACCGGTGACGGCATCCACCGTCTGCATGCGGATCCGGTTGTTCGTCTTCGGATTGATCAGGTTGAAATGCACGTCCGCGGTCCGTTCCGTCGCGGTGTAGAGTGCCACCGGACAGGTCACCAGTGACAGCCGCAGATGGCCCTCCCAAGTCGGCCGCATCGCCTTGCCTTGTGCCCTCGCCATCGCCCCCGTCACTCCTTCGACTCTATAAGAGACTGAATGGCCTGCCGCAGCGGCACGGCGGCCTTGTCGTAGTCGCGCCACGCCTTGCTCCTGGCGAGAAGCGCCGGAACGGACCGCACGGTGAACCGCTTCGGATCGAGGCCGGCCTTCACCTGGCGCCAGTCCAGCGGCATGGACACGGGCGCGCCCTCGCGCGCGCGCGGCGACAGCGGCGCCACGGCCGTCGAAGTCCGGTCGTTGCGGAGATAATCGAGGAAGATGCGCCCGCCCCGATCCTTCTTCGCCATGATGAGCAGGTAGCGCTCCGGCGCGGCCTCGGCCAGCCGCCGGCAAACCTCCTTGGCGAACGCCTTGGCGGCGTCCCAGTCCGGGCTCTTCCTGTCGGGGGTCAGCGGCGTGACCACATGCAGTCCCTTGCCGCCGGTGGTCTTGCAGAAGGTCGCGAGGCCGAGCTTCTCCAATCGCTTGCGAAGTTCGAGCGCGCCCTTGACCACCTCCGCGAAGCCCACGTCCGGCGCGGGATCGAGATCGAACACCAGCCGTCCCGGGAGATCCGGCAAGCCGGGCTGGTTGTTCCACGGATGCAGCTCGGTTGTCCCGATCTGCGCGACCGCCGCGAGCGCTTCCTTGCGATCGAGCTGGACATACGGCTTGCGGTCGCCGCTGACCTTCACTTCGGTGATCAGGTGCGAGCCGCCCGGCATGGCGTGGCGCTGGAAGAATTTCTGGTCGCCCTTGATACCGTCGGGTGTGCGCACCAGCGAGCACGGCCGGCCCTCGAGATGCGGCATCATCCAGTCGCCGACCGCCTCGAAATAGCGCGCCAGCTCGATCTTGCTGATCGGCGGGTTCTCGTCGGGCCACATCGCCTTGTCGGGATGGGAGATCGTCACACCCATGACGACAGCAGGTCCCGACGATGCTGCGGGCTTCGGCTGGGCCACTTTGATCTTCTCCGGCTTGGCAGGCTTCTCGGCCTCGATTTCGCCGGCCGGCTTGTCCGCCCGCAAGCCCTTGAACGAAGCCTGCCGTACATTGCCGTCGCCCGTCCAGCCCGCGAACTCGATCTCGGCGACAAGCTCGGGTCGCGCCCAATGCATGTTGCTCTCCTTGCGCGGACTGGCGCCGGCGGCGAAGGGGCTCGTCCTGCTTTCGACCTTCTTCAGCTCGGGAAGGAGCCTGCGCATCACCGGCTCGCTGAAGCCCGTGCCGACCCGGCCGACATGCACCAGCCTGGCGTGCTTTCCGGCACCGCGATACACGCCCGCGATCAGGGAGCGGAGCTTGTGGCCGTCCTGCGTCCAGCCGCCGATGATCACTTCCTGCCCGCCGCGGCACTTGGCCTTGGTCCAGCTACCCGACCGCGCTGACTTATACGGCGCATCGATCTGCTTGGAGACGATGCCCTCGAGATGCATTCGGCAGGCCGAGGAAAGTACGGCGTCCCCTGCCGTCTCCAGATGCTCGACGAAGCGGATCTGCTTGCGCTTGTCCTTCAAGCCGCGCAGCAGCGCCTCCAGCCTCACCTTGCGGTCCACCAGCGGCAATGGCCGCAAGTCCTCGCCCTCGGCGAACATCAGGTCGAAGGCGAAGTAGATCAGGTCTTCCGACTTTCCCTCCGAGAGCGCCGCCTGCAGTCCCGCGAAATCGGGCGCGCCCGCGCGGTCGAGGGCGCACGCTTCGCCGTCGATCATGCAATCCGGAAGTTGGCTGGCGACCTCCGCTATTGCCTGGAACTTCCTCGTCCAATCGAGCCCCTTGCGCGTCTTGAGCGTCGCCTTGCCGTCCTCGACGCGCAGCTGCAACCGATAGCCGTCGAGCTTGATCTCGTGGACCCAGCCCGGTTCCGACGGAGCGCGGTCGACGAGCCGGGTGAGTTGCGGCTCGATGAAGTCCGGCATCGCGCGCACTTTCCTCACCTTGCCCTTGGACTGTGGTGCGACGGCCTTGGCGCCGCCGCCTTTGAGCTTGCTGTTCCACACCGCGCCGGCCGTTCGCTTCTTCGCCGTCATGAACGGAGTAGGGGCCTTGCCGCTGCCGATCGCAATCTCGCGCAACGTACGGCCGGAGGCTACCGAGCCTTCGTTGTCGCGCAGCACGGCATCGTCGCTACCGTCCTTCGACGCCTCGTCGCGATGCTTGATCAGCAGCCAGTTGGTCTTCTTGCCGCCGCCTCCCTTGCGATCCCACTTCATGCGCACCAGCACCCAGCTCCCGCCGAGGCGGTCACCGGCCAGCGTGAATTTCAGGTCGCCGCGTTTCAGGCCCTCGTGCGGATCTCCTTCGGGAATCCAGTAGCCGCGATCCCAAAGCTGCACCGTTCCGCCGCCATACTGGCCCTTGGGAATCGTCCCCTCGAAATCGCCGTAGTCGAGCGGGTGATCCTCGACTTCGACGGCCAGCCGCTTCACCTTCGGATCGAGCGACGGTCCCCTGGTCACCGCCCACGATTTGAAGACGCCGTCGAGCTCGAGGCGGAAATCGTAGTGCAGCCGTGTCGCATCGTGACGCTGGATCACGAAGCGAAGCTGCGGCGCCGCCGCGACGGCGGCCTTGCCCGAGGGCTCGGCCGTCCGCTCGAAATCGCGCTTTGCGCGATAGGTCGCGAGGCTGTCCCGCCGCATGGCTCAGCGTGGCGGGTTCACCAGAGAATCACGCTCCCATATCTTGTGCTTCTTCGCGGCCGAGATGAAGCCGTCGAACCCGCCTTTTCCGTCGACCGGCACCACGCCGGGCGCGGCGGAATCCAGGCCGCCCTTGTCGAACAATGAAGCGGCCGCTGCATTGAACCCGATCGCCTTGAGATGCCCGAACGCATCGCGCAGCCAGTTGATCGCCGCCGCCATCGTCATCAGCGTCTCGACCTGGTCCTCCGCCGGCAACAGGACCACGGCGTCGAACAGCACTGACGGCCCGCCTTCGATCGTCATGTCCGGCGTCAGCCCGCTGCCCTTCAACGCGCCGATCTTCGGGGCGACCAGCTTCAGCGTTCCGCCCTCCTTCTTCACGGCGCGCTGCAGGCTGGCGATCGCCTTGCCGTCGCTGCCGTCGGTCACCAGAACCGCGAGCGTCCGGCCCTTGATCGTCGCGGGCGCCTTGGCCACGAGGCTGAGCGCGGGCGAGGGCGGGAGATCGTCGCGCGGCGGCACCGCCGGCGTGATGCTGTCGGCCGTTCCCGTCATCGCCATGGCCGCGGCGACGCGCTTGCCGAGCTCGGGCTCGATCAGGTCGAGATGGCCCAGCATGCGGGTACGTACCGCCACCGTCTCGACCTTGCTCAACTCGAAGGTCAGCGCACTCACGATATTGGTCTGCTCGGGCGGAGTCATGGAGCGATAGAACTGGCGCGCCTGCGAGTAATGGTCGGCGAAGGATTGCGGCCGCTTGCGCAGCTTCGGCCCGGATTCCGGATCGGGGAAGCTCCTGAAGCCCCGGGCGGGATTCTCGCGGGGACCGTTCGGATCGAGCGAGTTGGGCTCGTAGGCCACGCGACCCGTCGGCACCTGCATCTGCATATGGCCGTCACGCTGCATGTTATGGAACGGACAGACCGGCGCGTTGATCGGGATCTGGTGGAAATTCGGGCCGCCGAGACGGATGAGCTGCGTGTCCTGATAGGAGAACAGGCGGCCCTGCAGCAGCGGATCGGGCGTGACGTCGATACCGGGCACCAGATTGCCCGGGTGGAAGGCGACCTGCTCGGTCTCGGCAAAGAAGTTCGTCGGATTGCGATCGAGCACCATCCGCCCGATCGGCGTCAGCGGGATGATCTCCTCGGGGATGATCTTGGTCGGATCGAGGATATCGAAGTCGAGCGAATCGGCCTTGGCCTGATCGAACGCCTGGATCGACAGCGTCCATTCGGGGAAGTTGCCGGCCTCGATCGATTCGAACAGGTCGCGACGCTGGTGGTCGGGATCGGCGCCGGCGATCTTCACCGCCTCCTCCCAGGCCGTCGACATGGCGCCGACCGACGGCCGCCAGTGGAACTTCACGAAGGTCGACTCGTCGCGGTCGTCGATCAGCCGGAAGGTATGGACCCCGAACCCTTCGATGTGGCGCAGCGAGTAGGGAATGGTGCGGTCCGACATCGCCCACATGATCATGTTCATGCTCTCGGGCATGAGGGAGATGAAGTCCCAGAACGTGTCATGCGCCGAGGCTGCCTGCGGGAACCCGCGATCGGGCTCCATCTTCACCGAATGGACGAGGTCGGGAAATTTCATCGCGTCCTGGATGAAGAAGACCGGGATGTTGTTGCCGACCAGGTCGAAGTTGCCTTCCTCGGTATAGAACTTGACCGCGAATCCGCGAACGTCGCGCGGCGTGTCGACCGATCCGGCCCCCCCGGCAACGGTCGAGAAGCGGGTGAAGACCCGCGTCCGCTTGCCCGGTTGCAGGAACGCCGCCTTGCTGAACCTCGACGCCCCGCGCGCCGCTTCGAAATAGCCGTGCGCCGCCGAGCCGCGCGCATGGACGATGCGCTCGGGAATGCGCTCATGGTCGAAATGCGTGATCTTCTCGCGGAGGATGAAGTCCTCCAGCAAGGTCGGTCCGCGCGCCCCGCCCTTCAGCGAATTCTGGTTGTCGGAGACCGGGGTGCCTTGATTGGTGGTCAGCGTGTTGTCGCCGGACGTGGCTGTCTGATGCGTTTCGCCCCCTTCCGTCATGGCGGCGGAAGGCGTCCGCGACGCGCGCTTTGTCGGCTTGCTCATGAATGGTCCCCACGTCCTGGCGATGGCTTTCGACAACGTGAACGTAAGCCAGGGGAACCCGGTTCCTATTTTCCGATGCAGAAGTCCCGGAAGATGACGTCGAGAAGCTCGTCGACACGGACCGTCCCGGTGATCCGGCCCAGGGCGCGCATGGCGAGTCGCAGATCTTCGGCTGAGAGCGCGATTTCCGGTGCATCGAGGGCACGGCCGAGGGCGTCATGTGCTTCGGTCAGCGCCTCGCGGTGGCGCGCCCGGGTGAGCGGTGGCGCGCCGGCGCCCCGCTCCATCAGCGCACCGGCCGAGCGTTCGAGGCGCGCCAGCAGTTCCGGCAGGCCCGCACCCGACCGGGCCGACAGGGCGACCGCGCCGGTCGCGTCGGTCGGCGCGATATCGACCTTGTTGACGACGACGATGTCGTGCTCGGGCACCCAACGGGTCCCCGCCGCCGTCAGCGCCTGCATCGTGCCCGACCAGTCGGAATCGCTGGCGTCGAGCACCAGCAGGCGCAGGTCGGCCTGCTGGGCACGGGCCCTGGCACGGCGCACGCCTTCCTGCTCGATGGCATCGGCGGTCTCGCGCAGGCCTGCGGTATCGGCCAGAACGACCGGCCAGCCGCCGAGATCGAGATGGACCTCGATCACGTCGCGTGTCGTGCCGGCGGTCTCCGACACGATCGCCGCCTCGCGCCGCGCCAGCAGGTTGAGCAACGACGACTTGCCGGCATTGGGCGGCCCGATGATGGCGATGCTCAGCCCCTCGCGCAGGCGCTCGCCGCGCCGGTCGTCGAGATGCGCGGCGATCGCGGCCTGCAACCGGGCGATCGCGGTCCCGACCGTATCGGCCAGCCCCTCGGGCAGGTCCTCGTCGGGGAAATCGATCGCCGCCTCGAGATGGGCGAGGGCGGCGAGGCCCTGCGCCCGCCAATCCTCGTAGAGGCGGTGTAGAGCGCCATCCATCTGCTGCAAGGCCAACCGCCGCTGCTGCTCCGTCTCGGCATCGACGAGATCAGCGATCGCTTCGGCTTCGGTCAGATCGAGCTTGCCGTTCTCGAAGGCACGGCGCGTGAACTCGCCCGGCTCGGCCAAGCGGCAGAAGCCGAGCCTCTGGATCGCGCCGAGAGCAGCTTGCGCCACGGCGCGCCCGCCATGCAGATGCAGCTCCGCCATCGTCTCGCCAGTCTCGGTGCGGGGCGCCTCGAACCAGACGACGAGCCCGCGGTCGATCCGCTCCTCGCTCAGGGGATCGTAGAGGGTCCGCAGCGCCAGCCGCCGCGGCTCGGGCAGGGCTGCCGCACGCATCGAACGGCCACGCGCGAAAGCCCCCCGTTCGGTCAGGAAGATCAGCGCATCGGCCGCGCGCGGCCCGCTCAGCCGGATGACCGACAGCGCCCCCGGCCGGGCACGCGAGGGCGGCGCGGTGCCGAGCGCGTAGATCGTCGTGCCGTCCATCGCATCAGCCGCGCTTCGTGGGCGCGGCCGGAGCGGGCTTGGGCGGCGGCGGGGCCGGCGGCGGCGGCCGCGCGAACACCTTGTCGGAGATCTTCTCGTACAGCGACTCGGGAATCAGCCGCCGCTCGACCAGCTCGGTCTTGGCCTTGAACGGGCGTGCGCGGATGATCGCGTCCGCCCTCACCTCGCCGATACCGTCGAGCGTCATCAGCGAATCGCGGCTGGCACTGTTGAGCTCGATCTGGTTGCCGGCCGGCGCGGGCGCCGGGCGGGTCTGTGCCCCGGCGAGGGACGCCCAGAGCATCGTCACAAGAGCGAGGAATGCCGCGAACCGCATGATCGATTATCGCACGATCTCGTCCCAGGTGGGACAGGGGCGGTCGGCCATCGGCACCGTCCACTGCTCGACATTGCGCCGGTCGATCAGCGCGGCCGGCACCATGATCTCGCGCGGCACCGGCTCGCCGCGCAGGGCGCGCAGCACGGCGCGGGTGGCGATGGCGGCGATGTTCAACGCACTGAAATCGGCGGTGGCCAGCATCGTGCCGCGCCCGATGTTGGCGATCGCCTCGGGCAGGCCGTTGACACCGACAACCTCGGCACGACGGCCGGCGGCGGCGAGCGCGTCCACCGCGCCGAACGCCATCATGTCGTTGGCCGTCCACACGCCGTCGATCCGGGGGTGGGCGGCGAGAAGCTCGGCCATCGCCTCCCGCGCGGGCGCGCGCTGGAGATAGCCGACCCGGGCGTCGAGCAACTCGATCCCGGGATGCCCGGCCACCGCCTGGCGCAGCCCCTTGCCGCGGTCGCGCGCCGTCGGGGCGGTGGGCGTGCCGTCGAGCGCGACGATGCGGCCCTTCCCGCCGAGGCCGTCGATCAGCGCCTTCGCGACGCCATGGCCGATCGCCACGTCGTCGGACCCGACGAAGGTGAGGGCAGGGCCGGCCATGCGGTTGATGAACACGGCGACCGGAATGCCCGCGGCGGCGAAGCGCGCGAGATCCTCTTCCATCAACCGATCATCGGTCGGGTTGAACACCACGCCCGCGGGGCGTGCCGCGAGCGCTTCCGTCACCAGCGCCTTCTGCTCGCCCACGTCGTCGGGTGTCGCAGGCACATAGTGGATCGTGCGGGCGCCGGACTCGGCGGCCACCCGGTCGGCGGCGCCGCGGGCGGCATCGTAGGCGGGATTGAGCCGATTCTTGGTGAAAACAGCGAGAAGGGGGGCCGTCATGGTCCTATTTTAGCCTTGCCGGGCCCTGTAGTATCCACGCGCAATGGCAACTTCGTACGAGTCCATTCCCGATCGCCGCGCGATCATCCGCCGCCGCGCGCTCGAGGAATCGCTGGCCAAGCTGGTCGAGGACGTGCCGACCGGCGCCGACCTCCCGCGCGCCCAGGTGCTCGCCCTTCTACGCGAGGCCCTGGCAGGCGGCCGCGCCGAGATCCGCCGCCGCTTCGAGGAGCCGGGGCCGCTCAAGAACGACGGGCCAGCAGTGCTGGCCGCGACCTCGTTCCTGATGGACCAGCTCATCCGCGTGATCTTCGACTTCGCCGACGGCCGCGCGTACCCCGCCGCCAATCCCAGCGCCGCCGAGCGGCTCGGCGTGGCCGCCACCGGCGGCTTCGGGCGGGGCGAGATGGCGCCGCTCAGCGACATCGACCTCTTGTTCCTGCGGCCCTACAAGCAGACCCCGCGCGGCGAGCAGATCGTGGAGTTCATGCTCTACCTGCTGTGGGATCTCGGGCTGAAAGTCGGCCACGCCACGCGCACGGTCGAGGAAAGCCTGCGCTATGCCGAGCGCGACCAGACGATCCGTACCGCCCTCCTCGAGGCGCGCTACATCTGGGGCGACCGCGAGCTGTTCGACGAGCTGGTGAAAAGCTACGCGGCAAAGTTCTCGTCCAGCGACGGGCGCGACTTCGTCGAGGCCAAGCTCACCGAACGCGACCAGCGCCACACCCGCATGGGCGATTCGCGCTACGTCGTGGAGCCCAACGTCAAGGAGGGCAAGGGGGGCTTGCGCGACCTGCACACGCTGTTCTGGATCGCGAAGTATCTTTATCGCGTCAGCAAGCCAGCCGAGCTGGTCGAGAAGGGCGTCCTGACCCGCGACGAGGCGCGTCGCTTCGAGCGCGCCGATCGCTTCCTTTCCACCGTGCGCTGCCATATCCATTATCTCTCGGGCCGCGCCGACGATCGGCTTTCGTTCGATCTCCAGCGCGAGATCGCCACCCGCCTAGGCTACCAGGACCGCACCGGCAGCCGCGGCGTCGAGCGGTTCATGAAGCACTATTATCTTCATGCCAAGACGGTCGGCGACCTCACGCGCATCTTCGTCGCCGCGCTGGAGGACAGCCGGCGGCGCAAGCCCAAGCTCGCCGCGCTGTGGCAGAGTCTGCGGCCGCGCCAGCTCGAGGGCTTCCGCCTCGACGGCGAGCGGCTGGCGGTGGCGACGCCCGATGCCTTCGAGAAGGACCCGGTGGCGATTCTGCGCCTGTTCCATGTCGCGCAGGAGAACGGCCTCGACATCCATCCCGGTACGTTGCGCCTGATCACGCAGAACATCCGTCTGGTCGACCGGCTGCGAAACGATGCGGAAGCCAACCGCCTGTTCATGGCGATGCTGACCTCGCGCCACGATCCCGAGACGACCCTGCGGCGTCTCAACGAAGCCGGCGTGTTCGGCCGCTTCATCCCCGATTTCGGCCGCGTCGTGGCGCAGACGCAGCACGACATGTATCACACCTACACGGTCGACGAGCACACGATCCGCGCCATCGGCATCCTGGCGCGGATCGAGAACGGCACGCTGAAGGAAGACCATCCGCTGTCGGCCGATGTCGTGCACAAGATCCTGTCGCGGCCGGTGCTCTATCTCGCCGTGCTGCTGCACGACATCGCCAAGGGAAGGGGCGGCGACCACTCGGTGCTGGGCGCCGACGTCGCCATGGCGTTGGGTCCGCGCCTCGGCCTCAGCGAGGCGGAGACCGAGACTGTCGCCTGGCTGGTACGCTATCACCTCGCCATGTCGGGCACCGCCTTCCAGCGCGACCTGATGGATCCCAAGACCATCGACACCTTCGCCGCGCTGGTGCAATCGCCCGAGCGCTTGCGCCTGCTGCTGGTCCTCACGGTCTGCGACATCCGCGCCGTCGGCCCCACGGTGTGGAACGGCTGGAAGGCCGCCCTGCTGCGCCAACTCTACAATGCCGCCGAGCAGGTCATGTCGGGCGGCACGCTGTCGGGCGGCCGGGCCGAGCGCATCAAGGCGATCCAGGCCGAGGTCGGCCAGCGCCTCGCCGGCTGGACCGCGGTCGAGAAGGAAGAGCATTTTGCGCGCGGCTATGCGCCCTACTGGCTGTCCTTCCCGATCGAAACGCTGGCGCGGCAGGCCGAGCTGGTCCGCCGCGCCGAGCGCGACCGCCAGCCGCTCGCGATCGAGCATCGGGTCGAGGCCGACCGCTCGGTCACCGAGATCACGATCTACACGCTCGACACGCACGGCCTGTTCGCGCGTCTCGCCGGAGCCATGGCGATCAGCGGCGCGAACATCGTCGACGCCAAGATCTTCACCATGGCCAACGGCATGGCGCTCGACGTGTTCTGGATCCAGGACCTCGAGGGCAAGCCGTTCGACGGGCCGCAGCGCCTCGCGCGCCTCGCCGCGCGCGTGGAGATCTCGCTATCGAACCGCCTCGACATCGCCCGCGAGCTCGACGCGCAGAGAAGCTCGTGGCCCAAGCGCGATCGCATCTTCACCGTCCAGCCGCGCGTGCTGATCGACAACAACGCGTCGGACACCTTCACCGTGATCGAGGTCAACGGCCGCGACCGGCCGGGCTTCCTTCACATCGTCACGCGCGCCCTCACGCGCCTCAACCTGCAGATCGCCTCGGCGCACATCACGACCTACGGCGAGCGCGCCGTCGACGTGTTCTACGTCAAGGACCTGTTCGGCCTGAAGGTCGTCAACGCCGACAAGCTGAAGCAGGTCTCTGCCGAGGTGGAACGCTCGATCCGCGACTTCGACGCCCGCTTCGAGCCCGCGATGAAGGCGGCAGAGTGACTGCATGGAGGCCGTGTCCGCCCGGTGGGCTTCGCGGTTCTGTTGGCCTAGGTAGCCGTCATCCGGTGGAACCCACCTCCGGTCTACAAAACGTGGATCGTCGACGCCTCCCTGACGGATAATGGAGTTTCCACCGGTGGCGGCGGATGGCACCCTCTTCACGACCACGGTGGTCCTGGGGATAGCTGTAGTGATGCGGGCGGTGATGATGATGATGATGGTGGTGGCGACGGTTGCTGAGCTCGGTGCCCGATAGTTGCCGTACCGGTCAGGAAAGCACACGCATCATACGCACACGGCCAAAATCGCGATCGTGGGTGACAAGCGCATCGGCATTGATCGCCAGAGCGCTGGCGACTTGAATGGCATCGGCGATCTTCAGGCCCAGGGAAGCTCTCAGCCTTGCAGCGCTCTCGGCAATATCAGCACTGAGCTCGACGAGCTGCCAAGTGTCGAAGACAGCGCGATAACGACGAACCGCCGAATCGTCCCGCGCCTTGAGAGGCCCGGTCAACACCTCGCATACGGTGATTGTCGTTGCAGCAAAGTGCACGTGGCCACCAGCTTGAGCTTCGAACAGTGGAGCAAATCTCTTTGCCAAGGTGGGATGGCCTTCGAGGAAATAAATGACCGGTGCGGAATCGAGCAACAGCAGCGCCTGGTCCGGCAGATCGTCGACCCTCAGCGGTCCCATTCTTCACGAAGCTGGCGTATCGTTTTCTTGCTGTCCTTTCCCCACATGCCCCGACCGGAGCCAGCCAAGGGAAGCAACGATGCTTGGCGTCCAGTTGGCCGAAATTCACCGATCGGTATCAGGGCTGCGACAGCCCGCCCGTGGCGCGTGATGATCGTCGACTTCCCTTCTCCCGCAGCCTGCAGAAGATCAGGCAGTTGATTGCGCGCTTCCTCAGCGCCTTTGCGTTGAACATTGCTCATGGAACGCCTTTCACTAAACTGTACGGCACTGTACAGAAGCCGTCAACGAACGGCTTGGCTACCTCGGGGCGAAGCGGTAGCGGAAGGTGCAGCTCGGAGCGCCCTGCATGAGGGTCTGGTGGCGCTCGAGGCTCACGTCCTCGCCGCTGGCGGCGACGATGTCGAAATCGGTCTGGCAGGCCAGCACCGCGCCCAGCTCGGGCTCGTCGAGGGCGCGGAAGAACTCGGCAAAGCGGCAGCGCGTGACGTCGAACTCGAACGCCTCGCGATCCTTGCGATGCGTCTCGAACTCGACCGAAGGTCCGGACAGCTCGTTCATGTGGCCCTGCATCGCCGCCCATTTGCGCCGCGGTGGGGCCTCCACGCCCTCGCCGATCGCCGCGAACACCTCCTTCGACCAGTCGCGCAGGGCCTGCTTCACGATCGCATCGGCCTTGTCCTTGCCCAGCTCCGCGCGCAAGGCGCGCAATACCGGCACGAGGACCTGCGCCTGGATCCTGGTCTTGTCGAGGAACGACAGCTCGGGATCCACCATGTAGTCGTCGAGCACACCGGTCATGCGTTCCTCCGCTCTTGGTGGCTGGCGCGCATCACTCCGGCTTGTAGCCGGCGTCGCGCAGCAAGGCCGTGTTGGTGTCGACCTCGCCCTTGATGAAGGCGGCGAATTCCTGCGGCCCGCGCGCGGTCGGGACGAGGCCGAGCGAACCGCATTTGGCGATGAAGCCCTTGTCCTTGCCGACCTCGTTCATCGCCACCGCCAGCCGCTCGACGATCGGGTCCGGCGTGCCCCTGGGCGCCCACACGCCGTACCAGGAGCTGATGTTGAAATCCTTCAGCCCGACCTCCTCGGTCGTCGGGATATCGGGCGCCAGCGCCGTGCGCGCCTTCGACGTCACGAACAACGCGCGCGCCTTGCCGGCGCGCGCCAGCGGCAGCAATGCCGTCCACGGGTCCATGAAGAGCTGCACGCTGCCGCCCAGCAGGTCGGCGTTGGCTGGCGCGGTACCCTTGTACATCACGGTATCGAGCGGCAGTTTGGTGCGGCGGAGGAACTCCAGCGTCGCGACATGGCCGGCCGAGCCGCCGGACGACAGGGCGAAGAAGTACTTCTTCGGCTCCTTGCCGATCGCCTCCATCGTGCTGGCGTAATCGGTGCCCGGCACGTTGAGGTTGACCAGCAGCACCAGCGGCGCCTCGCCCGCCTGGGCGATCGGCCGGAAATCGGCCTGCGGATCGTAGGGGCAGGAGGCGACCACGTACTTGCCGAGCACGAACAGGCTGGCGTTGAACAGCAGGGTGTAGCCGTCGGGATCGGCGCGCCGTACCGTGTCGGACCCGGTGACGCTCGACGCTCCGCCGATATTTCGAATGACGATCTGCTGGCCGAGCTTCTCCGACAGCACGTCCGAGGTGAGACGGCCGAAGCCGTCCGTTCCGCCGCCCGGCGGATAGGGCACGATCATCTGGATCGGCTTGTTGGGATAGGCTTGCGCGATCGCCGGCGCGGCGAGCAGGGATGCCGCGGCACTCGCGAGGACCGTCCGGCGCCTCATGGCTGGACGCTCACCGATGAGCCGCAGGGCTTGCCGGCCGCCTCGCAGACCGTGCGCGCGACGCTGCGCGCCTTCACGTCGGCGCAGCCGACTCCCAGGGCGCGGGATGTATCGAGATGCTGCTTCAAGGTCGCCGTCCCTCCGGGTGCGATAGGGTAGAGCACGCCGTCCCGATAGGCCGACTTCAGCTCGACGGTCTGTTGACGGCCATCGCCCAGCGCGACGACCAGATCGACCTGCAGATAGTCGATCGTCTCCGGCGACCCGTTCTCGACCACCAGGCTCGGCACGCAATTGCCGAACACGAGGCTGTCCTCGCCGCGCCGGACATCGATGCCGTTCGCCGCGATTGCCGACGACGCAGCAACAATCAGACCACTTGCAATCAGGGAACGCGTCAGCATTCTCGCCTCCCTCGGCGGCACGTTACACCACCCGCGGCTTCTGGCCCCGCCTCGTCGCCAGCATCTGCATGATCGCCGCCGCCGTCTCCTCGATCGAACGGCGGGTCACGTCGATGGTCGCCCATTTGCGCCGGGCATAGAGCCGACGAGCGTCCTGGATCTCGCCCTGCACCCGCTCCATGTCGGTGTATTCGCTTTCGGTATCCTGCTGCAGCAGGCGCAGGCGATTGACCCGGATCTGCACCAGCCGCTCGGGGTCGGTGATCAGCCCGACCACCAGCGGCCGCGTCGCCGTCTCGAGCTCGACCGGCGGCGGCACCAGCGGCACCAGCGGCACGTTGGCCGCGCGCACGCCGCGATTGGCGAGATAGACGCAGGTCGGCGTCTTGGAGGTACGCGACGGTCCGACCAGGATCACGTCGGCGTCGTCGAGGTCGTGGGTCGATTGCCCGTCGTCGTGCGCCAGCGTGTAATGCATGGCATCGATGCGATCGAAATATCCCTCGTCGAGCTGGTGCTGGCGACCGGGCCATTGCTCGCTCTTGGACCGGAAATGCAGCCCCAGCACGCTCATCGCCTGGTCGAGCACGCCGACGCAGGGAAGCTGCAGGCTGCGGCAGCTCTCGCGCACCTGATCGCGCAGCTCCGGATCGACCAGCGTGTAGAGGACCGGTCCGCGGTCGCGCTCGACCGCCTGCATCACCTTCTCCATCTGGCCCTTGGTGCGGACCAGCGACCAGACGTGCTCCTGCACGAAGATGCCCTCGTATTGCACCAGGCAGGCGCGCGCCACGCTGGACACGGTCTCGCCGGTGGAATCGGACACGAGGTGGACATGGAAATTGCGGTTGGCCACGACGCAACTTACCCCACAGGCTCCCGGGGAGAAATGCGGGATTGTCGGAGGCAAGACGGGGATAGCGGAGCCTCTTCCGGCCGAGGGCCCGATTCGTGACCCGCTTCGCCTCGTCCATCCCGATTCTCGTCCTCTCGGGATCGTTGGCGAGGAACATCCTTCAAATCGTGAATTGGCCTCGGGAAGCCCGATTTCACGGCGAATCCCGTCCACAGGCTTCTGGGGACGGGTGTCTAAAGAGGCGCATCCCCACGTTCCTCACCGCCTACTACTGCTACTACCTATTAAGAAAGGATAAGAGGGAGAGATGAGGGACAGAAGTTGAGCCGCGGGAAGTTCCTGGAGACGCTGGCCGGGACGCGCTTCCCGACGCCGCCGATATGGCTGATGCGCCAGGCAGGACGCTACCTGCCGGAATATCGCGCCGTGCGGGCCACCACGAAATCCTTCCTGGAATTCTGCTACACGCCGGAGAAGGCCGTCGAGGTCACGCTGCAGCCGATTCGGCGCTTCGGGCTCGATGCCGCGATCATCTTCTCCGATATCCTGGTGGTGCCGGACGCGCTCGGCCAGAAAGTCTGGTTCGCGGAGGGCGAAGGGCCGAAGCTCGAGCCCCTGACCGATCCGGCGCAATTCGGACAGCTTTCGCGGGCTCGGCTGACCGATCGTCTCGCGCCGGTCTATGCCGCCATCTCGGCCGCCCGCCAGGCGCTGCCGGCCGACACCGCCCTGCTCGGCTTCGCCGGGGCGCCATTCACGCTGGCCTGCTACATGATCGAGGGCGGTGGCAGCCGCGACTTCGCCAAGGTGAAGCTGTGGGCGTATCGCCATCCCGATTCCTTCGCCCTGCTGGTCGACCTCCTCGTCGAGGCGATCGTCGATCATCTCGCCAACCAGGTCGAGGCCGGTGCCGACGCCGTGCAGCTCTTCGATTCCTGGGCAGGGATCCTGCCCGAGGAGCAGCTCTTCGGCTGGTCGCTCGAGCCCATGGTGCGCATTGCCCATGGCTTGCGGGCGCGTCATCCGAAGGTGCCGATCATCGCCTTCCCGCGCGCCGTGGGGCCGGCGGCATTGATGTATCGTCGGCCGGATAGCTTCGCGGCACTGTCGATCGACACAGGGATCGGCGCCCATTGGGCGGCGAAGGAACTGCAGCCGACGATTTGCCTGCAGGGCAATCTCGACCCGATCATGCTGGTCGCCGGCGGGCCCGCGCTCGAACGCGAGGCGACTCGCATCCTCGACAAGCTCGGTCATGGGTCGTTCGTGTTCAACCTCGGCCACGGCGTGATCCCGCAGACCCCGCCGGAGCATGTCGCCCAGCTCGTCGAGATCGTGCGCAACTGGAAGCCGTCGGCGTGAAGATCGCGATCGTCCTGTTCAATCTCGGCGGTCCCGATTCACTGGAGGCCGTGCAGCCGTTCCTGCGCAACCTGTTCAGCGATCCGGCGATCATCACCCTGCCGACGTGGCTTCGCCTGCCGCTCGCCCGCTTCATCGCCCATCGCCGCACGCCCAAGGCGCGCGGCATCTACGAGCAGATCGGTGGCGGCTCCCCGATCGTCGGCCAGACGGAGGCGCAGGCCCGCGCGCTGGAGGAGGCGCTCGGACCCGAGCACGAATGGCGCGGCTATGTCTGCATGCGCTACTGGCATCCGATGACCGAGGCGGTCGTGCGTTCGGTCCGGCGCTTCGCACCCGACCGGATCGTGCTGCTGCCGCTCTATCCGCAATTCTCCACCACCACGACCGCCTCCTCCTTCAATGCCTGGGCGAAGGCGTCCGAAATGACCGTTCCGACGGTCCGCATCGACAGCTACCCGACCGAGCCCGGCTTCATCCGCGCTTCCGTCGAGCTGGTGAAGCAGGGACTGGCCGAAGCCGGCGACGGACCCAGGCGCGTGCTGTTCTCGGCGCACGGGCTGCCGGAGAAGATCGTCAAGGCAGGCGACCCCTATCAAAGTCAGGTCGAGCAGACGGCAGCGGCGATCGCCCAGCATCTCGGCGGCATCGATTGGTCGGTCTGCTACCAGAGCCGCGTCGGTCCGCTGAAATGGATCGGTCCGCCGACCGAGACGGAAATCCGGCGCGCGGGCGCCGACAAGGTGGGCGTGGTGCTCTATCCCCTGAGCTTCGTGTCCGAGCACTCCGAAACGCTGGTCGAGCTCGATATCGATTACCGGCACCTGGCGGCGCAGGCCGGCGTGCCGACATACGTGCGCGTGCCGACCGTGGGCACCCACCCGCAGTTCATCCACGGCTTGGCCAATCTCGTCCGGGCGGCGCTATGGTCTACGAAGTCCTGAAAGCTCTTCACATCGTGTCGGTGATCGCCTGGATGGCGGGCCTGCTCTACCTGCCGCGGCTGTTCGTCTATCACGCCGACACGCCGGCGGGCTCGCCGCAGAGCGAGACCTTCAAGGTGATGGAGCGTCGCCTGCTCCGCGGCATCATGAATCCGGCGATGATCGGCGTATGGATCTTCGGCCTTGCGCTCGCCTGGCAGGGCGAGTGGTGGCACGCCGGCTGGTGGCAGGCGAAGTTCGCGCTCGTGGCCGGGCTCACTGTCGTGCATCATCTCTACGGCCGTTGGCGCAAGGACTTCGCCGCCGACAGGAATACGCGGCCCGCCCGACTTTACCGCTGGTGGAACGAGGTCCCGACAGTGCTGATGATCGCCATCGTGTTCCTCGTGGTCCTCAAGCCGTTCTGAGAGGACATTTCTCCTCTCGCTTGGGAGCGGTGGCGCTATAAACTGGCGCCATGAACGATTGGCGCGACGACATATTCGAGGTCTTCCAGGACCATGACATCAGGCAGGTCTATCACGTGCCGGACGCCGGCCATTCGCGACTGATCGAGTCCTGCCAGAAATCCAACTCGATCCGGACGCTGGCCCTGACGACCGAAGAGGAAGGCATCGCCATCGCGGCCGGGGCCTGGCTCGGCGGCCAGCGGTCGGCGCTGCTGATGCAGAGCTCGGGCGTCGGCAACACCATCAACATGGTCGGGTTGACCAAGACGCTGCGCTTTCCGTTTCTGACGCTGATCACGATGCGCGGCGACTATGGCGAGTTCAATTCCTGGCAGTACCCGATGGGACAGGCCACACCCAAGGTGCTCGAGGCGATGGGCATGATGCTCTACTCGGTCGACAAGGCCGAGGACGTGAAGGCAACGGTCGATGCCGCCGCGCGGTCGGCCTTCCACGGCGGCCAGTCGGTCGCGGTGCTGCTGCGCCAGAAGCTGATCGGCATCAAGACGTTCGGGAAGAAGTGACATGACGCAGGCCACGCTTCAGCGCCGCCCGCTGGTGAAGGAAATCCTCGCCGGCGCCGACGACACCCTGCTGGTGATCGCCGGTCTCGGCTCGTCGAACTGGGACATCACCAATGCCGGCGACCGGCCGCTCAACATGCCGCTATGGGGTGCGATGGGCGCGCCGGTCGGCATGGGTCTCGGGCTCGCCCTGGCCCAGCCGGGCAAGCGCGTCCTGGTCATCACCGGCGACGGCGACATGCTGATGAGCCTGGGCTCGCTTGCCACGGTGGCGGCTCAGTCGCCCGACAATCTCGCCGTCTGCGTGCTCGACAACGAGAAGTTCGGCGAGACCGGCAACCAGGCCACCCATACCAGCCCGCGCAACAACGGGCCCACCGATTCGGGCGCCGGCACCGATCTCGCGATGATCGCGCGAGGCTGCGGCATCGCCGATTGCGGCACGGTGACCGGTAAAGAAGACGTGCGGCAACTCGTGACGGACCTGCGCACGAAAAAAGGTCCGATCTTCCGGCTCGTGAAGGTGATGGTCGAAAAGCTCGACTTCGTCATGCCGCCGCAGGACGGGGCGCATCTCAAGGATCGTTTCCGCCAGGCGCTGCTCGGGAACCCGTGATGGATTTTGTGCCCTTCCCTCTCATCGAGCTGAGCGGCGGGCCGCGCGAGCGCGGACTCCAGCACGGCCAGGCGGCGGCGGACCGGATCCGGCGCGGCATCGACATGTATTCGGAATCGCTGCTGAAGAACGGCGTCGACTGGAAGCATCTCGAGCAGCGTGCGAATGCCATGGTGCCGGTGGTCGAGAAGTTCGATCCGGCCTATGTCGCGGAGATGCGCGGCATCGCCGACGGTGCCGGTGTGCCCTTCGCCGGCGTGATGCTGATGAACGCACGGACCGAGATGGTGGCGGCGGCCCGCCGGCAACAGTCCCATCAGCACTTCCCGGACGGCTGCACGGCGGCGTTCGCGCTACCCGAGGCGAGCGCCGACGGCGTACTGCTGCACGGCCAGAACTGGGATTGGCGCGCGGAATGCGCCGAAACGGGCGTGGTGCTGCGCATCCGACGTGACGACGGGCCGGACATCCTGACCTTCACCGAGGCCGGTGGGCTGGCGCGCTCCGGGCTCAATTCGGCCGGCATCGGCCTGACGGCGAACGCTCTCGAATGCGACCGCGACTACCAGCGCGGACCGGGCGTGCCGCTGCCGTTCATCCGCCGCAAGGTGCTGGAATCGACCTATCTTGCCGAGGCGGTGCGCACGATCTTCGCCACACCCAAGCTCGGCTCCAACCACATGGCGGTGAGCCATTGCGGCGGCGAGGCGTTCGGTTTCGAATGCGCGCCCGACGAGACATTCTGGGTCGCGCCCGAAGGCGGCCTCTACGTCCATGCCAATCACTGGATTTCCGACGCGGCGCGGGCTCGCGTGAAGGACACCGGCCTGCAGGAGACGCCCTGCTCGCTCTATCGCGACAAGCGCGTGCGCCATCACCTCGCGCCGAAACGCGGCACGCTCACGCTCGAGGACTTCCGCTCCGCCTTCTTCGACGACTATGGCTCGCCGTGGGCAGTGTGCCGCCCGCCGCGGCCGAACGATCGGGGAAACCTGGTCGCGACCTCGGCCATGATCCTCATGCGGCCGGGCGAAGGCCATCTCGAGGCCTGCCCGATGCCGGCGCTCAACCGGCAGTTCACGACCTACACGCTGACGCCCGATCGGGCCGCCCAGAAGCAGGCCGCCGAATAAACGGGTTAGGCTGGTGGGAGCGCCGCTCTCCAGAGCCGCTCTCTCTCCGGCTTGCCCCATCCCATGAGCGGCCCCGGAGAGCCGCGCCCCCGGCAGCCTCAGCCCGGATACCACGAAGGCTTGCGCTTCTCCTTGAAGCTGGCGAGACCTTCGGTCGCCTCGTCCTGCTGGCGGGTGCGCGCGTGCTCGTCGATCAGGTCGCGCAACTCGCCTTCGTCGATGAAGGCGCGAGCCGAGGCAAGCGAGCGGAGCTTGGTCGCCGTCGTGGCCGCCGGCGCGTTCATCAGCACCGCCTCGACGATCTTGTTGCCGGCTTCCTCCAGGCCGCCCGTCGGACAGACCTCGTGCACCAGCCCGAGCCGGCGTGCCTCGGCGGCGCCGAAGCGTTCGCCGGTCAAGGCGTAGCGGCGCACCTGGCGCAAGCCGATCGCCTGGCAAAGTTGCGGCAGGATGATGCCGGCCATCAGGCCCCAGCGGGTCTCGCTGATCGAGAAGATCGCATCCTCGCTCGCCACGACTACATCGCACGCCGCCGCGATACCGGTGCCGCCGCCGAAGCAGCCGCCCTGGATCAGGGCGAGCGTCGGCACCGGGCAGGTATCGAGCCGGCGGACCGCCTCGGCCGTCAGGCGGCTGACGGCCTCGTTCTCGCGCGGGCTTTGCGTGGCGACGCCGCTGATCCAGGCGAGATCGGCACCGGCCTGAAAATGACGGCCATTGCCCTTCAGCACGACGATACGCAGCGACGGCTCGTGGCCCAGCGCGTCCATCGCGGCATGCAGGCCCGCGATCAAGTCGCCGTTGTAGGCGTTGTTGACCTGCGGACGATTGAGCGTGACCGTGGCAACGCCGCGCCGGTCGACGCTCCAGAGAACGGTGTCGTTCACGGTCATTCCGCCTTCAGGTAGCTGTCCTTGAGCGCGATCTTGCCGTCCTTCACCTCGTAGAGGTCGATGCCGTAGCGGTCGAACGGCTTGCCGGCATGGTCGATACCGGTGACGCGGAAAGTGCCGAACAGCTTGTCGCCGGCGCGATGGATGCGCGCTTCCGAATAGCGCGCCTCGCGATGTGCCTTGCTCTTGTCGCCGAAATACGCTCGCAGGTCCTCCTTGCCCCGGAGCACGCGGCCGGCCGGCGCCCCGCCGGCATTCAGGCGCCATTCGAAGTCGTCGGTCACGCAGGCCGCGATCTCCTCGACATCGGCCTTGTTGAAGGCCTTGCCGAAACGGCGGAACAGATCGTCGATGGCATCGGGCATGGCGGTTCCTCTTGTTGTCCTTGTCGCTATCTGGCGGTCTTGACGAGAAAAGATTCGCGCTTGCGACCGCCTTTTTCGGCCTCGACGAGCCATAGCGGCGGCCGGCCGCGACCGGTCCAGGTATTGCCCTTGTCGTCGGTATATTTCACGGGAACCGGCTTGCCCTTGCGTGGCGAGGGGCCTCGCTTGCCGCCCTTGCCGAGGGCGACGGCCTGCTTCCAGTCGGCGAGAGAAAGAGAATGGCGCGAGATGAGCTTCGCCAGCTCGGTGATTCTCTGATCGGCCTTGGCCTCGATCGTCTGGGCACGCTTCTCCAGCGCCCGGATTTGTGCACGAATAACGGAAAGCGATTTTGTGCGTGGCATGGAAGATTACCTCGGCGACGGGATGCCATTTGCTCGGAAAACGATTGCCGAAATAACGGCTGTGCAAACATTCAAGGTCTTGGCGCATCCGTCCAGACCTTATTCCCGAATTTCTATCCCCCGCGACCGACAGGCTTATGAGACGTCGAGTTTCTACCGGGTTGAAATCTCCCATGGAGGCGGCGTGAACTTATCGAGGATGAATTCGACGAAAACCGTGACTTTCGAGGCGAGATGCTTTCGATGCGGATAGACTGCATGAATCGGGACCGGCTCCTCGGCCGAATAATCTTCCAGCAGCGAGACCAGCTCGCCGCGCTTGATGGCCTGAGCCACGGTGAGGCGCGTCAGGCGGACGATGCCCAATCCCTGCAACGCCAGACGCATCTGTGCCTCGCCTTCGCTGACGGAAACCCGGCCGCCGACCTCGATCTCGCGGACCTGTCCGTCGATCCGGAAATGCCAGCGGTTGAGATAGGCCCGATCGCGGCTGACGATGCAGTTGTGCCGAGCGAGATCCTCGGGCCGGCGCGGCGCGGGATGCGCCGCCAGATAAGCCGGTGCTGCACAGACCAGGCGGACGTCGTCGCCGATCTTGCGCGCCATGAAGCTCGAATCGGCGAGACGGCCGATGCGGATGGCAACATCGACGCCTTCCTCGATCATATCGACCACGCGGTCGGTCGGCATCAGCTCGACCTGGATCTGCGGGTAGCGGTCGAGAAACTCGCCGATCATCGGCGCAAGCTGATGGGTTGAGAATGCCAGCGACGTCGTCACACGCAGGAGGCCGTGCGGCGTGGCGCGCTGGTCCGTCATCTCCCTCTGCAGTGCCGCGATCTCCGCCACGATCCGGCGTGCGCCGGCGTAGAACGCCTCGCCATCGGCAGTCAGGCTGAGGGCGCGGGTCGTCCGCTGCAGCAGCCGTACGCCAAGCCGCGCCTCCAGGCGACTGACCAGCTTGCTGACGGCCGAGGGCGTCAGCCCCAGGGCCGGCGCCGCGGCCGAGAATCCCTTGGAATCGACCACCCGGACGAAGGCAGCCATCTCGGCGGCATGATCGATCATTGCTGGATTGATGAAATCTGTTCAAAAGTCATGGTCGACAATGCGAGATTAACTGCGTGAAGGGAAGGAATTACGGTGCACGAAAGCTTTGGAGATGTTCCATGTTCTCGACGCCGTACCCCACGATCTTCCAGGTCCAGGCCTATGCCAACCGGGCCCATCGCCTGCGCGGCGCCGTGGTCGCCGCGTTCGTCCGCGACGTCGCGCGGTGGATGTCGATCGCTTCGCGCTGAGCCGACGAGGAGGGAGCCATGACCGCGATCTGGTCTCTCTATGCCCGCTACAACCGCCTCGCGAACGAAACCCTGTATTCCGCCTGCGCGGGCCTATCCGAGGCGGAATACTGCCGCGATCTCGGCGCCTTCTTCGGTAGCGTACGGGGCACGCTCAACCATCTGCTGGTCGGCGATACGATCTGGATGACCCGCTTCGAGGGCAGCTCGTCTCCCTCGACCGGCCTCGACGCCATCCTGTTCGACGAATTCGAGGCCCTGCGCGAGGCGCGCGGTCGGATGGACCGGCGCATCGAGCTGTTCTTCTCGACGCTGCCGACAGGCTTCGAGGGCGGCAGCGTGCACTATGTCAACAACTCCGGCTTCCCGTCCGAGGACCCGCTCGAGGTGCTCCTGCCGCACTTCTTCAATCATCAGACGCATCACCGCGCGCAGGTCGGCACGCTGCTCTCGCAACTCGGCCGCCGCCCGCCGGTGCTCGACCTGCACCGCGTTCTGCGGCCCGATCCTACAACCCCGTCCGGGAGACCAGAGCAGGCTCGGCACGATAGGTCTCGGGAAACATCCGCTTGAGATTCTCGACCTTCGGCAGGTCGTTGATCGCGATGTAGGGCTGGGCGGGGTGCAGGGTGAGATAATCCTGATGGTAACCTTCGGCGGGATAAAATGCCTTGCCGCGCTCGATCGTGGTGACGATCTTCCTGCCGAACAGCTTCGCGCCATCGAGTTGGGCGATATAAGCCTGCGCCAGCCGGGCCTGCTCGTCGTCGACGGCGAAGATGGTCGAGCGATATTGCGGACCGACATCGGGCCCCTGGCGGTTGAGCTCGGTCGGGTCGTGGGCGACCGAGAAATAGATCTGCATCAGCTTGCCGAAGCTCACCTTGGCGGGATCGTAGGTGATCCGCACCGATTCGGCATGCCCTGTCCGGCCGCTGCCGACCTTCTCGTACTCGGCCGTGCCCTTCTCGCCTCCGGCGTAACCCGATACGGCGCGGGTCACGCCGTCGACGTGCTGGAACACGCCCTGCACCCCCCAGAAACAACCGCCCGCGAAGACCGCGGTCTTCGTCGGCCCCGTGGCGGCTTCGTTGGCGACAGGAGGCGGCAGCGTGCGCGCCGTCTCGGCGGAGGACGGCAGGACGGCCCAGGCGAGCCCCAGGGCGGCGACGGCGAAAGCGACGGATGAGGCCTTCATCCCGGTACTCCTCGGGCGGTTATCGACGGCTGCGACGAAGATTGCACGGAAAGTGGCTGAGACCGGGAGCCTTCGGGCACAAATCTGCGTTATCGCAGGTATGACACAGCGCCCCTGGACCCATCTCGTGGATCATCCGGCTGCCCGTCATCTGGTGGCGGTCCGGCTTGCCCCGAAGGCCGCGGACGAACCCGCGGCGCTTCTTACCACTCTCATCGAGGGCCTTTGCCCTCATGGCGACTTCGCCCTCCTGACGCGGTGCGAGGAGAGCTGCGCGGTGACGCTTTGCGCGTTCGCGACTCCCCGCGACGCCGAGCAGCTCGCCTCCGCCGTCGGCGCGGAGGAAACGGAAGACTACCCCGACTGGGCCAGCCAGCGGGCCTTCACGCTCGACGAACCCACGGCCCAGGCAATCGCCGAGGCCATCGAAGCCAGCGGTTTCGCAGTCGGCGTGCCGCAACATCGAGCCGTCCACGACGTTTCTTTTGTCCAACACTGACATCGAGAGGAGAGCGACATGAGCAGCACCACCGACAAGATCAAGGGCGCCGCCAACGAGGCGATGGGCAAGGCCAAGCAGGGCGTTGGCGCGGCCGTCGGCAGCGAAAAGCTGAAGGCCGAGGGAGCCATGCAGGAAGCCAAGGGCGACATGCAGAAGGCCGCCGGCAACGCCAAGGAAGCGGTCAAGAAGGTAATCGATAACGCCTGATGACCGATCGAGCGCCGACCTTCACGCTTCGGGCGTGAAGGTCGGCGTTTCTATGTCTTTCTTTCGCCACTTGAAGCGCAGCTCGGCCAGGCCGGTCGATATCACGTAGAATACCGGCGTGAAAATCAGGCCGAACACGGTGACGCCGAGCATTCCGGCAAACACCGCCGTTCCGAGCGATTGGCGCATCTCCGCCCCCGCCCCCGAGCTGAACACCAGAGGCACCACGCCCAGGATGAACGCCAGCGAGGTCATCAGGATCGGCCGCAGGCGTGTGCGGGCGGCCGAGACGGCGGCCTCGTAGCGGCTCATTCCGGCCTCGTGAGCCTGCTTGGCGAATTCCACGATCAGGATGGCGTTCTTGGCCGCAAGGCCGACCAGGACGACCAACCCGATCTCGACCAGGATGTTGCGGTCCAGCCCGCGGATGTTGACCCCGATCATCGCCGCGAGGATGCACATCGGCACGATGAGAATGACGGCGAGCGGCAGCAGCCAGCTTTCGTAGAGCGCCGCCAGCAGCAGGAACACGAAGAGCACGGCCAGGCCGAAGGCCATGATCGCGGTGTTGCCGGCGAGTTTTTCTTGCAGTGCGATCTCCGTCCATTCGAGCTGGAAGCCGGACGGCAGCACCTTGCTGGCGAGATTTTCCATCGCCGCGATGCCTTGCCCCGACGAGAAGCCGCGCACCAGCGCGACCTGCACCTCGGCGGCCGGATAGAGATTGTAGCGCGCCACGCGATAAGGGCCGGTCGTGTCGTGGAAGGTCGCGACCGAGCCGATCGGCACCATCTCGCCGCCGAAGCTGCGCGTCTTGAGGTTGGCCACGTCGCGCAAAGTCAGGCGATAGGGATTGTCGGCCTGGACCGTGACGCGATAGGTGCGGCCCAGGATGTTGAAGTCGTTGACGTAGGCAGAGCCCATATAGACCGACAGCGTCTGGAACACGTTGCCGATCGGCACGCCGAGCTGCTCGGCCTTGGTGCGGTCGATGTCGGCGAAGATCTGGGGCGTGCGCGTGCTGAACAGCGTGAAGGCCTGGGTCAGGCCGGGCGTCTTGCCCGCCGCGCCGGCCAGCGCCCAGGTGGCGCCCTCGAGTGCCGGCAGGCCGCGCGCGGCGCGATCTTGCACGTAGCCCTTGAGGCCGCCGCCGGTGCCGATGCCGGGGACCGACGGCGGCTCCAGCACGAACACGAACGCCTCGCGCAGGGAGAACATCTTGCCGCGCAGGTCGGCGAGGATCTTCTCCTTCGGAATGTCGGCGCGCTCGGCGAACGGCTTCAGCGGCACGAAGATCACGCCGGCGTTGGGCGCGTTGGTGAAGGTGGCGCCGTCGAAGCCGACGAAGCCCACCGCATTCTGAACGCCCGGTGTGCTGATGATCATTTCCGAGGCCTGGCGGACCAGCCGGTCGGCGCGCTCCAGGGTCGAGCCCGGCGGAAGCTGCATGGCGGCGATGAAATAGGACCGGTCGAGCTGCGGGATCAGGCCGGTCGGCGTCTCGGCGAGCCGGTTGTAGGTGAGGAACAGCAGGCCGGCATAGACCACCACCACGACCGCGATCATCCGGATCGCCCGGGCCGTGACCTTGCCGTAGCCTTCCGACAGCCATTCGAAGCCTTGGTTGAACCTTGCGAAGAACCAGGTGATCGGGAACAGCAGGCGGTCGCGCACCGTCGGCTTGGGCGCCTCCACATGCGACAGCGCGTGCGACTTCAGAAGCAGCGCGGCGAGCGCGGGCGAGAGCGTCAGCGAGACGAACGCCGAGATCGCGGTCGAGGCGGCGATGGTGATGGCGAACTGCTTGTAGAACGAGCCCTGCAGGCCGGTGATGAACGCCGTCGGCAGGAACACCGCGATCAGCACCAGCGAGATGGCGATCAGCGCGCCGCCGACCTCGTCCATGGTCTTGTGTGCCGCCTCCTTGGGCGACATGCCCTGGGCGAGGTAGCGCTCGACGTTCTCGACCACGACGATCGCGTCGTCGACCACGATGCCGATCGCCAGCACCAACCCGAACAGCGACAGCGTGTTGAACGAGATGCCGACCGCCGACATCACCGCGAACGAACCGATCAGCGACACCGGGATGGCGAGCAGCGGGATCAGCGCGGCGCGCCAGGTCTGCAGGAACAGGATGACCACGATGACGACCAGGATCAGCGCCTCGAACAGCGTGTGGATCACCGCGTCGACCGAGGCCTGGATGAACTCCGTCGGGTTGTAGACGACGGTGTAGTCGATGCCCGGCGGGAAGTTCTTCTTGAGATCCTCCATCCTGGCCTTGATGCCGTCGGAGGTGGACAGCGCGTTCGAACCGGGGCGCTGGAAGATGCCGAGGGCCACGGCGTTCTTGTTGTCGAGGTAGGAGTTCTGCGTGTAGTCCTGTGCGCCGAGCTCGATGCGCGCCACGTCGCGCAGCCGCGTGAACGAGCCGTTGGTCTCGGCACGCAGCACGATATTGCCGAATTCCTCGGGCGAGCTCAGACGCCCCAGCGTGTTGACCGTCAGCGTGAAGCCGCCCGCCGAGGAGGCCGGCGCCTGGTTGATCGCGCCTGCCGCGACCTGCAGGTTCGCCGCGCGCATCGCCAGCACGACCTCCGGGCCGGTCATGTTGTGCGACGCCACGCGCGCCGGATCGAGCCAGACGCGCATGGAGTAGTCGCGCGCGCCGAACACGATGACGTTGCCGACGCCTTCGACGCGGGTCAGCACGTCCTTCACGTAGAGCGTGGCGTAGTTGGAGATGTATTGCTGGTCGCGGCTGCCGTCGGGCGAGGTCATATGCACGACCATCATCAGGTCGGGCGAGGCCTTGCGGACCACCAGGCCGAGCCGCTGCACGTCCTCGGGCAGGCGGGGCTGCGCCACGGCCACGCGGTTCTGCACCAGCACCTGCGCCTGGTCGATGTTCACGCCCGGCTTGAAGGTGACGCTGACGGTGAGCGCGCCGTCGCCGGTCGACTGCGACGAGATGTAGAGCATGTCGTCGACGCCGTTGACCTCCTGCTCGATCGGCGTGGCGACGGTCTGCGCGATCACCTCGGCCGAGGCACCGGGGTAGGTCGCGTTGATCGTGACGGTGGGCGGCGCGATCTCGGGATATTCCGAGACCGGCAGCCTGAACTGCGCGATGCCGCCGACGATCAGGATGATGAGCGACAGGACCGACGCGAAGATCGGCCTGTCGATGAAGAAATGGGAAAAGCGCATGGGTTATTGCGCCTTCGCCGTGATCTGCCCCTTTTGCGGCGAGATCTTCGCCCCCGGGCGCACCATCGGATTGGCCAGCCCGTCGAGCACGACCTTGTCGTCGGGTTTCAAGCCTTCGCGCACCACGCGCAGGCCGTCGACCAGCGGCCCCAGCGTCACCGGACGGCCCTGCACGACATTGTCGCTGCCGACGGCGAACACGATCTTGCGCGCCTGGTCGGAGATCACCGCCGAATCGGGGATCAGCAGCGCGTCGTACTCGCCGCCATAGAGCTGGATGCGGCCGAACACGCCGGGCGTCAGCAGATGGTCCTTGTTCTCGACGATGGCACGGGTGCGGATCGTGCCCGACCGCGGGCTGAGCGCATTGTCGACGAAATCGACCTTGCCGGTCCGCTTCCACTCGGTCTCGTCCGCCAGCTTGATGCGCACCGGAATCGCCGAGCTGCCGGCCTGCGCCCGCTCGCCGGCCAGGAACAGGCGCTGGTAACGCAGATGGTCCGCCTCGGACACGTCGAACACGAAATGGATCGGGTCGGTGCTGACGATGGTAGCGAGCAGGGTGGCGCCGCTCTGACCGCCCTGGATCAGGTTGCCGGGGTCGACCTTGCGATCGGAGATGCGGCCGCTGAGCGGTGCGGTGACCACGGTCCATTCGAGATTGAGCTGCGCGTTGCGCAGGGTGGCTTCCGCGGACTTGAGCTGCGCCTTGGCCACGGCGAGGTTCGACTTGCGCGTATCGTTGTCTGCTTCGGTGATCGTGCGCGAGCCGATCAGCGCCGCGCCGCGGCCGACCTGGAGGTCGGCGAGCTCGACCTGCGCCTTGTTGCGCGCCACCTCCGCCACCGCCGATTCGACGGCGATCTCGTAGGGGCGCTTGTCGATGGTGAATAGCGGGTCGCCGGCATTGACCCACTGGCCGTCCTTGAAGTGCAGCTTGTCGATGAAGCCGGAGACCCGGGCCCGGATCTCGACGGTGGCGATCGCTTCGAAGCGGCCGGAATATTCGTCCCACTGCGTGACCCGCTTGGCGATCGGCTCGGAGACCGATACCGGCGGGGGCTGGTTGCTGCCCTGGGCCAAAGCCTGTGCGGCAATCAGCATGAATCCTGCAACGAGGACGAGGCGGCGGATTGGGTACACGGTAAGGGACTCCCCCGGCCTGTTTTTGCGGCGCGAGGGGCTGATGTGGTTGCGGCGCAGCAAACTGTCAATTGCCCCGCCCGGGCGGCGTCCCGGCGGCGGGTTCGGGCTGGCCAGGTGCAGCCGATCATGTCTACCTTTCCGGAAGCGACTGGGGGGAGTAGGGCATGGGGATCCTGAAACGGTTGGTTGCACTTGCGGCGATGATGCTGGTCGCTGCGCCGGCGGTGGCGCAGTCGACGCTGGAAACCGTGAAGAAGCGGGGAGAGCTCGTCTGCGGCGTCGACGGCACATTGCCCGGCTTCTCGCTGTACAACGCGGTGAAGGAATGGGAGGGGCTCGATGTCGATCTCTGCCGCGCCATCGCTGCCGCAGTGCTGGGCAATGCGAACAAGGTGAAGTTCGTTTCCGTGTCCGCCAAGGATCGCTTCGACGATCTGGTGGCCGGCAAGTTCGACGTGCTGGCGCGCAACTCCACGGTCACCTTGCAGCGCAGCGCGGGCCACAGGGTGCGCTTCGCCGTGGTGAACTTCATCGACGGGCAGGCGTTCGTGGTGCCCAAGAAGCTCAATATCGAGCAGCTTGCCAACCTCAGCGGAAACACCGTCTGCTTCGCGAAGGGAACGACCCACGACTTCAATATGAAAGCCTGGTTCGCCGCGCGCCGGCTGTCGATCAAGCCGCTCGCGTTCGATACGGCGGAGGCGACCTACGACGCCTTCTATGCCGGCCGTTGCGCCGCGGTGACCGCCGATTCGACGGCGCTGGCGGGCGTCATCGTGCGCAGTGGCCGGGCGGCCGAGTACAGGATGCTGCCGGAGGTGATCTCCAAGGAGCCGCTGGGTCCGTACGTCCGCGATGGCGATTCGCCATGGCTCGACGTGGTGCGCTGGACGCACTACGCCATGCTCGAGGCAGAAGAGCGTGGCATCAATGCGAAGAACGTCGATGCCGTGAAGCGCGAGACGACCGACCCGACGGTGCGGCTGTTGCTCGGCGTCGATCCGGGCAACGGCAAGGCGCTCGGGCTGAGCGAGGACTGGTTCTACGAAATCGTCAAGCAGGTCGGGAACTACGGCGACATCTACGAGAGGAATGTCGGGCGCGGCTCGCCGCTCAAGTTCGGCCGCGGCATCAACGCGTTGTCGGCAAAGGGCGGCCAGATGTATCCGCTGCCGTTGCGCTGAGGCTTCTATCGGCCGGGCCGACCGCATGCTCTACTGGCGAAAAGGCCGGGAGGAGCCATGAAGGTCGGCGTCCTGCAATTCTTCAGCTGGCCGGGTCGTCATGGGCCACTGGAAGATGTCTTCGCCCGGGCGCTCGAGCGCATCGAGATCATGGACCGAGGCGGGTTCGACGCCGTCTGGCTGGCCGAGCATCACTTCACGACTTTCAGCGTCTGCCCCTCGGTGCACATGCTGGGCGTGCTGGCGGCGGCGCGCACCCGGCGGCTGCGCATCGGGACGGCGGTGTCGCTCGCCGCCCTCTATCATCCGCTACGGCTCGCCGAGGAGGTCGCGCTGCTCGACATGCTGTCGGGCGGCCGCGTGAACTGGGGCGCCGGCCGCGGCTTCGCGCCGTCGGAATTCAACGCCTTCGGCGTGCCGGTCGAGGAGAGTGCGGAGCGCTTTCGCGAGGCCGTGGAGATCGTGCTGGCCGCCTGGACGCAGGAGCGCTTCAGCTTCCACGGCACGCATTATCGCTTCGACGACATCGAGGTGCTGCCCAAGCCGCTGCAACACCCCCTGCCGGTGTGGATGGCCGCGACCTCCGAATCGGCGATCGACTGGGCCGCCGGCCGCGGCTTCTCGATCCTGATGGATCCGCACGCCTCGACGCGGGAGCTCGGCGCCAAGCGCCGCCGCTATACAGAGAAGCTCGCCGAAGCCGGCTTCTCCGACGCCGGCCGCGACATCCCGATGGCCCGCCTGATCGCGCTCGCGGCCACCGCCGGAGAAGCCGAAGCGATCGCCCGGCGCGGCGCGCAGTGGCTGGTCGATGCCTATGCCGGCCCGCAGCACTCCCATCGCAAGAGCCTTCCGCCGCGCACCTACGACGGCAAGGATCCGGCGCAGCATTATGTCGACAGCGTCATCCTGCACGGCACGCCGCAGTCGCTGGTCGACCAGATCGCCCGGCTGCGCGAGGAGATCGGCCTCAACTACCTGATGTGCGCGCCGCTCAGCCGCGACACCTTCCGCCTCCTCGCCGACGAGGTGCTGCCGAGGCTCGGCTGACGGCGATGCCAGCGCATCGTCTGGAGTCGTTGGACCGCGCGCATCCTGCGCGCTCGAGATCATGAGCGCGCAGGATGCGACCGGTCCAATGACGAAGCCGGCTCCCCGTCGGACTGACGGGCTGCCGTTCGCGGTCATCTTCAACCCGACCGCGCACAAGGGCGGCGCGGCGCGGCGTTGGCCGGACATCGAAGCCGCGCTGATCGCGCGGCTCGGGCCGTTCGAGCCCCGCTTCACGACGGCGCCGGGCCATGCAACGGGGCTGGTCCGCGCGGCGCTTGGCGAGGGCGCGCGGCGGATCGTGGCGGTCGGCGGCGACGGCACGGTCAACGAGGCGCTGAACGGCATGCTCGATGCGTCGGGCAAGCTGGCGGCGCCCGACGCGGTGCTGTGTCCGGTGCCGGCCGGGACCGCGAACGAGCTTTGCCGCGCGCTCGGCCACCTCGTCGATCCGACGCTGGCCTACGACGCGGCGGCGGGGGACGCCACGCGCGAGATCGACCTCCTGCGCGTGCGTTGCAGAGGTCTCGACGGCCGGCCGGTCGAGCGCTTCGGCTATCTCATCGTCTCGCTCGGCGCGGCGGCGACGATCAGCCATCGCACGTCGCAATCGCGTTGGGCAAAGAAGCTGGGCGGCATCGCCTATCTCGTGATGACGCCGCCGGTGACGCTGGGCTACCGCAGCCGCGACGTGGCGATCACGATCGATGGCGTCGCGCAGGGCACGCGCGCGATCTTCACCGCCATGGTCGCCAACACCGGGAACGGCGGCGGCGGCATGCGGCTGGCACCCGGCGCGCGGTTCGACGACGGCGTGCTCGACCTGGTCGAGATGGGTGACATCGGCTCGCTTGCGATGCTCGCGACGGTGCTGCCCAAGGTGTACCGCGGCGGCCATGTCCGGCATCCGAAGGTCAGGATGAGTCGCGGAACCTCGTTCCGCTTCGATTCCTCGGTCGACACGCTGGTCGACCTCGATGGCGAGACGATGGGCAAGCTGCCTCTGGAAGTCGACATCCTGCCGGCCGCCATTGCCGTCGCGACGATCCGGCGGGAACCCGCGCGGACGTGATGCGTTGGAGCAGCCGGAGGCGTGCCATGCGCATCGTTGCAGCACTCTTGGGAACCGCTCTGTGCTCCATCCTCGTCGCCCCGGCCTGGGCGGACAAAGGGAATGGGAAACACAGAGACTTCGTCACGGAGCGCGACCGCGGCGCAGTCTATTCGTTCTACCGGGACGAATACGTCGGAGGCCGTTGTCCTCCCGGGTTGGCGCGCCGCGACGGTGGTTGCTTGCCGCCCGGCCCGGCCAGGCGCCTTTGGACGCTGGACAGTCCCCTGCCGCCGCCGACGGTTTTCTACCCCCTTCCCGCTCCGCTGCTCACCCGGCTCACGCCTCCGCCGGAGGGCTATCAATATGTCCGGGTCGACAACGACATCCTGCTGATGACGCTCGGTACACGGGTGATCGTGGAGTCGATCGGCAGCCTCGCCAGTCTGCAGGACGTCAATCGCCCGCTCGTCAGCGGACATGACCGCAACGCCATAGCCGCCTACTACCGGGACGACTATCTCGCGGGGAACTGCCCGGCGGGCCTGGTCCGTACCGATCAGGGATGCGAGCCGAAGCGACTATGGGCGTTGGGCGAGCCTCTCGATCGCGCCATCGCCTACGAGGCCCTGCCGCAGCCCCTGATCGCGCAACTCGATCCGGTCCCCGATGGCTATTCATATATTCGGCTCGGCGATCAGGTCCTTCTGATGATCCTCGAGTCCCGCGTGATCGCGGCAGAGGTGGTGAGCCTGGCACGGCTTCCGCTCGCACGGCCGGGAATCGCGGTTGGCGTGCCCGCTCCTGTTATCGCGGCTCCGGTCGTGGTCCAGGAGCGGACCGAGTATGTTGGCGGGGGCGGCTGTCCTCCCGGCCTTGCCAAGAAGCACAATGGCTGCCTGCCGCCGGGCCACGCGAAATAGCGGATCAGTGCCGGAAGTGGCGCATCCCGGTGAAGACCATGGCGAGGCCGGCCTTGTCCGCCGCCTCGATCACCTCCTTGTCGCGCATCGAGCCGCCGGGCTGGATGACGGCGGTGGCGCCCGCTTCGGCGGCGGCCAATAGGCCATCGGCAAAGGGAAAGAAGGCGTCCGACGCGACCACGCTGCCGATCGCCGGGCTCTGCGCCAGCTTGGCGATCTCGCCCGATTCGGCGGCGCGCAGGGCGGCGATGCGCGAGGAATCGCGGCGGTTCATCTGGCCCGCGCCGACGCCGACCGTGGCGCCGTCCTTGGCATAGACGATGGCGTTCGACTTCACGTGCTTGCAGACGGTGAAGGCGAACAGGAGGTCGTCGAGTTCCTTCGGCGTCGGCGCGCGCTTGGTCACGACCTTGAGGTCGGCCTTGGTGAGATGGCCGTTGTCGCGCGTCTGGAAGAGATAGCCGCCGGCCACGCTCTTCAGGGTCATGCCGGCGGTCGAGGGATCGGGCAGGGCGCCGGCCAGCAGCACGCGCACGTTCTTCTTGGTGGCGAGCATCGCCAGCGCCTCCGGCGTCGCGTCGGGCGCGATCACCACTTCGAGGAACAGCTTCACCAGCTCGGCAGCGACCTTGGCCTCGAGCGTGCGGTTGACCGCGACGATGCCGCCGAAGATCGAGACCGGATCGCAGGCATAGGCCTTCTGATAGGCCGTGAACTGGTCGGGATCGACCGCCACGCCGCAGGGGTTGGCGTGCTTCACCACGACGATGGCCGATTCGGCGAATTCGGCGACGCACTCGTAGGCCGATTCGGTGTCGCCGATATTGTTGTAGGACAGCTCCTTGCCCTGGATCATGCGCGCCGTGGCGACGCCCGGCCGCTTGCTGCCGTCGCTGTAGAAGGCCGCCTTCTGGTGCGGGTTCTCGCCGTAGCGCAGG
>CAMFJT010000017.1 GCA_945957125.1 uncultured Rhodospirillales bacterium | reverse complement strand
GGCGGATGCGCATGGTCTGGAAGGCGGTGGCGGCGTTGCGCACCTCGCGCGTGCCGCCGGAGAAGGCGAAGTCCGGCACGTCGCGGCCCTTGCCGAGCGCGTCGGCGGCGACGCCGAGATGCTCGATCGGCACCAGCTCGCGGCGCATGAACCAGATGGCGAGGCCGAACAGCACCAGCGCCAGCCCGACCTGCGCCAGAACGTAGGCGAAGCTCGAGCCGAAGGTCAGTCGCAGGTAAGGGACGTAGACTTCCATCAGCTCGCCGTCGCCGAGCTGGATCTCGACCATGAGCTGGTTGCCGCCCACGGTGTTGTCGAGGAAGTAGGGCCGCTTGAGGTCGGCATCGAGCGCGCCCTGGACCTCGCGTGCCACGATGTCGAAATAGGCCGGTGTGCGGAAGGGCCGGACGATGCCCTTGCGGAAGCGCACGGTCATGAACAGGTCCTCGCGGGCACGCTCGACGATCCAGGCGCTGTGGGCGGCGTCGGGAAAGTCGGCACGCAGCGCGATCAGGGCGCGCAGGTCGCGCACCAGCAGCAGCGCCAGCCGGTTGGTCACGTTGTCGCCGCGCTGGCTGTAGAACCACCAGGCCGACAACGCCTGCAACAGCAGCATCGGCACCACGATGATGATCAGCGCGCGCGCGAACAGGGTCTGCGGCGAATGCCGGTCGGCCCACGCCGCGATGCTTTCGAACCAGACGCGCACGTTCATGCGTCGACGAGCCGGTATCCCTGGCCGCGCACGGTCCGCAGCCAGCGCGGGAAGCCGGGATCGGGCTCGATCTTGCGGCGCAGGCGCGTCACCTGCACGTCGATGGCACGCTCGTTCATGCCGCCGCCCACCGTCGCGCACAGCGCCTCGCGGCTCAGCACCTCGCCCAGGCGGGCGGCGAGCGCGCGCAGCAGGGCGATCTCGGTATCCGTCAGGGCGATGCGCCGGCCCGCCTGGGTGAGCTCGCCCAGCGCGAGGTCGAACTGCATCGGCCCGAACGTGACCCGGTTGGGCGCTTCCGCCGTCGGTGCGACCGGCCGTCCCCGGCGCAGCACGCTCTGGATGCGCAGCAGCAGCTCGCGCGGCTCGAACGGCTTGCCGAGATAGTCGTCCACGCCGGCCTCGAGGCCCGCGATACGGTCCTTCGGGTCGCCCATGGCGGTCAGCATGAGGATCGGTACGGCGTTGGTCTTGCGCAGCTCGCCGGCAAACTGCAGGCCGGTCTCGCCCGGCATCATGACGTCGAGCACGATCAGGTCGAAGTCGAGCGCCTCGAGCTGCTGGCGCGCCGAGGCCGCGTTGGCGGCGGTGCTGACGCGCAGGCCGTTGCGCGTGAGGAAGGATTTCAGCAGCTCGCGCAGGCGCGTGTCGTCGTCGACGACCAGGACATGCGGTTTGTCGGCCGCGGCATCGACGACGCTCAGCGGCCGCTCCCGCGGATGCGCTTGTCGACCTCGGCGCGCTCGACCGGATCGAGCAGGCCGAGCAGCACCTTGCGGAACCCTTCGACCGCGTCCGCGCCGGTCTCGCGATAGGCGCGGGCGAAGCGCTGGCTCTGGCGGTCGGTCAGCTCGCGCTCGAGCTTGACACCCTTCTCCGTGAGCCACAGCCGCCGCTCGCGCCGGTCGCGCGGCCCGCTCTTCTGCTCGACATACTCCTGCTCCAGCAGGTCCTTCAGCACCCGGCTGATCGACTGCTTGGTGACCTTCAGGATCGACAGCAGGTGGCCCACCGTCTGCCCGGGATGGCGGCCGATGAAATAGAGCGCGCGGTGATGAGCCCGCCCGAGCTGGTAGTGCCGCAGCTGCTGGTCGGATTCGAACGTGAAGTCGCGATAGGCGTAGAACATCAGCTCGATGCCCTGGCGCAGCTCCTCGTCGCGCAGGAACAGCGGGTTGGCGGGAGATCTCGTTTCGACCATGGCAGGCCAACTAATGGACGATCGGCGCCCAAATGCAACTGTGGCTCGGGAAGGCGTTGCGTTGACGCTTCGAGCCGGCCGATGGTACGGCCGGCAGCCAGGAGGTCAATGGCCATGCTGACGGTGCATCATCTCGGCAAATCGCAGTCGGAGCGGATCGTCTGGCTATGCGAGGAGCTCGGCCTTTCCTACACGCTGAAAGTCTACGACCGCGATCCGGTCACCCGCCTCGCGCCGCCCGAGTACAAGGCGCTGCATCCGATGGGCACCGCGCCGGTAATCACCGACGGCGACCTGGTGCTGGGCGAATCCGGCGCGATCGTCGACTACATCGTCGCCCGATACGGCAAGGGCCGCCTCGTGCTGGCGCCGGACCATCCCGATTTCCCGCACTTCGTCTACTGGTTCCATTTCGCCAACGGCACGCTGCAGCCGGCCACCGGGCGCAACATGATCCTCGGGCGGCTCGACCTGCCGAAGGACAATCCGGTGCTGCGCGCGATGATCGGGCGGCTCGACCTGGCGCTCGGCCAGGTGCAGGCACGGCTGGCGAAAGCCGACTATTTCGCCGGCAGCGAGCTCACGACCGCCGACATCATGATCGTCTTCACGCTGACGACCATGCGCCTCTTCCTGCCGTTCGGCCTCGCTCCCTATCCTGCGATCCTGGCCTACCTGCAGCGCATCGGCCGCCGCGAGGCCTATCGACGCGCCATGCACAAGGGCGACCCCGACCTGACGCCCATGCTGCAGTGAGCGGGGCGTCGCGATCGGCGCGCGCTCCGCGGGGGTGTCCATTGCCTTGCTCGGCAAACACCTTACTCTCGCGGCATGACTTCTCGCAGGAACGTTCTTTCGGGTCTGGCTGCGACAGCGATAGCGGGATGCAGCGCCCCTCAGGCACCCCGTCAGGCAGCCGTGGTGCCGGATCCTTATCCGACCCTGCCTCCTCAAAGTCCGCCGCCTCCCGAGCCGATCGCGCCAGGACCGCCCGGTGGTGCAACCCGGGGACTGGATGCGGTAATCGACCTCAGTGCGCACAACGCTGTCTCCGATTTTCGACTGGTCCGCGCCAGCAACATCCTTGGCGTCATACACAAGGCGAGCGAAGGCGATTTCTATGCCGACCCCGTGTGCGCGGCGCGGCGGTCGCAGGCCGAGGCGGCCGGGCTGCTATGGGGCGCCTATCATTTTGGCAAGGGTGACTCTTCCGGCGCAGAGCAGGCAGCTTTCTTTCTCGAAGTATCGCGTCCTGCTCCAAGCACCCTCCTCGCCCTCGACCTCGAGCCCAATGAGGGCGATCCTTCGAACTCCATGACACTGGAGCAGGCCGAGGCGTTCGTGGAGGCGGTGGCAACGGCCACCCGGCGGTTGCCGCTGGTCTACGTGCACCCGTCCTGGGCCAACGGCGGCCTCCGGATCACGGCCGGCTCCATCCTCGGGCGGTGCAGCCTTTGGGTCGTCGACTACCGCAACTCGCCTCAGATTCCTTTGGCCTGGGCAACAAAGGGGTGGCAGCTCTGGCAATATGCCAGCGGCGAGTATGCAGGTCGTCGCGCTCGCGGTCCCAACCGGGTCGTCCAGGGTGTCGGCCCCTGCGATCGCAACTTGTTCAGTGGCGACGCGGCGGCTCTTCACCGGTTTTGGACTGCCGCCGGCTAGCAGGACGGCCCTCGATCGAGGCTCGAATCGCGGCGTCCGCCCGGTACGGACGGCATTTTCCTGTGAGCGAAAACCAGCAACTCTGGACTGCGATTGCTCCCGATTGATTGGGACCTGCTTCGAGGGCCGAACCCATGTCCAGCCATGATCATGATCCCGATGTCATCGTCGTCGGCGCGCGGTGCGCCGGGGCGTCGCTGGCGATGCTTCTCGCGCGCCGCGGACGGCAGGCGATCGTGCTCGACCGCGCGCGCTTTCCCAGCGATACGATTTCGACGCACTTCCTGTGGCCGCGCAGCACGGCGGCGCTGGCGCGCTGGGGGCTGCTAAAGGCGCTGGCGGCAACCGGTTGCCCGCCGATCGAGACCGTCGCCTTCCATGCCGGGCCGGTCGCCCTGCGCGGACGGCCCGAGGCGGTCGACGGCACGGCGGCGATGTACTGTCCCCGCCGTACCGTGCTCGACAAGCTGCTGGTCGATGCCGCGCGCGAGGCCGGTGCGGAGGTCCGCGAGGCGACGCTGGTGCGCGAGGTCGTTCGCGAGGGTGATCGCGTCGTTGGCGTGAAGGCGGTCGATGAGTCGGGCGAGACGATCGAGTTGCGCGCGCCGCTCGTGGTCGGTGCCGACGGATTGAACTCCAGCATTGCCGGCATGGTCGGGGCGGCCATGTCGCGCTCGCATCCGTCGCTGACCTGCGGCTTCTACGCCTATTGGAGCGGCTTGCCGGTCGACGGCGTCGAGTTCTACCTGCGGCAGGGCCGCGACATCCTCGTCTTCCCCACGCATGACGGCCTGACCTGCCTGTGGGTCGGCCGCGCCAACGGTGACTGGTCCGCCTATCGCGCCGACATCGAGGCGACGTATCTTGCCAGCCTCGATCCCGCGCTGCGCGCGCGCGTGCAATGCGCCCGGCGCGAAAGCACATTCAAGGGCACGCACCGGTTGCCCAATTTCTATCGCGATTGTGCCGGCCCGGGCTGGGCGCTGGTCGGCGATGCCGCCTATCACCGCGATCCGTTGACCGGCATGGGCATCGGCGACGCCTTCCTCGGCGCGGAGCTCCTGGCCGATGCCGTTCAGCGGGGATTGAACGACGATCTCGACGGTGCGCTGGCGGCCTATCAGGAGACGCTGCGCGACCGGACCGCGGCCGTCTTCGAATACACGCTGATGTCGGCCGCACTGAAGGATCCCGAGCCGCAGGCAGCCCTCTATCGCGCCATCGCCGCGCAGCCCGACACGATCCAGCGACTGATGAACGTACTGGGCGGCAGCGCATCGTTCCGCAGCCTGTTCAACGTGCGCACCATGGGCGCGCTTTTGAGACAGTCTTGTTGACAAGGTCAATCTTATTGACCTACTGATTGCGAATGTTGCGTTGTGGCGGTTCCAAACGATCTGTTTGGAATCAATGGAAAGGAGCCCCAGCAATGTCCGCGAATATGGAAGATCGAGATGGGTTCATCTGGTTCGATGGCGAGCTGCTGCCGTGGCGCGAGGTCAAGGCCCACGTCCTGACCCACGCGCTGCACTATGGCTCGGCCGTCTTCGAGGGGGAGAGGATCTACGACGGCCGGGTTTTCCGCCTTGCCGCGCACAGCGCCCGCCTCAGGAACTCGGCCCGGCTGCTCGACTACGAGCTGCCCTGGTCGCGCTCCGAGATCGACGAGGCGACCCGCGCGGTCGTGAAGGCCAACGGGCTGACCGCAGGCTATGTCCGCCCGATCGCATGGCGTGGCTCGGAAGTGCTGGGCGTGTCGGCGATCGGCACCACCGTGCATCTCGCCATCGCGCCGTGGGCCCAGGAGGGCCGGCTGTCGGTGCAGGCGAAGCCCGGCGGCATCAATGTCACCATGGCGAAGTATCGCCGCCCGGGGCCGGACTCCGCGCCCGGCGGGGCCAAGGCGGCGGGCCTCTACGTCATCTGCGGCATCGAGAAGGACCGCGCGCTTGGCGCGGGTTTCGACGATGCGCTGATGCTCGACTGGGAGGGCCGGCTGGCCGAATCGACCGGCGCCAACATCTTCCTCGCCATGGGGGGCCGGCTGGTCACGCCGAAGGTCGAGAACTTCCTCGATGGCATCACCCGCCGCGCGGTGATGGGCCTGGCGGACCGGCGCGGCTGGGCGGTCGAGGAGCGCGCGGTGATGCCCGAGGAGCTCGACGAGGCGACCGAGGTGTTCCTGTGCGGCACGGCCGCCGAGCTCGTGCCGGTCGGCGCGATCGACGATCGACGATACCAGGTCGGCCCGATGACGCGCGCGCTGATGGAAGACTTCCAGACCCTCGTCCGCCGGCCGGACAGCGAGGGGTTCGGCGAGTCGGCCCATTTCGCGACGATGGATTGACGCGCTCCCAGCAAACTCGAGAAGAGGGGACAGGGCCTGTTGACTCGGCCCCAGGGGCGGGCTCGATAAGCATCGCGGTCGAAACGATCGCGAGGTGATCCATGGAGTCTTCCGGCCCTTTCCTGAGTGCGTCCGAAGCCGCGAGCCGGCTCGGGGTATCGGCCAAGGCATTGCGCCTGTACGAGCAGCGCGGCCTGCTCGTGCCGCTGCGCAGCGCCGCCGGATGGCGCGCCTACGGTCCTGCCGAGATGAGGCGCGCCGGCGAGATCGCCGCGCTGCGCGCGCTCGGTTTCAGCCTTGCCCAGGTGGCGCGGGTCCTGAACGGCGATCCGCGCGGTCTCGCGCCGGCGCTTGCCGCGCATCAGGCCGCTCTCGAAGACCGCATGCGCGCGCTGGTCGCGGCGGTCGAGGCGGTCGCGAGCCTGCGCCACGATCTCGCGCGCGGCGCAACGCCGACGGTCGGCGAGCTGGTACGGCTCGTGGCGCGCGCGCCAGAAGCCAGGGTCGCCTTCGACCTTCCCCATCCATGGGGCGGCGAGCGATTCGAGCTGGGGCGGCTGCGGCCGCTGACCTACATCGTCGGTCCGCTGGGCAGCGGCAAGACGCAACTGGCACGGCGCTTCGCCGAGACGCTGCCGCGGGCTGTGTTCCTCGGCCTCGATCGTGTCGCGGCCGCAAAGGCCAGTCTCGACGCCGATGGCGCGCTGCGCGCGCGCGTCGAGCGGACCGTGGGCTGGCTGGCGGAGGATGGCGCCGTCGTCTGCGACGCGCTCCTCGCGCTGATCGCGGGGCTGGAAGCGGAAGGACCGGCCGTCGCGGTGGTCGACATGATCGAGCAGGGGCTGGGCCAGGCCACGCAGGAGGCGACGATCGCTCACCTGCGCCGCCGCGGGCCGGACGCCCGGCCGATCGTCATGCTCACCCGCTCGACCGCGATCCTCGACCTGACTGCAGTCGGCGGCGACGAAGCGATCATCCTCTGCCCTGCCAACCACAGCCCGCCAACGCTTGTCGCGCCCTATCCCGGCACGCCGGGCTACGAGGCCGTCGCCACCTGCCTGGCCTCGCCGGAGGTGCGGGCGCGGACGGAAGGGGTCATCGCCTGGCGGCCGCACGCCGCTTGACAGAGGGCGCCGTCGGCGGTCTGGTGGGCGCACGTCCGAGGGGTGTCCGGCTTCCAGGGGAGCCGGGCTGAGACAGCCAGCAGGGCTGAACCCTTTGAACCTGATCCGGGTCATGCCGGCGAAGGAACGGGAGCAGCGCGTGGGTCGATCCAGAGCCATCGTCGTCGGAGCCGGCATCGCGGGCCTTGCCGCCGCGCTCGAGCTCGCCGAGCGTGGCTTCGCGGCCGAGGTGATCGAGCGTGGCAGCGCGCTGGGCGATGGCGCCTGCTCGTGGATGGCCGGCGGCATGCTGGCGCCGTGGTGCGAACGGGCGATGACCGACGAGGCGGTGCTGACTTTGGGCGCGCCGACGATCGACTGGTGGGTCCGGCGCTTCCCCGGCACGGTGCGCAACGGCAGCCTGGTCGTGGCGCCGGCGCGCGACGCCGCCGAGCTGCCGCGCTTTGCCGGCCGCACGTCGCACTACGAATGGCTCGACGAGGCCGGCATCGGTGCGCTCGAGCCCGATCTCGTCGGCCGGTTTCGCCGCGCGCTTTTCTTTCCGCAGGAGGCGCATCTCGATCCGCGCCGCGCGCTGCCGGCGCTGGCTGACCTGCTGAAGCGGCGCGCGGTGCCGATTCGCTTTGGCGTCGACCTGCAGGCCGTGGCGGCGCAGGCCGATCTGCTGGTCGATTGCCGCGGGCTCGCGGCGCGCGACGTATTGCCAGACCTGCGTGGGGTGCGCGGCGAGATGGTGGTGCTCCGCTCGCGCGAGGTGTCGCTGTCGCGGCCGGTGCGGCTGCTCCATCCGCGTATCCCGCTCTACGTTGTGCCGCGCGGCGAGGGCGTGTTCATGGTCGGCGCTACGACGATCGAGAGCGAGACGCGCGGCGGCGCGAGCGTGCGCTCGACCGTCGAGCTTCTGAACGCCGCCTATGCCTTGCATCCGGCGTTCGGCGAGGCCGAGATCCTCGAGCTGGGCGCGGACCTGCGCCCGGCCTTTCCGGACAATCTTCCGGCCGTGCGTCGTGCGTCGCGCACGCTCTACGTGAACGGCCTCTATCGCCATGGCTTCCTGCTCGGGCCGGCGATGGCGCGGCAGGCGGCCGAGATGGCGTTGGCAATGGATCAGGAGAGGAGCGATGCGGATCTTCGTGAACGGCGATCGGCATGACATCGAGCCGGCCACGCTCGCCTTGGCGCTGGATGCGCTGGGCTATGGCGGCAGGAAGATCGCGACGGCGGTGAACGGCCGCTTCGTCGCCGCGCCCGCGCGTCCGGCAGTCGAGCTTTGCGACGGCGACCAGATCGAGGTCGTGGCGCCGATGCAGGGAGGCTGATCATGGCGTTCTATGGCGTCGAGCTGACTTCGCGCCTGCTGCTCGGCACGGCGCGCTATCCCTCGCCCAAGGTGCTGGCCGATGCGATCGAGGCATCGGGCGCGCAGGTCGTGACGGTGTCGCTGCGCCGCGAGGCAGGCAGCGAGCGCGGCGGGCAGGCCTTCTGGTCGATCGTCCGCGCGCTCGGCGTGCGCGTGCTGCCCAACACGGCCGGCTGCCACAGCGTTACGGAAGCGGTGACGACCGCGCACATGGCGCGCGAGCTGTTCGACACGCCATGGATCAAGCTCGAGGTCATCCGCGACGACGAGACCCTGCAGCCCGACGTGTTCGGCCTGGTCGAGGCCGCCCGGGTGCTGAGCGAGGAGGGCTTCGAGGTCTTCCCCTATACGACCGAGGATCTCGCCGTCGCCGACCGGCTGGTCGAGGCGGGCTGCCGCGTGCTGATGCCGTGGGGCGCGCCGATCGGCTCCGCGCGCGGCCTGAACAACGCCTACGGTCTCAAGGCCATGCGCGCCCACTTCCCCGACATCCCGCTGGTGGTCGATGCCGGGCTCGGCGTGCCCTCGCATGCCGCGGCGGCGATGGAGCTGGGCTATGACGCAGTGCTGCTCAACACTGCCGTCGCCGAGGCGGGCGATCCGGTCGCGATGGCCAGGGCTTTCGCGCTGGCGATCGAAGCCGGCCGCCTCGCTTTCGCGGCGCGACCGCTCGAGCCGCGGGACATGGCGGTGCCGTCGACGCCGGTGTTCGGCAAAGCGTCGTTGGGAGATTGACCGTGATCGATCCTTTCTATCCCGTCGTGCCCGATTCGGACTGGGTCGCGCGGCTGGTACCGGCCGGCGCGCGCTTCATACAGCTTCGCATCAAGGACCGGCCGGACGCCGAGTTGCGCCGCCAGGTGCGTGAGGCGCAAGCGGTCTGCGCGCGCCATGGCGCCGAGCTCGTCGTCAACGACTATTGGCGGATCGCGATCGAGGAGCGCTGTGCTTGGGTCCATCTCGGTCAGGAGGACCTCGCCACGGCCGACGTGGAGGCGATCCGCCGCGCCGGCCTGAAGCTCGGCGTCAGCACGCACGATCATGCCGAGCTGGAGAAGGGCCTCGCAGTCGATCCGGACTACGTGGCGCTCGGCCCGGTCTGGCCGACGGCGCTCAAGAAGATGCCGTGGGCGCCGCAGGGGCTGGATCGACTCGGCGAATGGAAGAAGCGCATCGGTGCACGGCCGCTGGTCGCGATCGGTGGGCTCACGCTCGAGCGCGCGCTGCTCTGCCTGACGGCGGGAGCCGATTCGGCCGCGGTGGTCGGCGACATCGTGAACAGCCCCGATCCGATTGCCCAGGCGAGGGCGTGGATCGCCGCGACCCGGGCACCCGCATGAGCGATCGCTACGCCCGCCAGACGATCCTCGCCGAGGTCGGTATGGCGGGGCAGGCGCGGCTCGCGGCCGCGGCGGTGCTGGTCGTCGGCGCGGGCGGGCTCGGCTGCCCGGTGCTGCAATATCTCGCCGGCGCGGGCATCGGCCATCTCACGGTCGTCGATCACGACACGGTCGAGGAGTCTAACCTTCATCGCCAGCCGCTTTACGGCATGGACGATATCGGCCGGCCGAAGGCCGAGGCGGCGCGCGCGAGGCTGCTGCGGTTCAATCCCGGCGTGGCGATCCATGCCGTCGCCGAGCGCCTGACGCCGCACAACGCCAGCGCGCTGGTGACGGACGCGGACGTGATCGTCGACGCCGCCGACAGCTTCGCCGTGACCTACATGCTGAGCGATGCCTGCCACGCGCTGGCCAAGCCGATGGTTTCCGCCTCGGTGATCGGGCTGACCGGCTATGCCGGCGCCTTCTGCGGCGGTGGACCTAGCTACCGTGCGGTGTTCCCCGAAGTCTCGATCGACGGCGGCACCTGCGCGACCGTCGGCGTCCTCGGCACCGCCGTTGCCGTGCTCGGCAGCGTGCAGGCGCATCTCGTCCTGCATCTCCTGCTCGGGCTGGATCCGACGGTGCTGGGCCGCGTCGTGACGTTCGATGCGGCGCGCCTTGCCTTCGGCGGCTTCGGGTTCGAGGGCAGCCCGGAGCCCGATGGCGCGGTGCCGTTCATCGCACCCTCCGCGCTGCGGCCCGACGATTACGTGGTCGATCTGCGCGGTGTCGCGGAGGCGCCGGCGACCTTCGCGCAGGGCCGCCGGATGACAGTCGACGACGTCGCCACCCTCGCGCCGGAACTTCCCGCGTCGCGACGCATTGTTCTCTGTTGCCGCAGCGGACAGCGCGCCCTCATGGCTGCCGACAGGCTGCGCGATCGAAACTTGGATATCGCCCTCGTCGCGCTGGGCTGAGGAGTTCCGTCATGACGCATACGACCGACCGGACCGTGCTCGATCACATCGAGCGTCTCGTTGCCGAGGAGAAGGCGCTTTACCACAAGGGTTCCGTCTCCGACGAGGAGAAGGAACGGCTGGTCGCCCTCAACGTCGAGCTGGACCGATACTGGGACCTGCTTCGCCAGCGACGCGGCTTGCGCGAGTTCGGAAAGAATCCCGATGCGGCCGAAGTACGGCCCTCGAGTACGGTCGAGAATTACAAGGGCTGACGGCAGCGCCATGGAGGCCGCCTCCCGCGGCGCCGTTGCCGCGGGCACGCCCGGCCTCAATTGAGCAGGGTCGGGCGAGCCTGGGTGAGCGCCGATCCTTCAGCCTCGACCCAGACCCGATGGCAGGGGCGGCCTGATGTCTCATGGAAGGCGGCCGGCTCGACCGTGAAGCCAAGGACCTGCAGCAGCGCCACGGCGCGCAGGTTGCGCGCGTCGACGATGCTTTCGAGACGCGCATAGGAGGCCAGCATCTCCGGCAGCACGATGGTCGACAGCGCGGCGAGATCGTGGGGGGCCGTCTCGACCTCCTCGCAGGTCAGCAGCCAGAACCGGCCCACGTCGAAGTCGTGCGGCGTCGGGCCGACACCCCACAGCGCGCAAGGCTGGCCGTCGCGATCGTGCGCGGCCCAAACCTCGGTGCTGGACAGGAACGCGTTCAGCAGGTGATCGAGCGCCTTCTGGTCGCCGTTGCGGTCGAACTCGACGTCTCCCTTTTCCCGGTCCTCCATCGCGAGGGCCAGGGTCGCCACGTCCTTTGCCGTTGCCGGTTGAACGCAGTAACGCATTGCGGTCTCCCATCGCTGTGGCACGGGAGAATCAACAGCTGAGCGGCGGAAGCGTTCCGTCGAAATGCGCCGTAGCGACCTATTTCTTCTCCCACCGCGCCGCGGCCTGGTCATCGTCGGCGTGGGCGCCGACCCATTTCTCGCCCTCCGGCGTGTCCTCGAGCTTCCAGAAAGGCGCCTTGGTCTTCAGCCAGTCGACCAGGAATTCGCACGCCTCGAATGCCGCTTCGCGATGGGGCGAGCCCACGGCCACCAGCACGATCCGCTCGCCCGGCTCCATACGGCCGTAGCGATGCACGATCAGCGTCGCTTCGAGCGGCCAGCGCCGCCGCGCCTCGGTCTCGATCTCCTCCAGCGCTGTCTCGGTCATGCCGGGGTAATGCTCGAGCGTGAGCGCGTCGACACGGTCGCGATGGTAGCCCTCGCGCACGTGCCGCTCGCGCACCAGGCCGACGAACACGGCCAGCCCGCCGATCTGGCGATTGCCCGCGGTCAACCCGTCGAGCTCGGCGCCGACGTCGAAATCCGCTTCCTGCACGCGTACCGTCATGGCTCAGCCACCGGTGAAGGGTGGGAAGAAGGCGATCTCGGCCGCGCCGGCGATGCTGGCGTCGAAGGTCGCCGTGCGCTTGTCGACGGCCGCGCCGAACGCCGCACCCTCTGCCAGCGCCTCGGCATGGCCGCCGCTCCGGGTGCGCAGCCAGCGCACGAGGTCGCCGACGGTGCGCACGTCGGCGGGCGGGTCGATCTCTTCCTCGGCCACGCCCACGGTGCGCTTCATCCAGGCGAAATAGCGGACCTTCATTGCGCCGCTCCCGGCGGCGTGTCTTCCGCCATGTGGCGCAGGCCGGTGCGCAGGTAGTCGTAGCCCGTGATCAAGGTGAGGCCGGCGGCGATCCAGATCGCCCACAGGCCGAGCGTCGTCACCAGCGGCGGCCCCGCGTCGCCGACCAGCAGCAGGGCGATGGCGACCATCTGCACTGCCGTCTTCCACTTCGCGAGCTGGCTCACCGGCAGCCCGACCCGCAGCTCGGCGAGGAACTCGCGCAGCCCGGAGACCAGGATCTCGCGCGCCAGGATGATCAGCGCGGCGAGCACGTGGATGCCGCTCAGCGGCCCGCGATCGACCAGCATCAGCAGGGCCGCGGCGACCAGCAGCTTGTCGGCGATCGGATCGAGGAAGCGGCCGAGGCGCGAGATCTGGTGATAGCGGCGCGCGAAATAGCCGTCGAAGTAGTCGGTGATACCGGCGGCGACGAAAAGGCTCATCGACAGCCACTGCGACCAGCCGCGATCGAGCCAGAAGCAGGCCACGACCAGCGGGATCGCCGCGATGCGCGACAGCGTGAGGATGTTGGCGGTATTCAGCATAGGAAGCCGGCACCTTACGGTGCGGGGCAACGAATTGTCACCCTCGTGGACGGTCCCGCCGACAGCGACAACCACGATGCCGGAGGCCGACCACGGCAGGATTCTCTTGATCGAACCCCATGTCGTATGGTTGAGGTCGGCACCCGCGACCCGTCAGGTGGGCTGACGGTCGGGCGTCTCCGTGGCCCATCGAATGCGCAACAACGTCGACGATCGCGGGCGCTTGCCGGTCCGCCTTGCCCCGCCAGCCCGCACGCCGGCCGCTGCCTGAGGCGCCCCGGTGAAGCGGCGTAGCTTTCTCGGCGTCCTGACGGCCTTGCCTGCGAACGCAGCACGCGCGCAGAAAGTGCCGCGCGTCGGCTTTCTGGTGTCCGGAGACCCGGAGCCGAGCTGGTCCCTCTTTCGCAACGCCATGGCCGATCTCGGCTATGTCGAGGACAGGACGGTCGCGTTCGACTATCGCGCGGCGGGCGTCAACAACGCCGGGCTCGACGGTCTGGCCGCCGCGCTGGTCTCGCAGCGGATCGACGTCATCGTGGCGGTGCTGTCCCAGGCGATCGACGCGGTCAGGCGGGCGACCACGACGGTGCCGATCGTCTTTTTCGGCGCCGCGCCCGAAATCGGCGGAATCGGCAACATCGCGCGGCCCGAAGGCAACGTCACCGGCGTCTTCAGCCCGAGCTCGGCGCTGGCCGGAAAGGGGCTGCAGCTCTTCAAGGAGATCAGGCCGGCGACGAGCGCGATCGGCCTGCTGCTGAACGAGGCCGATCCGTTCCACGTGCCGCTGCGGCGCGACGTCGAGGCGGTCGGGCGCGCTGAGGGCCTCGCCACGCCGGTCGCGCTCATCCGCTCGCTGCAGGCGCTGGAAGAGGCCTTTGCGACAATGAAGGCGCAGGGCGTCGATGCCGTGCTCGTGCAGCCCAGCCTGGGCTTCGATATCGGCGCAGCACTGCAACTGAAGCACCGCTTGCCGGCCTTTTCCTTCCGCCGCGAGTTCGCCGATGCGGGCGGGCTCTTCTCCTATGGCGCCAACCAGGCCGACAACATGCGCCAGGTCGCCGACTATGTCGGCCGTATCCTGAAGGGCGCCCGGCCGTCCGACCTGCCGGTGCAGCAGGCTTCGCGCTTCGAGCTGGTGGTCAACCTGAGGAGCGCGCGAGCGCTGGGAATCGACCTGCCGCCGATCCTTCTCGCCCGGTGCGACGAAGTGATCGAGTGAGGCATCCGCTGCCGCATGCTCGATAATGCAACGGAACGGCGCTAGGATCGCCCATCGTGGGCCGGGGAAGCGATTGAGACGCGGGCTCTTCTTCAAGTACGTCGTGCTGTTCGTCGGTCTCGTCACTGCGGTGCTGGTGATCAACGCTGCGCTCGACCTCTATTTCGTCTATCGCGACAACCGGCGCGCCTCGATCGACGTGCAGCGCGAGAAGGCCGAGGCCGCCGCGCAGAAGATCGAGTCGTTCGTGCGCGAGATCGAGCGCCAGATCGGCTGGGTGACGCAGGCTCAATGGGCATCGCTGCCGGTCGAGCAGCGACGCTTCGACTATATCCGCCTGCAACGCCAGGTGCCGGCGATTACCGAGCTGGCGCAGTTCGATCGCCAGGGCAGGGAGCAGCTCCGCGTGTCGCGGCTGTCGATGGACGTGGTCGGCGCGGGCACCGATCATTCGGCCGATCCCGCCTTCGTCGGCGCCATGGCCAACCGGGTCTATTTCGGCCCGGTCTATTTCCGCAAGGAGAGCGAGCCCTATTTCACGATGGCGGTGGCACACGGCGGACGCAGCGGCGTCACCGTTGCCGAGGTCAACCTGAAGCTGATCTGGGACGTGGTCTCGCAGATCAGGATCGGCAATTCGGGTTACGCCTATGTCGTCGACCGGCTCGGCCGGCTGGTCGCCCATCCCGACCTGTCGCTGGTGCTGCGCGGCACCGACATGAGCCGTCTCGGGCAGGTCGCGGCCGCCATCGCGCCGCAAGGCGCCGATGCCGGCCCGGTCGACGCGCGCAACCGCGCCGGCATTCCCGTGCTGTCGGCGCACGCGACGATCCCGGCCCTGAACTGGATCGTGTTCGTCGAGCTTCCGACCGCCGAGGCGCAACAGCCGGTGATCGGCGCCGGCCTGCGGGCGCTGGCGCTGCTGGTGCTCGGCCTGCTGATCGCGGGGCTGGTGGCGGCGCTTCTCGCGCGGCGCATGGTGGTGCCGATCCGCGCCATGCAGGAGGGCGCGCAGCGCATCGGCCGCGGCGATCTCGGCCATCGTCTCGCGATCAGGACCGGCGACGAGCTGGAATCGCTGGCCGACCAGTTCAACCGGTCGGCGGCGGCGCTCGAGGAATCCTACGTCACGCTCGAGCAGCGCGTCGAGGATCGCACGCGCGAGCTTTCGGAATCCCTCGAGCAGCAGACCGCCACCGCCGGCATCCTGCAGGTCATCTCCCAGTCGCCGACCGACGTCGAGCCCGTCCTCAAGGCCGTCGTATCCGCCGCCCGGCGCTTCTGCGGCGCCGACGATGCCACGATCGTCCTGCGCGAGGGCGACGAGCTGGCGCTGGCCAATCACGAAGGGACGCTCGAGCAGCTGGTCGGGACGCGGCTGCCGCTGGACGGCTCGACGACGGCGGGCCGAGCCGTCCTGGAGGGGCGCACGTTCCATATTCCCGACATCGACGGCATCGCACCGGGCGACTTTGCGCTGACCGTCGATCTGTCGCGCCGGACCAACGTGCGCGCCGTCCTGTCGGTGCCCATGCTGCGCGAGGGCGAGGCGATCGGCTGCATCCTGCTGCGCAAGCCCACGGCAGGGCCCTACGCCGCACGGCAGATCGAGCTCGCCGAGACCTTCGCCGCGCAGGCGGTGATCGCCATCCAGAACGTGCGCCTGTTCACGGAGATCCAGGAAAAGAGCCGCCAGCTCGAGATCGCCAGCCAGCACAAGTCGCAGTTCCTGGCCAACATGAGCCACGAGCTGCGTACGCCGTTGAACGCCATCCTGGGCTACACCGAGATGATGGTCGACGGGCTCTACGGTGACATGCCGGAGAAGGCCCAGCGCGTGCTGGAGCGCGTGCAGGGCAACGGCCGCCATCTGCTCGGGCTGATCAACGACGTCCTCGACCTGTCCAAGATCGAGGCCGGCCAGCTTACGCTCGCCATCGAGGATTACAGCGTGGCCGACATGGTGGCGACGGTCGTGTCGGCCACCGAGTCGCTGGCCAGGGCCAAGAAGATCGAGCTGCGCACGGCCGTGTCGCCCGGCCTGCCGCTCGGCCGCGGCGATGCGCGGCGCCTCGCGCAGGTGCTGCTCAATCTCGTGGGCAACGCCATCAAGTTCACCGACGAGGGCAAGGTCGAGATCCGCGCGCGCCAGGACGGCGACCGGTTCAAGATCTCGGTGATCGATACCGGGCCCGGCATCGCCAAGGTCGACCAGGCGAAGATCTTCGAGGAGTTCCAGCAGGTCGACAACACCAGCACGCGCAAGAAGGGCGGCACCGGACTGGGGCTGTCGATCTCGCGCAAGATCGTCGAGCTCCATGGCGGCCGCATCTTCGTCGAGTCCGAGGTGGGCCGGGGCTCGAACTTCAAGATCACCATTCCCGTCAATGCCGCCGCCGTGAGGGAAGCCGCCGAATGAGCAAGAAGATACTCGTGGTTGACGACACCGAGGACAATCGCCAGATCCTGCGCGACCTGCTCGGCATGGCGGGATACGACATGGTCGAGGCGCACGACGGCGCCGAAGCCGTCGAGAGGGCGAGCGAGCACCGGCCCGACCTGATCCTGATGGACATCCAGATGCCGGTGATGGACGGCTACGAGGCGACCCGGCGGATCAAGGCCGATCCCGCGCTGAGAGCGATCCCGGTGATCGCCGTCACCTCCTACGCGCTGTCGGGCGATGAGGAGAAGACGCGCGCCGCCGGGTGCGACGGCTACGTCGCCAAGCCCTACAGCCCGCGCCAGATGCTGAGCAAGGTGCGCGAGATCCTCGGCGCCTGAACGGACCATGCGCGACCCTGCCCGCATCCTCGTCGTCGACGACGTCGCCGACAACATCGAGATCCTGCGCATGCGCCTCACCGCGCTGGGCTATGAGGTGGACGAGGCCGGCGACGGCGAGCAGGCGCTCGCCATGATCGCGGCCGATCCGCCCGACCTCGTGCTGCTCGACATCATGATGCCCAAGATCGACGGGCTCGAGGTCGTGCGCCGCCTGAAGGCCGACAGGACGCTGCCGTTCATCCCGGTGATCCTGGTGACCGCCAAGGCGACGCCCAGGGACGTCGTGGCGGGCCTCGACGCCGGCGGCGACGACTATCTCACCAAGCCGATCGACCACGGCGCGCTGGTGGCGCGGGTGCGCGCCATGCTGCGCATCAAGGCGCTGCACGACGAGGTGCAGGCGCTCAATCGCGGGCTCGAGATCAAGGTCAACGAACAGGTCGAGGAGCTGCAGCGCGTCGGCCGGTTGCGCGGCTTCCTGGCACCGCAGCTCGCGCAGGCGATCGTCTCGGCCGGCAACGAGAAGATCCTGGAGAACCACCGCCGCGAGGTGGTCGCCATGTTCTGCGACCTGCGCGGCTTCACCAGCTTCTCCGAGACCGCCGAGCCCGAGGACATCATGGCGGTGCTGAAGGAGTATCACGGCGCCGTCGGCCCGCTGATCCGCAAGTACGAGGGCACGCTCGACCGTTTCACCGGCGACGGCATGCTGGTGTTCTTCAACGATCCGCTGCCCTGCGAGGACGCGCCGGAGCGCGCCGCGCGGCTCTCCGTCGAGATGCGCGACGCGGTGGCGGCGCTGATGCCGGTCTGGAGCCGGCGCGGCCATCGCCTCGGTCTCGGCATCGGCATGTCGCAGGGCTACGCCACGCTCGGCCGGATCGGTTTCGAGGATCGCTTCGACTACACCGCCATCGGCGCGGTCATCAACCTGGCCGCCCGGCTCTGCAGCGGCGCCGCCGACGGCGAGGTGCTGGTGAGCGGCCGGCTCGCCGCGGCCATCGAGAACGTCGTGGAATGCGAGCCCCTGGGGGAACGGCCGATGCGCGGCATGACGCGGCCCGTCGAGGTCTACAATCTCAAGGCGCTCCGCCCATGATCGCGATCCGCCATCCGATCGGGGCAATGCGGCGCCGGACCCTCGTCGCGGGCATCGTCGCCACGCTCGCGGACGGCGGCGTTGCCCGCGCGCAGGCAACCGCGCCGACCATCGGGTTGCTCGGGACCGGCTTCATCGAGCTGCTGACGGTCGCCTTCTTCAAGGGATTGGCCGAAGCCGGCTTCGTCGAAGGCCGGAACCTCGCCGTCGCACGCCGATCCGCCGAAGGCCAGCTGGAGAGGCTGCCCGCGCTCGCCCGGGAGCTTGTCGACGAGAAGGTCATGGTCATCCTCGCCAGCGGCGGCCCCCTGACGGTGAGAGCGAGCCGGCAGGCAACCGCCACGATACCGATCGTCTTCGCCTATGGCGGCGATCCCGTCGCGGACAGGCTGGTGACGAGCATCGGCCGGCCGGAAGGCAACGTCACCGGCGCATCCTTCATGGGCTCCCTGTTCACCGCCAAGCGACTGCAGATCCTGAGGCAGCTCCTGCCGCGTGCGCAGGACGTGGGCCTGATCCTCAACCGCAAGACGACTCTCGCCGAGGGCCAGATCCGCGACGCCGAAGCTGCCGTGGCGCTGCTCGGGCAAACCCTGCATGTCTTCACCGCGGACGGCGGCGAGGAGATCGACAGGGCATTCGCCGAGATGGACCGTCGGAAGATCGGCGCCCTGCTGGTCGGCACGGATCCCACCTATGGCCTGGTGTTTCGCGACCGCATCGTGGCGCTGGCGGCACGGTACAGGATACCGGCTCTGTACGATTCCCGCGATTTCGTCGAGAAGGGCGGGCTCGTCAGCTATGGCAGCGTCCTCACGGACACCTGGCGGCAGGCCGGCCTCTATGTCGGGCGGATCCTCAAGGGCGAGAAGCCGCAGGACCTTCCGGTCCTGCAGCCGACGCGATTCGAGACGGTGATCAACCTCGGGACGGCCAGAGCCCTCGACCTGGACGTGCCGGCCAGCATGATCGCCCAGGCGGACGAGACGATCGAATGAAGCATCGGAATATTTCGCGAAGGCGCGCGATCGTCGTTGCAGCGGGCGGGGCCGCCCTGGCATGGCACGGCGCGGCAGGTGCCCGGGGCATCGCCCGCATCGCGTGGATCGCACCCGGAACGGTGGCGAGCGAGACGAAGTTCGCGGCGGCCCTGCGCGAAGGCCTGGCCGACAACGCCCTCGTCGAGGGACGCGACTACGTATTGGATATCTACTACGCGGAAGGCAATTACGGCCGCTTTCCCGCCCTCACGCAGCAGGCTCTCGCCCGCGCGCCGGACGTGATGATGGTCGTGACGATCGCGTCCGTGCAGGCGGCGCAGCAGGCGACGAGGACGACGCCGCTGGTGTTCGTCTCCACCAACGATCCCGTCGGAGCCGGGCTCATCGACAGCCTGGCCCGTCCGGGCGGGAACACCACGGGCCTGGCGACGATGGCGGACCAGACCGCGCCCAAGCTCATCGAGCTTTTGCGAGCAGCCCTGCCGGACGTCCGCGAGGCCGCCATCCTGGTCAATCCCCAGAACGTCTCCAACCGGCAGATCCTGCCGCGTGCGCAGGCGGCGGGCGCTGCGCTGGGGCTGGAGGTCCGCGGCATCGAGCTCGATCGCCCCGACGGGCTTGACGATGCCTTCCGTTCGGCCGGCACGCAGCGCGCCACGGCGATCGTCGCGGTATCCGATGCCCTGTTCACGTTTCTTGCCGGCAAGATGGCGGCGCTGGCGATCGAGCGCGGCATTCCCCTCGTGGGCGCAAGCCGGAACTTCGCGGAAGCCGGCGCGCTGATGAGCTACGGCGTGTCCTTCACCGACCTCGTTCGGCGCTCGGCCTACTACGTCAAGCGCATCCTCGACGGAACGCCGCCGCGCGACCTGCCGGTCGAGCAGCCGACCAGGTTCGAGCTGCTGGCCAATCTCCGGACCGCGAAGGCGCTTGGCCTCACGCTGCCGCCGGCCTTTCTCGCGCGCTGCGACGAGACGCTGGAATGAGGCTTTCGCCGGCGGGGCACGCCGCCGGTTAGCCGCCGCCGCGGAAATGGTCGTGGATCTTCCGCGCCAGCGCGTCGGAGATGCCGGCCACCGACTTGATGTCCTCCAGCGTCGCCGCGCCCACCGCGCGGGCGCTGCCGAAATGGTGCAGCAGCGCGCGCTTGCGCGAGGCGCCGATGCCCGGCACCTCGTCGAGCGCCGAGCGCGTGAGCTCGCCGGCGCGGCGCGTGCGGTGCGTGCCGATGGCGAACCGGTGCGCCTCGTCGCGCAGGCGCTGGAGGAAGTAGAGCACCGGATCGCGCGGCTCGAGCGAGAAGGGCGGCTTGCCCGGCACGAAGAAGCGCTCGCGGCCGGCGTCGCGGTCGGGCCCTTTGGCGATGCCGACGATCGGGATGTCCTCCAGCCCGAGCTCGGCCAGCACCTGGCGCGCGACCTCGAGCTGTCCCTGGCCGCCGTCGATCAGCACGAGGTCGGGCCAATGGTCCTCGTCGCGCTCGGGATTTTCCTTGAGCGCGCGGCCGAAGCGGCGCGACAGCACCTCGCGCATCATCGCGAAGTCGTCGCCCGCTGCGCCCTCGCTCCGGATGTTGAACTTGCGATAGCTGTTCTTGATGAAGCCCTCGGGCCCCGCGACGATCATCGCGCCGATCGGCGCGGTGCCCTGGATGTGGCTGTTGTCGTAGACCTCGATGCGCTCCGGCGAGGCATCGAGGCCGAGCACGCGCGCGGTGCCTTCGAGAAGCTGGCGCTGCGTGCCGCGCTCTGCGAGCCGTCGCGCCAAGGCCTCGCGCGCGTTGGTGACGGCCTGGTCGAGTGCGTCCTTCTGGTCGCCGCGCCTGGGCGTGCGGATCTCGACCTTGTGCCCCGCGCCCAGCGCCAGCGCGCTTTCCATCAGCTCGCGCTCGTCCACGTCGTGGCTGGTCAGGATCAGCTTCGGCGCCGGACGGGCCTCGTAGAACTGGCCGATGAAGGCGGTCAGCACGGCGGGCGGATCGAGCTCCTTGGCGTGGCTGGGGAAGTAGGCGCGATTGCCGAGGTTCTGGCCGGCGCGCAGGAAGAACACCTGCACGCAGACCTGGCCGCTGTCGGCATGGGCGGCGAAGATGTCGGCCTCGTCGATCGAGTCGAGGCTGATCGACTGGTGCGACTGGATGTGGGCCAGCGCGCGGATGCGGTCGCGCAACACGGCGGCCTGCTCGAAGTGAAGCGCGTTGGACGCCGCCTCCATGCGCTGCGAGAGGGCCTGCTGGACCTCTCGGTTGCGGCCGCCCAGGAAGTCGCGCACCTCGTCGACGATGCCGCCGTATTCGGGCCGCTCGATGCGGCCGACGCACGGCGCCGTGCAGCGCTTGATCTGGTATTGCAGGCAGGGCCGCGTGCGCGTCGAGAACACCCCGTCGGAGCAGGAGCGCAGCGGGAAGGCGCGCTGCAGGGCATAGAGCGTGCGGTTGACGGCGGTGGCCGAGGCGAACGGGCCGAAATACTCGTTGCCCGCCTGGCGCGCGCCGCGGTGCTTGGCGAGTTGCGGCCATGGCGTGTCGCGGCGGATGACGATGTAGGGAAACGACTTGTCGTCGCGCAGCAGCACGTTGAAGCGCGGCCTGAAGCGCTTGATCAGGTTGTTCTCGAGCAGCAGCGCCTCGGCTTCGCTGTCGGTGACGACGAATTCCATGCTGCGCGTGTGGGATACCATCCGCATCAGCCGGGTCTCGAGCCGTGTCGGCTGGGTATAGGCGGCGACGCGATTGCGCAGCGACCGCGCCTTGCCGACATAGAGCACTTCCCCGTCGGCGCCGATCATCCGGTAGACCCCGGGTTTTTTCGGCAGTGTACGAACGAGCTCGGCGATGATGCGCATGCCGTCGGCGAGCGTTGCCTCGGCGGGAAGCGAGTCCTCGCTCGGTTTTTGTTCTGGCTGGAGTTCGCTGGTCACGGCAGGGATGTGGGGAAGTCTGTGAAGAAGCCAAATGGGTGCGTGAGGTTGCAGGACCGTCACCGTATTGACTCAATCTAGCCGGAGTGGCAGCCCCCTGCCACTCCGTAGCTAATGCCTTGATCGCAATGACCTATTCGACCTTCGGCGGGATCGAATAAAAGAGATGCGAAGCGAAATGTTCCCTATTCGATCCAATTGTTTGGAACATGCCGATCTGTGGATCGTTTCGCCCGTCCTGCCCGAGCGGGGGCGCCTCTCAGAGCACGGACAGCATCCGTCCCACCAGCGGATGGCGGACCACGTCCTTGTCGGCCAGCCGCACGACGGCGACGTCCTCGAAGCCCTCCAGGCGCTGGGCAATGGCACCGAGGCCGGACAGCTCGGGCAGCAGGTCGGTCTGGTCCGGGTCGCCGGTCATGACCATGGTGGAGTGCCAGCCCAGCCGTGTCAGCAGCATCTTGAGCTGGCCGTAGGTGCAATTCTGCGCCTCGTCGATCAGCACGAAGGCGTTGTTCAGGGTGCGGCCGCGCATGAAGGCGACCGGCGCGATCTCGATCAGGCCGTCGTCGAGGTTCTGACGCAGGCGCTTGGCGCCCAACCGGTCGTTCAGCGCGTCCCATAGTGGGCGGAGGTAAGGATCCAGCTTCTCGCGCATGTCGCCGGGCAGGAAGCCCAGGTTCTCGCCCGCCTCGACGGCCGGCCGGCTCAGCACGATGCGCGAGACGGTGCCGGCTTCCAGGGCCTCCACGGCGGCGGAGATCGCCAGATAGGTCTTGCCCGTGCCGGCCGGGCCGACGGCGATGGTCAGCGGCTTGGCGGCGATCGCTTCCATCAGGATGCGCTGGTTGTCGCTGCGCGGCTTGATCCTGCGCAGGTAGCTCTGGTCGCGATCGTTGGCCGGAGCGTGCTCGAAGACGAGATTGTGAATACGGTCGCCGTCGATGGCGTGAAGCTTGGCGCGGCGGGTGGCGCGTTTGGCCATATTCATGCTCCGGTGTCAGAGGCTGGAGAAGGGGATCGGCCGTCCACGAATGAAAACGCCTCCGCGAAGCGGAGGCGTGGACGATCGACACGAGGGCTGAAGGTGAAGCTGACGGGGCACGCGGCGGATGGACCGCCGGTGAACCGGAACCCGTCGGGGTGCAGGCCCCTCGAACGGATAAAGCACCTCCCTCAGCTACCGGAAGAAAGCCTAACGCGATCGCCGCAGGTCGGCCACAATATTTATGGTGCGACGCCAAAAATTCACACTATGGGTCGGTCACCGAGGCATGCGGGATGCGCGCGTCCCATCGGGCCTGTCGATTTGCGGGGGCGACGAGAGCGTGCGACGAATGGCGGCGCGCGCAACCTTTCGGCGCGCAGGGCGTTTAAGCGCTCTGCGGGGGAAGCAACTGAATGGCAAACACGGGATCAGGAGAAGCGCCGGTCGTTAGCGACCAGCTTTTCCTCGGTCAGGGCGAGCTCGCGGGCCTGATGCGCGCATACGACTGGGCGGCCACGCCGCTCGGGCCGCCGCAGGCCTGGCCGGACGCCTTGAAGACTGCCGTGCGCATCATGCTGGCGTCGCGCCAGCCGATCTGGATCGGCTGGGGCCGCCAGCTCACCTATCTCTACAACGATCCCTACAAGTCGATCATCGGCGGCAAGCATCCGTGGGCGCTGGGCCGGCCCACGGCCGAGGTGTGGCGCGAGATCTGGTCCGATATCAGCCCGATGCTCGACACCGCGATGAAGGGCGAGGCCGGCATCTATGTCGAAGAGCAGCTCCTCATCATGGAGCGCAACGGCTATCCCGAGGAAACCTACTACACCTTTTCGTACAGTCCGATCCCGACCGGCGACGGCACGGTGGGCGGCATCATCTGCGCCAACACCGACGACACCCAGCGCGTGATCGGCGAGCGCCAGATCGCCTTGCTGCGCGAGCTGGCGGCGCGCGCCGGCGAGGGACGCACCTGGCAGGACGCTTGCGCCTTGAGCGCGCGCGCCTTGGCAACCAACCCGCGCGACCTGACGTTCGCGGCGCTCTACATGGTCGAGCCGGGCAGCGAGCAGGCCGTACTGGCGGCCAGCACCGGCCTGGCGGGGGACGGCGTCGCTTTGCCGTCCACGCTGCCGCTGCGGCCGGGCGAGCCGTGGCCGGTGGCCGAGGCGATCGCCGGGCACAAGGCCCGCCACGTTGCGGACCTCGCGGGGCTGCTCGGGGAGGCCGCACCGACCGGTGCCTGGCCGCAACCGTCGCGTAGCGCGGTCGTGCTGCCGATCCTGTCGAGCGGGGAGACCGGACGCACCGGCGCATTGATCGTCGGCCTCAATCCCTTCCGCCTGTACGACGATGGCTATGCCGGCTTCCTCAAGCTTGCGGCCGGCCAGATCGCCGCCGCGATCGCCAATGCCGAAGCCTACGAGCAGGAGAAGCGCCGCGCCGAGGCGCTGGCCGAGATCGACCGTGCCAAGACCGCCTTCTTCTCCAATGTGAGCCATGAGTTTCGCACCCCGCTCACGCTCATGCTCGGCCCGCTCGAGGAGGTGCTGGCACGGTCCAGCGATGCGCTGCCGTCCGCCGACCGCGCCCTGGTGTCGACGGCCCATCGCAACGGCGTGCGCCTGCTGCGCATGGTCAACTCGCTGCTCGACTATTCCCGGCTCGAGGCGGGCAAGGCGCAGGCACGTTACGAGCCGATCGATCTCGCCGGCTTCACCGCGGAGCTCGCCTCGACCTTCCGTTCGGCCATCGAACGGGCAGGCCTCGTCCTGCAGGTCGAGGCGCCCGCGTTGCCGCAGCCGGTGCATGTCGATCGCGACATGTGGGAGAAGGTCGTGCTGAACCTTCTGTCCAATGCGCTGAAGTTCACCTTCGAGGGCAGCATCGCGGTCGAGGTCGCGCCGAGCGCCGACGGCGAAGCGGCCGAGCTGGTCGTTCGCGACACCGGCACGGGCATCCCGGCCGACGAGCTGCCTCATCTTTTCGAGCGCTTCCATCGCGTCGAAGGCGCGCGTGGCCGCAGCATCGAGGGCAGCGGCATCGGGCTCGCGCTGGTGCAGGAGCTGGTTCGGTTGCATGGCGGCACGATTGCGGTCGAAAGCACCATGGGCCGGGGCAGCCGCTTCACCGTGCGCCTGCCGTTCGGCGCCGATCACCTGCCCGCCGAGCGGGTGCAGGCGACCGCCGACCCACGGCAGTCGCCGACCGTGCGTGCCGAGGCCTATGTCCAGGAGGCCGTGAGCTGGCTCGATGGCGCGGCCGGGCCGACCGAAGCGCCGGCGGCCTCGGGCGCGCAGGATCTCGCGGTCCCGGGCGCGGCGGGCGCCGGGCAGGACCGGCTCGTGCTGCTGGCCGACGACAATCGCGACATGCGCCACTATGTCGAGCGGCTGCTCGGCGACGCGGGCTATCGCGTGGAGTCGGTGTCGGACGGCACTGCGGCGCTCGATGCCACGCGTCGGCTCGAGCCCGACCTCGTTCTCTCCGACGTGATGATGCCGGGGCTCGACGGCTTCGGCCTCATCGCCGCGCTGCGCGGCGACCCGGCGCTGAAGGACACGCCGGTGATCCTGCTGTCGGCGCGGGCCGGGGAAGAAGCCAAGGTGGAAGGGCTGCGCGCCGGCGCCGACGACTATCTCACTAAGCCGTTCTCGGCGCGCGAGCTGCTGGCGCGGGTCGAAGCCAACCTGACGCTCGCGCGCGCGCGGCGCGAGACATCGCGCCTGCTGCAGGAGGAGACGCAGCTCCTCGAGCTGCTGAACGACGTCGGCACCACGGTCGCCGCGGAACTCGATCTCGAGCGGGCGGTGCAGGTCGTGACCGATGCCGCCACGCGCCTGTCGGGAGCGGCATTCGGCGCATTCTTCTACAACGTGATCGACGACAAAGGTGAATCGTACACGCTCTATGCGTTGTCGGGCGCGCCGCGCGAGGCGTTCTCGAGGTTTCCCATGCCGCGCAACACGGCGGTGTTCGCGCCGACCTTCAACGGCGAGGGCATCGTGCGCTCCGGCGACATCACGAAGGATCCACGCTTCGGCAAGAACCCGCCTTATCACGGCCATCCCAAGGGTCACCTGCCGGTCGCCAGCTATCTTGCCGCGCCGGTCGTCTCGCGCACCGGTGAGGTGCTCGGCGGGTTGTTCTTCGGCCATCCGCAACCGGACGTGTTCGATGCGCGCGCCGAGCGCATCGTGGCGGCGATCGCCGTGCAGGCGGCCATCGCCATCGACAAGGCCCGGCTCTATCGCGCCGCGCAGGACGAGATTCGTCGACGGCGCGAGGTCGAGCAGGCATTGCGCGAGAACGAGCGGACGCTCGAGACCAGGGTGGCGGAGCGCACTTCGGAACTCGCCGCGGCGAACGACCGTCTGGTCCAGGAGGCCGCCCAGCGGGCCCATGCGGAAGGCCGCTTCCAGCATCTCGTCGAGAGCGTCACCGACTACGCCGTCTACATGCTCGATCCCGAGGGGATCGTGAGCAACTGGAACACCGGCGCCCAGCGCATCAAGGGCTATCTCGCGTCCGAGATCGTCGGCCGGCACTTCGGGAATTTCTATACGCCCGCCGACCGCGCGGCCGGCGTACCGCAGCGCGCGCTCGCCACGGCGCGCGAGAAGGGCAAGTTCGAGGCCGAAGGCCTGCGGGTCCGCAAGGACGGCTCGACCTTCTGGGCAAGCGTCGTGATCAACCCGATCCGCGACCACACCGGCGAGCTGATCGGTTTCGCCAAGATCACGCGCGACATCACCGAGCGTCGGCAGGCGCAGGAGACGCTGCAGCGCGCCCAGGAGCAGCTGGCGCAGGCGCAGAAGATGGAGGGCATCGGCCAGCTCACCGGTGGCGTGGCGCACGACTTCAACAACCTTCTCACCGTGATCATCGGCAACCTCGAATCGATGCAGCGGGCGGTCGGCTCCGGGGCCGCGCTCGATCCCGCCCGCCTGGCGCGTTCGATCGACTACGCCATGCGCGGCGCGGAGCGGGCGGCCTCGCTCACCCAGCGCCTGCTCGCCTTCTCGCGCCGCCAGCCGCTCGACCCCAAGACGGTCGATGTCGGCCGCCTGGTGACCGGCATGTCCGAGCTGCTGCGCCGTACGCTCGGCGAACAGGTCGCGATCGAGACGGTGCTGGCGGGCGGGCTGTGGCGCGTGCTGGTCGATCCGAACCAGCTCGAGGTTTCGATCCTGAACCTCGCGGTCAACGCACGCGACGCCATGCCGGGCGGCGGCAAGCTCACCATCGAGACGGCGAACGCCATGCTCGACGAGACCTATGCCGCGACGCAGACCGAGGTCGTGCCGGGACAGTACGTCGTGATCTCGATCACCGATTCGGGGATCGGCATGTCGCGCGAGGTCCAGGCCCGCGCCTTCGAGCCGTTCTACACCACCAAGGACATCGGCCACGGCACCGGGCTCGGTCTCAGCCAGGTCTACGGCTTCGTCAAGCAGTCGGGCGGCCACGTGAAGCTCTACAGCGAGGAGGGGCTGGGCACGACGGTGAAGCTCTACCTGCCGCGCCAGCTCGCCGACGACGAGCTCGCGCCCGAGCCATCGGGCGTGGGCCACGCCCCGCGCAGCCGCAGCGGCGAGACCATCCTGGTGGTCGAGGACGATCCGGACGTTCGGGCCCATTCGACCGGCATCCTGCGCGAGCTCGGCTATACCGTGCTCGAGGCACATGTCGGGGCCGCCGGGCTGGAGATGCTCGCGCGTCATCCGGAAATCCGCCTGCTGTTCACCGATGTCGGCCTGCCCGGCGGCATGAACGGCCGCCAGCTCGCCGATGCCGCGCGCACCATGCGGCCGGACCTCAAGGTGCTGTTCACCACCGGCTATGCGCGCAACGCCATCGTGCACGACGGCCGTCTCGATCCCGGCGTCGCGCTGATCACCAAGCCGTTCACCTACGATGCCCTCGCTGCCCGGCTGGGCGACATGCTGGATGCCCACGATGCGCCACCACGCATCCTGCTGGTCGAGGACGAGATCCTCGTCCAGATGGTGGCGGCCGAGCAGCTCCGCGATCTCGGCTATCGTGTCGAGACCGCCGGGTCGGCGACCGAGGCGATCAGCAAGGTCAAGCTGCTGGGCGGCGATATCGGCCTGGCGATCGTCGACATCGGCCTGCCCGACCGCCGCGGCGACGTGCTGACGGGTGAGCTGCGCGCGCTCCATCCCCAGCTCCCGATCGTGATCGCCACGGGCTACGAGACGCCCGAGCTGGCGGCGCGCGTCGCGGTCGATCCGCGCATGGCGCTGATGCGCAAGCCCTACACCCAGGACGACCTGCAGTCCGTCACGCGCCGGTTGCGTCCGCTCTGACGCGTGACTCGCGCCTAACGACGCGCCATCCTCCCGCAGGGTGAGCCTGGAGGGAAGGATGCGACGATGTGGCGGCCGGGTCTGGCCCTGATCGCTGGCGCGGTGCTGGGGGCATCGGGGTCGCAGGCGCAGGGCGTAGGCTTCCTCACCGAGCAGGAGCGGCTGGCGAGCTATTGCGCCGGGGTCTCCGAAGCGCGCCTGCGCGACATGGAGGAATTCCTCAAGACCCAATGCGCCGGATCCACCCGTCGCGAATGCCGCGAGACGGCGGAGGCGATGGAGAAGGCCAAGGTCCAGGATCGCCGCCTGTGGGACTACCTCACGCGGCAGATCATCGCCTCGCGCGAGCAGGGCCGGCGCGAGAAGGCGCTGTCGGCCGCCACGATCGCCAAGGGCAACAACGACTGGCTGGCCTGCAAGCGGCGCGACCCCGCCCGGCCGGCCGACGAGCTGCTGGCCTGCCGCGAAAGCCAGGGTTGCCTGATCGACGCGCGTTTCGGCTTCCTCGACCAGTAGGCCGCTGAAAGGGCACTCGCCTGCTCGCTATGTGTATTGCCGCGGTCGAAGATGCAGAGGGGGAAGATCCGTTTCTTGCAACCGCCTTCGTCATAGCGCGTTGGGGCTGCGATGCGTGACGTCGGCAAGACGAGGAGACGGCAAGTCTTCTATGGGGCGGCGGCGGTGATCGTCATCGCAGCCGCGGGGTTGCTCGTCCTCGAAGACCGTGCCGATCCGTCGACCGCGTCGGCGCCCCAGCAGCAGGCCGCTCCCAATGCGACGCGGTCGCAGGCAACGTCGCCACAAGTAACGCCGGGCGACGAGATCGTCGTCGTCAACGGGCTGAAGCGGGACGAGGCGGTGGCGCTGGTCGGCGCTGCCCGACGTCAGGCCGCGGCGGGCAACTACGCCGCCGCGAAGGCCACCCTCGCCCGGGCGGACAAGGCCGCGCCCGGGCTTGCCGAGACCGCCGTGGCGCGCGACGAGCTTGCCCGCCTCGAGACTCCGGAAGGCCAGCTCGCCCGCCATCTCGAACGGGCGCGGCTGGCCGTCGACCACGACGACCGCGCGACCGCGGAGGCAGAGCTGTCGGAAGCGGCTCGCTTGAAGCCCGAAGCCCCGCAGATCGCCGCGCTGCGGGCCTCGCTGAAGGCCGCGCAGGACGAGGCCGCGCAGCGCGAGGCCCGCATCGCCGATGCTCTTGCCCGCATGCGCGCGGCGATTGCCCGACGGGACTTCGCCGCGGCCAACAGCGCTCTCAACGAAGCCGAACGGATCGACATGGAAGAGCCGGCGATCCGGCGAGCCCGGCGCGAGCTCGCACTCGCGCGGGGCGAGGCGCCGCAATAGGTCAACGGGGCCACAACCGGGTCAGCGGTCCGTCGCGGCCATAGACCGGGTCCTGCGCTGGCGCCGGCACTCGGGCGATGCGCGCGAGTGCGTCGCGATGGCCGATCTCGCCGGGGCGCCACTGGTCGTAGGGGCCGGCGGACGGATACGCGCCGACGACCAGAAGATCGTCGCTCGCCGACAGGCGGCGATGGCCGGTGCCGGCAGGCAGGATCGCCACGTCGCCTGCCTCGACCTCGATATCGCGGCCTCCGTCGCCTCCGAACTGGACCAGCGCCCGGCCGCGCGCGATTCCCAGCACCTCGTGCGTGGCCGCGTGGAAATGCAGGAAGCCGTGGATGCCGTTGCGCCAGGAACCAGCCCAGCCGTGCGTGGCGAACAACGTCTCGAACGCCGCCGCGGGGTCGCGTCCGCGCGCCATCCCGACGACGTCGCGATAGAGCACGAGAGGCAGGCTGGCGTTGTTGGGAGTCGTGCCGTCGTCCGCGAAGCGATAGACCAGAGGCTCGCGCGGCTGCATCGGGGTCATCGTGGCTCCTGTCGCTGTGTGCGCCGGGACGACGGTACAGGATGCCGGGGCGGCGGCAACGAAATCGACGCGGGGGCCGTTGTTCCTGAGGAATTCCGGAGAACGTCATGCCCCGTCCTTCCGACAAGGTAACCGACCACGAGTACGAGCGCCTCAATCCGGGCGCGAGCATCGATCCGCCCCAGCGGCGTCCGGACAGCGAACCCGGCCCGCGCAAGAACGACGCCGCTCTGCCCGGCAGCCCGAACTCGGACCTCAGAGGCGCGCGGCGCGATCGCAGGCAGCGGGGCATGAGCACTTGACGAAGCGGTCGCCGCTCGCGAGCCTCACGGCGTGATCCATCGCCTTTTCGTCGTATCGGCCGTCTCCCTGCTGCTGGCCGCGTGCGCGGCGCCGGCGGGCAGCATCGGCGGGACGGACTACGCGCCACAGTACGATTTCAGCGAGTTCTATGCCGCGACCAACGGCCGGACCTTCCGCGTGCTCTTCGAAGGCAATCCGTTTCCGGCGCTGTCGCCCGAGGAATCGCGGCGCCGGCTGCTGCCGGTGATGCAGGCCAACCGGCCTCGGCCGCGGCTGACCTTTACCGACGAGATTCCGGCGGAGCTGCCGCGGCCGGACTATCGCCTGGTGCTGGTCTTCGATTCGGCCATCGACCTCACCGCCCAGCGCGTCTGTGCCGGGGAGGTGCGCCACCGGCCCGCGCCGGTCGACGCGGCCGGCCGCTTCGCGGTGTTCGCCGTCTACTGCCGCAACGATCTCGCGCTGTCCCAATCGACTGCGTGGACGCCGGCTACGGGCCCGGACGATCCGCGGGTCGGCCGGCTGTTTTCGGAACTCTTCCTGGTCCTTTTCACCGACTCGCCGATGGTCAATCGACGCAGCTTTCCCGCCTATCCGCGCTTCTGAACGGACGATCAGCGCGCGTCGGACAGGGACTGGATGAGATCGCGCACGTGCTTGCGGGTGTTGCTTCTGTCGATCTTCCAATAGGCCAGGACGAGCCGTTGGGCCTCGGCAGTAGCGAGGAGATCGATAGGCGCGACGTTGGCCGCGCCGCGCCGCTGGCGGTGCGCCAGGCCCTCGAAGAAGAACGCCACCGGGACGTCGAGCGCGTCGGCGATCTCGTACATCCGGCTGCTGACGAGCTGGTTGGCGCCGCTCTCGTACTTCTGGATCTGCTGAAAGGTCAGTCCCACCGCCTTGGCGAGATCAGCCTGGGTGATACCGCGCGCCATGCGGCGCTGACGCAGGCGCAAGCCGACATGCCGATCGATCTGACGGAGGGGCAATCCCGATTCCTCTTGAATTCCCTCCAATATCTCGCAGGCGCAGCTTACGGGCGCCTGAATGCGGTCTTGGCGGGTGCGGGTGAAGCCGGCGCAAAAACAAAGGGCCTAGCAGCTTCCTGCTAGGCCCTCGATGTTTGGTGGAGCCAGACGGGATCGAACCGTCGACCTCTACAATGCCATTGTAGCGCTCTCCCAGCTGAGCTATGGCCCCGAAACTCGATGCTGGCGGCGCGAGGTATAGTTCGCGATCCGCCGGCTTGCAACTGTTCCCGCTCTAGCGGTCGCCCTCGCCCTTGTCGTCCTCGACCTCGACCTCGATGTCCTCGGCCTCGTCGGCCAGATCGTCGGTGTCCTCCAGCGCGTCGTCGTCGGCCTCCAGGTCGGCGGCCTCGTCGTCCATCGCGCCGTCCTCCACCTTCTTGTTCTTGGCCAGCGCGAGCTTGGCGGCTGCCGCCGCTGCCGCCGTGGCGGCCGTCGCCGCCGCGGAGGCGCGGCCGCGCCGCACCTTCACGAAGTCCTCCCGGTCATGCTCCCGGCCGCACTTCGGGCATTTGATCGGACTCTTGTTCAGGTCGTAGAAGCGCGCTGCGCAATTCTGGCAGGTGCGCTTGGTGCCCCAGGACGCCTTGACCACGTGGTTCTCCCGGAAAATTCCGCTGCGAAGGGCCGTACAGCCGCGAGGGAGCGCGTATGTCACGCGTCTTTCACCCTGTCAAAAGCAAATTCGGACATGGTAGGAGGGCGGCGCGCCGCTTTCGGGAGTTTCGTTGTCCCTCTCCGCCGCCCCGCCCAGGCTGATCGCCCATCCCGTTGCGCGGCTGGAGGGGAAGGTGCGCGTCCCGGGCGACAAGTCGATATCGCATCGCGCGCTGATGTTCGGTTCGATGGCGCTGGGGGAGACCACCGTCACCGGCCTGCTGACCGGCGAGGACGTGCTGCGCACCGCCGCCGCGGTGCGGGCGCTCGGTGCGCAGGTCGTCGAGCAGGACGGAGTCTGGCGGGTGCACGGCTTCGGCGTCGGTGGCGGCCGCGAGCCCGCCGACATGCTGGACCTCGGCAACTCGGGCACGTCCGCCCGGTTGCTCGCCGGCATCCTGGCCAGCCATCGCTTCACCTCCTTCATGACCGGCGACGGCTCGCTGCGGCGGCGGCCGATGCAGCGCGTGATGGAGCCGCTCGGGCGCATGGGCGCCCGCTTCGAGTCGCGCGCGGGCGGCCGCCTGCCGCTGGCCATCGTCGGCACCGACGAGATGGTGCCGATCGAGTACACGCTGCCGGTCGCCTCGGCCCAGGTGAAGAGCGCCATCCTGCTCGCCGGCCTCAACACGGCGGGCGAGACGACGGTGGTCGAGCCCGAGGCGACGCGCGATCACACCGAGCGCATGCTGTGTCATTTCGGTGCGGAAGTGCGGGTTTGTGCGGGAGAAAGCGGGCGCGGCAAGCGCATCACGGTGGTCGGCTGGCCGGAGCTTCGGGCGCGCGACATCGTCGTGCCGGGCGACCCTTCGTCGGCCGCCTTCGCCGTGGTCGCCGCCTGCGTGAAGCCGGGCAGCGACGTGCTGGTCGAGGCTGTCGGTGTGAACCCGCTGCGCACCGGCCTGTTCACGACGCTGCAGGAGATGGGTGCCGACATTGCCTTCGAGAACCCGCGCGAGATCGGCGGCGAGCCGGTCGCCGACCTGCATGTGCGCGGCGGCGCGCTGAAGGGCGTCGACGTGCCGCCCGAGCGCGCCCCGACGATGATCGACGAGTATCCGATCCTCGCCGTGGCAGCGGCCTGCGCCGAGGGCACGACGCGCCTGCTCGGCCTGGCCGAGCTGCGCGCCAAGGAGAGCGACCGGCTGGCGAGCGTCGCCGCCGGCCTCGCCGCCAACGGCGTGCGGCACGAGAAGGGCGCCGATTTCCTGATCGTGCACGGCGACGGCAAGGCGCCGGCGGGCGGCGGGCTGGTCGAGACGCATCTCGACCATCGCATCGCCATGTCCTTCCTGGTGCTCGGGCTGGCCGCGCGCGAGCCTGTCGCCGTCGACGACGGCGCGCCGATCGACACCTCGTTCCCCGGCTTCGCCGCCCTGATGAACGGCCTCGGGGCGAGGATCGAGGCGGGTTCATGAGTCTTGTGCCGGGACCGCGCCACTCCGTGGCGCCTCATGATCTCGAGCGCCACGGAGTGGCGCGGTCCCAGCGATGACGGCGCGTCTCGTCATTGCGGTCGATGGGCCGGCGGCGTCGGGCAAGGGCACGATCGCCAAGCGGCTCGCTGCCCATTTCGGGCTGCCCCATCTCGATACCGGGCTGCTCTATCGGGCGGTCGGCTGGCGTTCCCTGCAGACCGGCGAGGCGCCGGCCGAGGTCGCGGCTGGGCTGGGGGCGGGTGACCTGGGCGATCCCGCCTTGCGCGGCGACGAGGCCGGACAGCAGGCCTCGAAGGTCGGCGCGATCCCCGAGGTCAGAGCCAACCTTCTGAAATTCCAGAAGGAATTCTCATCTCAGGCGGCGGGCGCGGTGCTCGACGGGCGCGACATCGGCACCGTCATCTGCCCCGACGCCCCGGTGAAGATCTTCGTCACCGCCTCGACCGAGGTTCGCGCCGACAGGCGGTATCGGGAGTTGCGGGCGCGCGGGGTGGACACTATAAGACCGCGCGTTCTTGCCGAGATGGCGGAGCGGGACCGTCGCGACAGCGAACGGGCGGCAGCACCACTCATTGCCGCACCCGATGCTTACCACCTCGATACCAGCGACATGGATGCCGACGCGGCCTTCGCCGCGGCTTTGGCGTTCATCGAGCGCAAGGGCTTTCGATCCTCCGGGCCGTAAGTCGCCGCCGGCGGATCGAAGACTTCCAGCGGCGACTGCGCCGGGACGTGTCGTCCCTGCGCCGGTGTTTCAAGGCAGTGGATCCGCCGGACTTAACCGGTTGGCCGACGGGCGGCAGCGTTTCGCCCGGGATCGATGAAGGAGAGTTTGAATGGCCAAGGGCAGCGCCCTGCGTACCCCGAACGACGCCGCAAGCGCCGAGTTCGCAGCACTACTCGATGAATCGCTGGGCGGTTCGTCGAGCTTCGAAGGCACGGTCGTCAAGGGCCGCGTCATTCGCATTGCCAACGATTTCGTCGTGGTGGATGTCGGCCTCAAGTCCGAGGGCCGCGTCGCACTGCGTGAGTTCTCCAACGGCGGCGCCGCCCCGGAAGTGAAGGAAGGCGACGTGGTCGACATCTTCGTCGACCGTATGGAGAACAAGGAGGGCGAGGCCGTCCTGTCGCGCGACAAGGCTCGCCGCGAAGAGGCCTGGACCGTTCTCGAGAAGGCGTTCACCGACCAGGAACGTGTCATGGGCACGATCTTCGGCCGCGTGAAGGGCGGCTTCACGGTCGACCTGTCGGGCGCCGTGGCCTTCCTGCCGGGCAGCCAGGTCGACGTCCGCCCGGTGCGCGATGTCGGCCCGCTGATGGGGCAGGCGCAGCAGTTCGCCATCCTCAAGATGGACCGTCGCCGCGGCAACATCGTCGTGTCGCGCCGCGCCGTCATGGAAGAGACCCGTGCCGAGGACCGCACGCGCCTGATGGGTGCGCTGTCGGAGGGCCAGGTGCTCGACGGCGTCGTCAAGAACATCACCGACTACGGCGCGTTCGTGGATCTGGGCGGCGTCGACGGCCTGCTCCATGTCACCGACATCGCCTGGAAGCGCATCAACCATCCGTCGGAAGCCCTCACCATCGGCCAGCAGGTCAAGGTGCAGGTCGTCCGCTTCAATCCCGAGACGCAGCGCATCTCGCTCGGCATGAAGCAGCTGATGAGCGATCCGTGGGACGGCGCGGGTGCCAAGTACCCGGTCGGCCTCAAGCTCAAGGGCCGCGTCACCAATATCACCGACTACGGCGCGTTCGTCGAACTGGAGCCGGGCGTCGAGGGTCTGGTCCACGTTTCCGAAATGAGCTGGACCAAGAAGAACGTGCACCCCGGCAAGATCGTCTCGACCTCGCAGGAAGTCGAAGTGATGGTGCTGGACGTCGACATGTCCAAGCGCCGCATCTCGCTCGGCCTCAAGCAGTGCATGGCCAATCCGTGGGAGAGCTTCGCCGACCAGTATCCGGCCGGCACCGAGCTCGACGGCGAGGTCCGCAACATCACCGAGTTCGGCCTGTTCGTCGGCCTGCCCGGCGACATCGACGGCATGGTGCATCTGTCCGACCTGTCGTGGGACAAGGCCGGCGACGAGGCGATCCGCGACTACAAGAAGGGCGACCCGGTCAAGGTCAAGGTCCTCGACGTCGACATGGACAAGGAGCGCATCTCGCTCGGCATCAAGCAGCTCGCCAACGATCCGTTCGAGAACGTCGGCATCGTCGCGAAGAAGGGTGACGTCGTCACCGTCATCGTGGCCGGCATCCAGGACAACGGCATCGACGTGACGGTGCAGGACGGCATCCCGGGCTTCATCCGCAAGTCCGAGCTCAGCCGCGACCGCTCCGAGCAGCGTCCCGATCGCTATGCGGTGGGCGACAAGCTGGACGCCAAGATCACCAACATCGACAAGGCCTCGCGCCGCGTCGTGCTGTCGGTCAAGGCGCGCGAGCTCGACGAGGAGAAGAAGGCGATGGCCGACTTCGGCTCGTCCGACTCCGGCGCCAGCCTGGGCGACATCCTCGGCGCCGCGCTCAGCCGCGCGCAGCGCAAGGAAGAGGAAGAGAGCAAGTAAGTCGCGCGACGCGACCGAATCCCGGGGGCCGGTCCGCAAGGACCGGCCCTTTTCTTTTCGATTCAAGGGCTTAGTTGAAGGATGCAGGTCATTGCGCTATTGTTGCGCCAATGACCAAGTCGGAGCTGATTGCTCGCCTGGCGGCCAAGAATCCTCATCTCTATCAAAGGGATGTGGAGCGTATCGTCGCCACGGTCTTCGATGAGATCTCCAAGGCATTGGCGGTCGGCGATCGGGTCGAGCTGCGCGGCTTCGGCGCGTTCTCGGTCAAGAAGCGCGACCCGCGCACCGGCCGCAACCCGCGCACCGGCGAGCAGGTCGCCGTCGCCTCCAAGCGCGTGCCCTATTTCAAGACCGGCAAGGACCTGCGCGACCGGCTGAACCGGGAAGCCGCGCGCGCCGCCGGCCTCGTTCCCGCCGAGCCGGAAGCCGACGGCACGAAATAGCCGGGTTGGCCTGAATGAAGTACCTGTCGCGCGCATTCTTCCTGCTCTTCCTGCTGGTCGGCGTGCTGATCGCGGTCAGCAACACCGGGCTGGTGCAGCTCGCGCTGTGGCCGCTGCCGCACGTCGTGATCTTGCCGCTCTACCTGATGGTCATTGCCCTGTTGTTGGCCGGCGTGCTGGTCGGGCTGGCGTTGGGCTGGTGGGCCGGCCGCCATCATCGCCGCCGGTCGCGTGAGCGGCAGGACGAAGTCGTGCGCCTGGAACGGGAGGTGGCGCGTCTGCGCGAGGAGCTCGCCGCCGCCCGGCCCGCGCCGCCGCCGGTCCAGCCTGTCTCGCGCGATCAGCGCGCGATCGAGCGCCAGAGCGCGTTGGTGGCGCCCGAACCGTTCCGGCAATGAGAACCCTGTCGGCCGCCGAGGTCGATGCCGCACTCGACGATCTGGCGCTGGTCGACCGCCTGAAGGCGATGTTCGAGGCCGGCTGCGAGACGCCGCTGCGCCACCACCACACGCTGCCGGACGGCACGCTGCTGCTGATGCCGGCGTGGAACGAGCGGCATATCGGCATCAAGCTCGTGACGGTCTTTCCCGGCAACGCACGGCGCGCGCTGCCGTCGGTGCTCGGCCAGTACATGCTGCTGGAGGGGACCAGCGGGCGCTCCGTGGCCCTGCTCGACGGCACGATGCTGACCCGGCGGCGCACCGCCTGCGCGTCGGGCCTGGCCGCGCGCTATCTCGCATCCACGTCGGCCTCCCGCCTGCTGATGATCGGGGCCGGCTCGCTGGCGCCGCATCTCGTCCGCGTCCACTGCAAGGTGCGGCCGATCCGGGAGGTGGCGATCTGGGGCCGGCGGCCGGAGGCGGCGGAGGCGCTGGCGCGGGAACTCTCCGCCACACTGCCGCCGGCGCTCGGCCGGCCGGTGGCCGTGCGCGCCGTCGCCGATCGAGAGGCGTCGGTCGCCTGGGCCGACATCGTATCCTGCGCCACGCTGTCGAAGGAGCCGCTGGTCGAGGGCGACTGGTTGCGCGAGGGCCAGCATGTCGATCTGGTGGGAGCCTACACGCCCGAAATGCGCGAGAGCGACGACAAGGCAGTGTGGCGCGCGCGCGTTTACGTCGATACGCGCCCCGGTGCGCTGAAGGAAGGCGGCGACATCGTCCAGCCGCTGCGCAACGGCACGATCGAGGAGGACGACGTGATCGCCGATCTGTTCGAGCTGGCGCGCGGCGAGCAGACCGGCCGCTTGCCGGGCGACACCGCCAGCATCACCCTCTTCAAGTCGGTCGGCACGGCTCTCGAGGACCTCGCTGCCGCCGAGCTGGCGGTGGAGAACGCATAGCATCTTGCCGGAGAGCGGGCGTCCCGCCCGCTCATGATCCTGAGGCGGGCGGGACGCCCGCGGTCCGGCAAGAGAGTTTCTACCCCGGCTCGATCAGCGCTCCCGACTCCTTCAACGCCTCGATCTCCGCCGCATCGATGCCGGCTTCCGCGAGCACGGCGCGGGAATCGGCGCCCATCAAGGGTGCCATGGTGCGGATCTCGGGCGGGGTGCGGCTCATGCGCATCGGCGGTTCGACCATCGTCACCTCGCCTTCGCTGGGATGCGGGTACTTCTTGAAGAGCTGGCGCCACACCAGGTGCGGATCGTCGAACAGGTCGGCCGGCCGCAGGACCGGGGCGTTGGGGATCTGCGCCTTGTCGAGCAGGACGACCCATTCGGCCGTGGTCTTCGACGGCGTCAGCGCCTCGACTATGGCGTACATGTCGTTGATATGCAGAGAGCGCGCGTTGAGCGTGGCATAGCGCGGGTCCTGCAGCACCTCGGGCCGGCCGATCAGCTCGAAGAAGTTGCGCCAGTGCTTGTCGTTGTACGGCAGGATCGCCATCCAGCCGTCGAGCGTGCGGAACGGCTTGCGGGTCCGCGCCAGCAGGCGCGTGTAGCCGACATCGCCGTCGTCGCTGAAGGTGCGCTCCCACATGTGCTCGACCATCAGCCAGGCGGTCATGGTCTCGAACATCGGCACCTCGACGAACTGGCCCTCGCCGGTGCGCTGGCGATGCATCAGCGCCGACAGCGTCGAGAAGGCGAAGGTGAGGCCGCAGGTCTTGTCGGCGAGGATGGTCGGCGGATAGCGCGGCACGTCGTCGCCGGCGGCGCGGCCCATCAGGTCGGCGATGCCGAAGCGCGCCTGGATGGCATCGTCGTACGCCGGCAGTTTTCCGTAAGGACCGTCGGCCGAGAATCCGTAGGCGCCGACATAGACGATGTCCGGCTTGACCTTGCGGATCGCCTCATAGCCCAGGCCGAGCGACTCGATCGCCTGCGGCCGCAGCGCGTGCACGAAGGCGTCGGCGGTCTTCACCACCTCGAGCAGCGCCGCCTTCGCGCGCGGGTTCTTGAGGTCGAGGCAGAGCGAGCGCTTGTTGCGATTGACGTAGAGATAGCAGGGTCCCATGCCGGGCGTGTGCGCCGGCTTGCCGATATGGCGCACCGCATCGCCTTCCGGCGCCTCGACCTTGATGACCTCCGCGCCCTGATCCGCCAGAAGCATCGTGCCATACGGTCCGAGAATGACGTTGGTGAGATCGACGATGCGGATGCCACTCAATGCGCCGGCCATGGAATCTCCTTCTGCAAAGGGTGGATTGTACCAGTCGGCCGCGCTGCCTTCCCATCGGGAACGAGTCAAGCGCCCATGCAATCGGAGGTTACGCCAGGAACAAAAAGTCGCCGTTGTGCGTCGCGCGCGAGCGGTGTAGCGAAGAAACCGGAGAGCGCGCGGGGGGCGATGCGCAACATCGCAAAAAAAGACATCGAGCCGAAGGTCGCAAGCAATGCGCCACGGCCGTATCGCATCGAGGATCAGGTCGGCTATCTGCTGCGCCGGGCACATCAACGTGCGTCCTCGATCTTCCAGACCACGATCGGTGATCCCAACATCACGCCGACGCAGTATTCGAGCATGGTGAAGCTGCACGAATACACCGAGCTGTCGCAGAACCTGCTCGGCCGGCTGGTCGGGATGGACAAGGCGACGATGCAGGGCGTGGTGCGGCGGCTGCGCGACCGCGGCCTCGTCGATTCGCGGCCCGATCCCGGCGATGCGCGCCGGACCCTGCTCAGCCTCACGCTCGGCGGCCAGAAGCTCGTCGACAGGCTGCTGATGAACGGGCCGGCGGTGTCGCGCGAGACGCTCAAGCCGCTCACCGGTCCCGAGCAGCGCCAGCTCATCGAGCTGCTGTCGCGCATCATTTGAGGCGCGACTTCGATTTCGGCCTCGCCTACACTTGGGCATAGATCGTACGTACACGAACGATATGGCCGACTATCTTCGTCCCACGAGCCTGGATGAGGCCTTGCAGGCGCTGGCGCGTCCCTGGACGGTGCTGGCCGGCGGCACGGATTTCTATCCTGCACGGGTCGGCCGTGCGATCGACGAACATGTTCTCGACATCGGCGGCATTGCCGATCTTCGCGGCATCGCGGCGGAACCGCACGGCTGGCGGCTGGGCGCGACGACGACGTGGTCGGAGCTGCGTGACGCCGTGTTGCCGCCGCTGTTCGACGGGCTGAAGCAGGCGGCGCGCGAGGTTGGCGGCCGGCAGATCCAGAACGCCGGCACGATCGCGGGCAATCTGTGCAACGCCTCGCCGGCGGCCGACGGCGTGCCGCCGCTGCTGGCACTGGACGCCGAGGTCGAGCTGGCGGGGCGCGCCGGTACGCGGCGGCTGCCGTTGTCGTCCTTCGTCACCGGCAACCGGCGCACCGTGCTCGCGCCGGGCGAGCTGCTGGTCGCCATCCATGTTCCCCGGCCGGCGCGCGACGCGCGCAGCGCCTTCCTCAAGCTCGGCGCGCGGCGCTATCTCGTGATCTCCATCGCGATGGCGGCGGCCACGCTGGAAATCGAGGACGGCAGGGTGCGCGCGGCGCGCATTGCCGTCGGCGCCTGTTCCGCCGTTGCGCAGCGGCTGCCGGCGCTGGAAGCGGCACTCGCCGGTGCGGCCATCGACTCGCTTGCCGAGCGGATCGAGCCGTCGCAGCTTGCGCCGCTCTCGCCGATCGACGATGTGCGCGGCAGCGCCGGCTATCGGCTCGATGCAGCGGTGACATTGCTGCGCCGCCTTCTCGCAGGCTTCGCACCATGAAGATCGACTTCACCGTCAATGGCCGGGCCACCGCGTGGAGCGGTCCGCCGGTCACGCGCCTGGCTGCCGCGCTGCGCGACGATCTCGGCCTCACCGGCACCAAGGTCGGCTGCGATGCCGGCGATTGCGGCGCTTGCACGGTCCGGCTCGATGGCCGCCAGGTCTGCGCTTGCCTGGTGGCGATGGGGCAGATGGCCGGACGCAGCGTCGAGACGGTCGAGGGCCTGGCCGATGCCGACGGCACGCTCGCGGCGCTGCAGAAGTCTTTCCTCGATCACGGCGCGGCGCAGTGCGGCATCTGCACGCCCGGCATGTTGATGGCCGCGCAGGACGTGCTGGCCAATGGTCATGCACCGACTCGTGCGGAGGTCGAGGACGCGCTGGGCGGCGTGCTCTGCCGCTGCACCGGCTACGGCAAGATCGTCGAGGCGGTGATGGCCTGCGCACCGCGAGTCGAGCCGGACCCGACCGCCGGTGCCGCTGTCGGCGCCCGGCTGCCGCGGCTCGACGGCGTACCCAAGGTCACGGGCCGCGACCGGTTCGGCGCCGACGCCGTGCCGGCCGATGCGCTGTGGGTGCGGGTCGTGCGCTCGCCGCATGCGCGCGCGCGCTTCGGCCTCGGCGACCTGGCGCCGCTGCGCGCGCGTCTCGTCTCGGTGCTGACGGCGGCCGATGTGCCGTTCAACGGCTATGGCATCTATCCCGACGTCAAGGACCAGCCGGTTCTGGCCGACGGCCTGGTGCGCTATCGCGGCGAGGCGGTGCTGGCGCTGGTCGGCACGCGCGCGGAGGTGCTGGCGATCCGTGACGGGGAGATTCCGATCGAGTGGCAGCCCGAGCCGCCGATCTACGGCATCGACGCGGCCACCGCACCGGACGCGCCGCTCGTGCAGGACGACAAGCCGAGGAATCTCCTGCTCGACGGCGGCGTGAGGCATGGCGCAGGCGATGTCTTCGCCGATTGCGCCGCCGTCGCCGAGGGCTCGTTCGAGACGGCCTTCGTCGAGCATGCCTATATCGAGCCCGAGGCGGGCTGGGCGCGGCGGGTCGGCGACCGCATCGAGATCCATGCCTCGACCCAGACGCCCTACATGGACCGCGACGAGATCGCCAACGTCATGCGGCTCCCGCGCGAGGCCGTGCGCATCGTGCCGACCGCCTGCGGCGGCGGCTTCGGCGGCAAGCTCGATCTTTCGGTCCAGCCGCTGATCGCCGTCGCGGCGTGGAAGCTCGGCCGTCCGGTCGCGCTGGTCTATACGCGGCCCGAGAGCATGGCGGCCTCGACCAAGCGGCATCCCGCGCGCGTGACGGCGAAATTCGGCTGCGACGCGGACGGCAAGCTCGTGGCCTGCGACGTGCGTGCGACCTTCGACACCGGCGCCTATGCCTCGTGGGGACCGACCGTGGCCAATCGCGTGCCGGTCCATGCGATGGGGCCTTACGCGGTGCCCAACGTGCGCAGCTGGAGCGAGGCGTTCTTCACCAACGGCCCGCCGGCCGGCGCCTTCCGCGGCTTCGGCGTACCGCAGGCTGCCATCGCGCACGAGGCGATGATGGATTCTCTGGCCGATCGGCTCGGCATCGACCGGCTGGAGTTCCGCCACCGCAACGCCCTGCGCGCCGGTGACGTGACGGCATGCGGCCAGAAGCTCGAGCACTCGGCGGGCCTCGCTCAATGTCTCGAGGCGCTGCGGCCGCATTGGCGGAAGGCGCAGGCGGAGAGCGCAGCGTTCAACGCGAGCGGCGGCCCGTATCGGCGCGGCGTCGGTGTCGGCTGCATGTGGTACGGCATCGGCAATACCTCGATGTCGAACCCCTCGCGGATGCGGATCGGCCTGGCGGCGGACGGCACGTTGACCCTGTTCAACGGTGCGCTCGATATCGGCCAGGGCAGCAACACGATCATGACGCAGATCGCCGCCGACGCGCTCGGCCTGCCGGTCGCGCAGTTCACGCTGGTCACGGGCGACACCGACCTCACTGCCGACGCGGGCAAGACCTCCGCGTCGCGCCAGACCTTCGTATCGGGCAAGGCGGCCGAGAATGCAGGCCGCGATCTGCGCCAGCAGATCCTGCGCCTCGCCAATGCCGGCCCCGATGCCGTCCTGTCGCTCGACAGTGCGGCGCTGACCGTGCGGGATGGCGCCGAGGTGCGCACGCTCGATCTCGGGAAAGTGGGACCGCTGACGGGCGAGGGCACGTTCGATCCGCCGACCACGCCGCTCGACGCGAACGGGCAGGGCATCCCCTACGCAACTTATGGCTTCGCCGCGCAAATCGCGATCGTCGAGGTCGATATCGAGCTCGGCACGGTGAAAGTGCTGCGCATGGTGGCGGCGCACGATGTCGGCAAGGCGATCAACCCGACGCTGGTCGAAGGGCAGATCGAGGGCGGCATCGCGCAGGGGCTCGGCTTGGCGCTGATGGAGGAGTACCTGCCCGGGCGCACCGAGAACCTGCACGACTACCTCATCCCGACCGTCGGCGATGTGCCCCAGGTCGAATGCCTCCTGATCGAGGATCGCGAGCCGCTTGGCCCCTCCGGCGCCAAGGGCATCGGTGAGCCGGCTCTGGTGCCGACGGCGCCGGCGATCCTGGGCGCCATCCATCACGCGACCGGCGTGCGAATGCATCGCGTGCCGGTGCTGCCGCATCGCCTGCGCGAGGCGATTCTTGCCCGGGAAGCGAAGCCATGAGCGACGAGCTGAGCTTGAGCGAGGCTGAGCGCAGTGCCGGCATCGTGCGCTGCGATGCCTGCCCCGTGCTGTGCCGCATCCGGCCCGGCCGCGCCGGCGCCTGCGACCGCTACGCCAACGAGAACGGCGTGCTGGTGCGGGTCGAGCCGCTCGTGCTGCTCGCCCGGCCCGATCTCGCGCGCGTCGCCTTCGTCGAAGGCAGCGAGGCGTGGGCGGGTGAGCTGGGAAAAGGCGAGGGTGCGTTCGTGACCGGCATCGGGGCGACCACGACCTATCCCGATTACAAGCCCGCGCCGTTCATCGTGTCCTCGAAGCATGACGGGATCGACATGGTCACGGTCGTGACCGAGGGCATCTTCAGCTATTGCGGCGTGAAGGTGAAGATCGACACCGACCGCTATCTCGGGCCCGAGCAGGCGGCGGTGCGGGTCAAGGGCGAGGCGATCGGCCATGTGACCACGGCCGAGTACGGCTCGCAGATGCTGTCGCTCGGCGGCGTGCATCACCTGACCGGCGGCAGCAAGAAGGAAGGCGTCGTCACCTGCGACGCGCTGCTGGCGCTGTGCAACAAGCAGGCGGTGGAGCTGGCGATCGACGGCGGCTCGACCGTCGTGGTGCAGGCCGACCGGCCGCCGGTCGTCAACGGCGTGCCCGAGGAACGCATGCGGGTCGGTTGCGGCTCGGCGGCGATCGGCATGTTCGCGCCGCAATGGAAGGACCATGTCGACGAGGTGATCGTGGTCGACGACCACATCACCGGCGTGCTGAGCGAGCACCAGGGCGGCCGCTTCCTCGACATGAAGCCCGCCGGCATCCGCGTGCGCGGCCGCAAGTCCACGCCGGGCCGCTATTTCCAGGTCGCCGAGCCGGGGCTGGGCTGGGGCGGCACGGATGTCAGCGATCCGTTGGAGATCATCGAGAGGATCGATCCGAAGCAGGCGTGGCCCGGCCTCAGGCTGCTGATGGTCTCGACCACGGGCGAGCATTCGGCGTGGTTCGAGCTGGATGGCGCGCTCACGCCGCGTCCGGCCGAGATGCCCGCGCCGGTGCGCAAGGTCGTCGAGCGCATCGCCGAGAATTGCGAGCCGGCGCTCTGCACCGTGCTGTTCATGGCCGGCGCCGGCGGCTCGCTGCGCGCCGGCGTGACGGAGAACCCGGTGCGTCTGACGCGCTCGGTGCGCGACACGCTGACCAGGGTCACGCTGGGCGGTGTGCCGGCCTTCATCTGGCCGGGCGGCGGCATCACCCTGATGGTCGACGTGGCGAAGATGCCGGAGAACTCGTTCGGCTACGTGCCGACGCCGGCGCTTGTGGCGCCCATCGAATTCACCCTGCGCGCGTCCGACTACGCCGCGCTCGGCGGCTACGCCTCGCGGGCCGTCACGCTCGAGGACGTGGTACGCGCGCACAAGGTGCGCCTCGAATGATCGCCGCGCGCCTGCCGGACGGCCGCCTGCACCTGCAGCACGGCCCGATCGACCTCATCATCGAGGCGTTCGGGGCGGGCGACGAGGTGGAGCGTTCCTACCGGCAGGCGATCGACCGCTTCGGCGACATCCTGCCCACCCTGGTGCGCGAGCTGCCGATCCTGCGCCGCCCCGTCGGCGACACCCACCTCCGTCATCCCGACCGAAGCCGAGCGGAGCGAGGCGTCGTGGAGGGACCTGCCCCTGTGGCGTCTGCCGCGATGAGCAGGTCCCTCGACGACGCTTCGCTCCGCTCGGGACGACGGGGGAATAGGCCATGCCTGCAAGGCCCGGTCGCGCGGCGCATGGCCGAGGCGGTGTGGCCGTACCGCGCGGTGTTCATCACGCCGATGGCCGCCGTCGCCGGCGCCGTCGCCGACGAGATGCTGCAGGCGATGCTGGTCGGCCGCGCGCTCGACAAGGCTTACGTCAACAACGGCGGCGACATCGCGATCCATCTCGCGCGGGGCCACAGCCTGCGTGCCGGTATCTTTGCCGAGGCGCTCGACGGCGCGGTGACCCTGACGCACGACCGCCCGGTGCGCGGCATCGCCACGTCGGGCCGCGGCGGCCGCTCCTTCTCGCTCGGCATCGCCGACAGCGCGACCGTCCTCGCCGCGACCGCCGCCGCCGCCGACGCCGCCGCGACCCTGATTGCCAATGCGGTGACCGTCGATCACCCGTCGATCGAACGCCGCCCGGCCCGCGACCTCGACCCCGACAGCGACCTGCTCGATCTCCCGGTCACCGTCGCCGTCGGCGCCCTCCCGCCGCCCCTGATCGACGAAGCCCTCGACCGCGGCGCCGCCGAGGCCCGACGCTTGCGGCTGCGCGGCCTGATCGACAGCGCGGCCCTTTCCTTGCAGGGCCATTGGCGGATCGAGGCACCGTGCTGGGAGCGCGGCGCGCCCGAGCCGCGCAGGGGCGGTGGTGGTTGTAGGAAAAGGGGCGAGGGGGGGGCGCCCACCCACCAGGGCGAAGGGGCGGCCACCCAGATCGCTC
>CAMFJT010000016.1 GCA_945957125.1 uncultured Rhodospirillales bacterium | reverse complement strand
ATTGAAGCGCCCTCCAACTGCGCAAGTTGGGCTAAAACGTCGTGCTTGCGGCAGTCTTCGCCGCATTCTTCGCGTTGCCATCCTTCGAGACGCTCCGCTTCGCTGCGCTCCTCAGGATGAGGTGGGAGTGTAGCCAGATCGCATTTTTTCCATCGGCCGATAAATTCACAAGCTCTCCGTGGCGCTCAAGATCATGACCATGAGCGCCACGGAGTGGCGCGGTCCCAGCGCAGATCCGGTCAGGTCGCGCCGCCGCCGTTCACGGCGATCATCTGGCCGTTGATATAGGCGCCGGCGTCGGAGACGAGCAGGCGCGCGGCGGCGGCGACCTCGACGGGGGTGCCGAAGCGGCCGAGCGGGACGCGCGCGAGGGTCTGCGCGCGGGCCTGGGCCGAGGCGTTCTTCTCCTCGACATCGGGAGCGATCGGGCCGGGCGAGATCGTGTTCGTGGTGATGCCCTTGGGCCCGAACTCCATGGCCAGCGCCTTGGTCAGGCCCCACACGCCGTGCTTGGCGACCGACACCGGCGTGCGGCCGGCATGGCCGTGGATGGCGTTCATGCCGGCGAAGTTGACGATTCGGCCCCAACCCTTTTTCACCATGCCCGGCAGGCAGGCCCGCGCGAGCCAGACCGCGGCGTTCATGTCGACATCGATGACGCGCTGCCATTCCTCGTCGGTCATTTCGAGGAACGGCTTGTTCGGCCGGAGCGCGGCGTTGTTGAGCAGCGCATCGACCGCGCCGAATGCCGCGACCGCCTCGGCGGCGATGCGCTTGCATTCGTCGGGCCTGCCCACGTCGCCCATGATGACGATCGCCTTGACGCCGAATTTCCGTGCGTCTTGCGCGACCGTCTCGCAGGCGGCCCGATCGCTCGAGCCGTTGATCGCGACGTTGAAGCCGTCCTCGGCGAGGCCGAGCGCGCAGGCGCGGCCGATGTTCTTGCCCGCGCCCGTGACGAGGGCGGCCTTGCCGTTCGGTGCCATCAGATGGCACCGCCGGCGCGCAGCTTCTCGATCGCAGGCTTGTCGTAGCCGAGCCTGGCGAGGACCTCGTCGGTGTGCTGGCCCATGTCGGGCGTGGGCTTCAGCGCCGCCGGTTGCGGGAAGTCCGACAGGTTGATCGGCTGGCCGACCACCTTGATGTCGCCGAGCTTGGGATGCTTGACCGGCCGGGCGATGCCGAGATGCTGGACCTGCGGCTCGGCGAAGGTCTTGTCGATCGTGTTGATCGGCCCGCACGGCACGCCCGCCTTGTTGATCTTCTCGATCCAGTGCGCCGAGGTGTTCGTCTTCGTGATCGCGCCGATGCGCTCGTTCAATGCCTTGCGGTTCTGCGAGCGCAGCGTCGGCGTGGCGTGCTCGGGATGGTCGAGCAACTGCGGCGCGTCGAGCGCGGCGCAGAAGCGCTTCCACAGGTTGTTGCCCGAGGCGGCAATGTTGATGTGGCCATCGCTGGTCGGGAACACGCCGGTCGGGATCGAGGTCGGATGGTCGTTGCCGGCCTGCTTGGCGACCTCGCCCTTCATCAGCCAGCGCGAGGCCTGGAAATCGAGCATGAAGATCTGTGCCTCGATCAGCGAGGTGTGGACCCACTGACCCTTGCCGGTGCGCTCGCGATTGTACAGCGCGAGGATGATCGCCTGCGCCAGCAGCAGGCCCGAGGTGAGGTCGGCGATCGGGATGCCGACCCGCATCGGGCCGCGATCCGGCTCGCCGGTGATCGACATCAGCCCGCCCATGCCCTGCGCGATCTGGTCGACGCCGGGGCGGGCCGCATCGGGACCGCTCTGGCCGAACCCGGCGATCGAGCCGTAGACGATGCGCGGATTGACCTTGGCCACCGTCTCGTAGTCGACCTTCAGCCGGTACTTCACGTCGGAACGGTAGTTCTCGACGATGACGTCGGCGTCCTTGGCGAGCTTCATGAAGATCGCGTGGCCTTCGGGGCTCTTGAGGTTGAGCGTCATCGACTGCTTGTTGCGATGCAGGTTCTGGAAGTCGAACCCGTGGCGGCTGCCGCCCATCGCATCGGTGTTGCTGCCGGGCTCCGGCGGTGGCTCGATCTTGATCACGTCGGCGCCCCAGTCGGCGAGCTGGCGCACCGCCGTCGGCCCGGCGCGATGGGCGGTGAGATCGAGGACCTTGATATGGGAGAGCGGGAGCTGGGTCATTGTATCGTTTCCTCTCTTGCTGGGAGCGCGGCTCTCCAGAGCCGCTCCTGGGGATGGACAATCCGAAGAAGAGCGGCTCTGGAGAGCCGCGCTCCCAGCGGACCGCTACCGGCCTTTGAACGCAGGCTTTCTCTTTTCCATGAAGGCGCGGCGGCCTTCCTTGAAGTCCTCGCTGTCGAAGCAGGCTTCGGCCATCTTCGCGAGCTTCGCATGGTCCTGCTGCGATTCGGGCTTGGCAATCTCGCGGGCGGAGGCTTTGGCGAGCGCGATGGTGAGCGGCGCATTCTGGCTGATCGCGTCGGTCGTCTTCGCGACCAGCGCATCGAGCTCGCCCTCGGCGGCAACGGCGTTCACGAGGCCCATCTCGTAGGCTTCCTTCGAGGAATACTGCCTGGCCGTGAACAGGAACTCCATCGCGCGCGGCAGGCCGACGATCCGCGAGAACCGCTCGATGCGCAGGAATCCGTAGCCCAGTCCGAGCCTGGCCGCGGGGATGCCGAAGCGCGCGCCCTCGTTGCAGAAGCGCATGTCGCAACAGGCCGCGAGATTCATGCCGCCGCCGATGCAGTAGCCAGTGATCTTGGCGATGGTCGGCTTGGAGAAATTGTAGAGGCCCTCGTATCCTTCCTTGGAGATCGCCTCGTAGCGGACCTGCGCCTCGGCATTGGCGCGCTCGCTCTCGAACTTCGAGATGTCGGCACCCGACACGAAGGCCTTGCCGCCCGCACCGCTCACGACCAGGCAGCGCACCTCGGGATCCCTCTCGTATTCGTTGAGCAGCCCGACGAACCCGTCCCACATGTCGAGCGAGACCGCGTTCAGCTTGGCGGGGTTGTTGAAGACGATATGGGCCACGGCGCCGTCGCGGTGGCCGTAGAGCTTCTGTTCCTGCATGGATACTCCTTTGGCGCCAGTATAGGCCCAAGCTATTCGGGCTTCAGCAGCCCTGTCTTCGCCAGCTCTGCAACCGTCTGGTCTTCCTTCGCGAGGAAGGCCGAAAGCTCGCCGGGTGTCATGGCCTGGATCTCGTTGCCCAGTTCCGCAAGGCGCGTCCTGATCGCCGGATCGGCCAGCACGTCGTTCACGGCGGCGTTGAGCTTGCGCACGACGGGATCAGGAGTGCCGGCGGGCGCCATCATCACCAGTGGGGTCTGTGCATCGAAGCCCGAAATGCCGGCCTCGTCGAGCGTCGGCACGTCGGGAAGCTGGGCGGCGCGGCGCCGGCTGGTCACCGCGATCGGCCGCAGCTTGCCCGCGCGGATGTGGCCGATCGAGGCGGGAACCTGATCGATCACCGAATCGATCTGGCCGGCGAGCAGGTCGTTCAGAGCAAGCCCGTTGCTCTTGTAGGGGATGACGTTGAACTGGACGCCGGCCGCCTTCTGGAGCTGCAGCAGGGCGAGATGGTTGGTGCTGCCGTTGCCGGGATGGCCGACCGTCAGCTTGCCGGGGTTGGCCCGCAAATACGCCAGCATTCCCGGCCAGTCCTTGATGGGATTGGCCGCGTTCACCTCGAGCACCATCGCGGACGTGGCGAGCATGGCGACCGGCGCGAAGCTGGCCAGCGTGTAGGGCGGCTTGCCGCCGGTCATCCGCGGGCTGACGAGGAAGGTCCCGGTCGATCCCAGCCCCACCGAGTAGCCGTCGGCCGGCGCGTTGGCGACCTGCTCGCTGCCGATGGCGCCGCCCGCGCCGCCGCGATTCTCGACCACCACGGACTGACCGAGCCGCTTGGCGAGCGCCTCGGCAAACAAGCGGCCGGTCATGTCGGCGTTTCCGCCCGGTGCGAACGGAACGACGAGCCGGATCGGCTTTTCGGGGTAGCCCTGGGCGCGGGCGGGGAATGCCAGGAAGGCAGGCGCGGCGAGCAGCAAGCGTCGATGGGTCTTCATGGGCGGAAGGTTCACTCCATAATCGTCGGCGGCACGATAAAGCGGATTGTCACACGGTGCGAAGCGACGCATCCTCCCGGACCTTACGGAGGAAGTGTGGCCTCGGTCGAATTGAAGAACCTCGGCAAGAGGTACGGCCATGCCGTGGCGGTCGACGACGTGTCGCTGACGATCGGGCATGGGCAGCTCGTCTGCCTGCTCGGCCCGTCCGGTTGCGGCAAGACCACGACGCTACGGCTGCTGGCGGGGTTCGTCGAGCCCTCGGCGGGCGAGATCCTGGTCGGCGGCAAGGTCCTGTCCTCGCCGCAGCGCACCGTGCCGCCCGAAGGCCGCAACATGTCGATGATCTTCCAGAGCTATGCGCTGTGGCCGCACATGACCGTGGCCGAGAACGTGGCCTACGGGTTGCGCATCCGCAAGATGGACAAGGCAACCGTCGATGCGAAGCTCAAGGCCATCCTGTCGACGGCCCGCCTCGAGGCGCTGGCCGAGCGCTATCCGGGCGAGCTGTCGGGCGGCCAGCAGCAGCGGGTCTCGCTGGCGCGCGCGCTGGTGGTCGAGCCCGAGACGCTGCTGCTCGACGAGCCGTTGTCGAACCTCGATGCCAACCTGCGCGAGGAGATGCGCTTCGAGATCCGCCGCCTGCACGACCGCTATCGCTACACGACGGTCTACGTGACGCACGACCAGTCCGAGGCGATGACCACGGCCGACCTGATCGCGGTCATGAATCTCGGCCGCATCGAGCAGCTCGGCACGCCGAAGGAGATCTATGACGCGCCGCACTCGGCTTTCGTGGCGCGCTTCATCGGCGGCAGCAACATCCTCTCGGGCAAGGCGCTCGACGCCGGTCACGTCGCGATCGGCGGCGGCACGCTGGCGACGACGGGGCGGCCGCTCGTGGCGGGCGAGACCGTCACCGTGTCGATCCGCCAGCACGAGATCGAGATATCGACGGCCGCGCCCTCCGCCGCGAACATGCTTCACGGTGTCGTCGGCCGGCAGGTCTTCCTCGGGGCCTCGCGCGACTACACGGTCGCGCTCGACGATGGAACCGAGCTCAGGGTGACGGCGTCGCCGATGCAGGACATCGCCCCGGGTCGGGAGGTGTGGCTTCGCCTGCCGGCCGAGCGCTGCCGGGCTTTGATGGGAGGAAACGACACATGACCGGGAAGCTGACGCGCCGGCGAGTTCTGGCGACCTCGGGCACGGCCTTGATGGCCAGCGGCTTCGTGCGATCGGCACAGGCCGCGCCGGAGGCCAGCCGGATCACGCCCGAGCTGATCGAGGCGGCAAAGAAGGAAGGCAAGATCGTCTGGTACACTTCCGTCGATCTCGCGCTGGGCGAGAAGGTGGCGAAGGCATTCGAGACCAAATATCCCGGCATGGACGTGAAGGTCGAGCGCTCCGGCGCCGAACGCAACTTCCAGCGCATCGGGCAGGAATATGCCAGCAAGATCTACAATTGCGACGTCGTGAACAGCTCCGACGCCGCCCATCTCATCATCTGGAAGCGTCAGAAGATGCTGGCGGCCTATGTGCCCGAGGACGTGGCGCGCGATTTCCCCGCCGCGCACAAGGATCCCGACGGCATGTTCTCGTCGTGGCGCATCACGCTGTGCCCGATCGCCTACAACACCAAGCTGGTCAAGGCCGAGGATGCGCCGAAGTCCTACGCCGACCTGCTCGACCCGAAATGGTCGGGCAAGATGGTCAAGGCGCACCCGGGCTATAGCGGCACCATCATGACGGCCACGCAGCAGCTCAGTCGCGATCTCGGCTGGGCATGGTTCGAAAAGCTCGCGAGGCAGAAGGTGATGCAGGTCCAGTCGGCGACCGAGCCGCCGAAGAAGATGGTCAACGGCGAACGGGCCATCGCCGTCGATGGCGGCGAGTATCTGCCGATCCTGATGCGCGAGAAGGGCGATCCGGTCGAGATCGTCTATCCGACGGAAGGCACGCCGCTGATCACCGGCCCGTCGGGCATCATGGCTAACGCGCCCAATCCCAATGCCGCGCGCCTGTTCCAGGCGTGGTCGATGACGGCGGAGGCGCAGCAGCTCAACATCGATGTGGCCGGGCTGCGCTCGGCGCATCCGAAGACCAAGGACAAGCCGACTACGAAGAAGTTCTCCGACATCAAGCTGCTGCGCGAGGAGGCCAATGTCGTCGCCGACAAGGCCGACGAGATCAAGGCGCAGTACGTCAAGTTCTTCAAGGTGTAGCCATGCGCCGTCGTTCCCTCGTCACGGCCGGACTGTTGCTGCCTCTCGCCGCGCGCGTCGTCTCGGCGGCACCGGCCGCCACACCGGTCACGCCGGCCCTGATCGATGCCGCCACGAAGGAAGGCAAGGTCACCTACTACACGGCGATGGATCTCAGCGTCGCCGAGCCGATGGCCCGCACCTTCGAGGCCAAGTATCCCGGCATCAAGGTGACGGTCGAGCGCAGCGGCGCGGAGCGCGTGTTCAGCCGCATCGGCCAGGAGATGGGCAGCAAGATCTACCGCGTCGACGTGGTGAACAGCTCAGACGCCGCGCACTTCATCTTCTGGAAGCGGCAGGGCTGGCTGGCGCCGTTCGTCTCGACGGAGATGGCGCGCGACCTGCCGGCGGAGATGCTCGATGCCGACGGCCTGTTCTGCAACCAGCGCACCCATCTCAGCGCCATCGCCTACAACACCAAGCTGATCCCACCGGAGGATGCGCCCAAGGGCTTCATGGACCTGCTGCAGCCGAAATACGCGGGCAAGCTGGTCAAGGGCCATCCCGGCTATTCCGGCACGATCATGACGGCCACGCAGCAGATCGCGCGCGAGCTCGGCTGGTCGTATTTCGAGAAGCTCGCAAAGCAGAAGGTGCTGCAGGTCCAGTCGGCGACCGAGCCGCCCAAGCGGCTGGAGGCCGGCGAGCGGGGCGTCGCGGTCGACGGCAGCGACTACCTGTTCTGGATGGCCAAGGAGCGCGGCCTGCCGATCGAGGTCGTGCTGGCGGTCGAGGGCACGCCGCAGATCAGCAATCCGATGGGGATCTTCAAGTCGTCGCCCAATCCCAATGCCGCGCGCCTGCTGGTGAGCTGGATCATGTCGGGCGAGGGCCAGAGCTTCATCGTGAACCTGAGCGGCCAGTATCCCGCAAACACGCAGGTCAAGCCCAAGCCCGGGCGGCCGGTGCTGTCGCAGGTCAAGACCTTCAAGGAGGACCCCGCCGCGGTCGAGCAGCAGGCCGACCAGATCAAGGCGCAGTACGCGAAGTACTTCAAGGTATGAGGGCGCACGCCTCATGTTCCTCTCCCCCGCCAGGGGGAGAGGCTAGGAGAGGGGGTTACAGGCGACGTGCGCAACCCCCTCTCCCCGCCTCTCCCCCTGGCGGGGGAGAGGAGCAAGAAGACGTCTTAGGAGCCATGGCATGACGGCCAAGGCGCCGCGCCTGTTCGACGTCTCGCGTCCTGTGCTGATCGCGGTCGCCGCGCTGCTGGCGATCCTGATCGCGCTGCCGATGGGCTGGCTGATCGTCACGTCCTTCTCGACCAAGGATGGGCAGGCGACGCTCGGCAACTTCGTCACGCTGTTCACCGATCCGAGCTTCCTCGACCCGCTGCTCGCCACGCTGCTGCTCTCGGTGTCGGTGAGCGTGATCTGCTGCGCGGTCGCCGCCCCGATGGGCTGGCTGGTCGCGCGCACCGACATGCCGCTGTCGCGCACCGTGCGCACGCTGGTGATGGCCTCTCTGGTGACGCCGCCCTTCGTCGGTGCCGTCGCCTGGGAGATGCTGGCGGCGCCGAACTCCGGCTTGCTGAACCAGCTCTGGCGCCTGATCACCGGCGCGCCCGACGACGAGGCGCTGTTCGACATCTACACCTTCGAAGGGCTGATATTCGCCATCGCCTGCTACACCTTCCCCTACGTCTTCATCCTGGTCGCCAATGCGCTCGACCGCATGCCCGGCGAGCTCGAGGACGCCTCCTCGATGCTCGGCGCGCGAACCTGGGCGACGGCGCGGCGCATCACCGTGCCGCTGGCGCTGCCGACCCTGCTGGCCGGCGCGCTGGTCGCCTTCCTGCAGACGCTGAACCAGTTCGGCTCGCCGGCCATTCTCGCCATCCCGGCCGGATTCCATACGCTGACGACCAAGATCTGGAGCCTGTTCCAGTTTCCGCCCAAGCCCGAGCTGGCCTCGGCCGCGGCGCTGCCGCTGCTGGTCCTGACCGTGGCGCTGTTGCGCGCGCAATCCCTCGTGCTCGGCCGGCGCGGCTACGCCGTGCTCGGCGGCAAGTACGGCGCGCCGCGCCTGATCCGGCTCGGACCGTGGCGCTGGCCGGCCGTCGGGCTCGCCCTGTTCGTGCTCTCGCTGCCGCTGTTCCTGCCCTATGCGGCGCTGCTCAACACCGCGTTCTCGAAAGTATCGTCGCAGCTCATCACGCCGCAGACCTTCACCCTGCACAACGTGGTCTTCACCTTCGGCGAGCTGAGCTCGACCCTGCCGGCGCTGCAGAACACCTTCGTGCTGGCGACCGCGACGGCCACCGTGGGCGGCCTACTGGCGCTGCTGATCGCCTATATCGTGGCGCGGCGGGCGGTGGTGGGTCATCGCGTGCTCGCCTTCCTCGCCACCGCGCCGCTCGCCATCCCGGGCATCGTGCTCGGCGTCGGCCTGTTCCTCGCCTATACGCGGCCGCCGCTCACGCTCTACGGCACGCTGTGGATCCTGCTGATCGCGTTCGTGACCATCGAGCTGCCGGCGGCCTACCAGCAGCTCGGCTCGGCCTTCCATTCGGTGCATCCCGAGCTGGAGGAGGCGGGCAGGATGCTGGGGGCGACTCGCCTGCGCACCCTGAAGGACATCACCGCGCCGCTGCTGCGCTCCGCCGCGATCGCGACCTGGTGCTTCGTGTTCGTCGGCGTGATCCGCGAGCTGAGCGCCGCCGTCATCCTGTTCACCTCCGAGACGAAAGTCCTGTCGGTGCTGATCTTCGACCTCAAGGAGAGCGGCGATGTCGGCGCCATCGCGGTGCTGAGCCTGACGATGGTGATCCTGACCACCGTCGTGATCGTGATCGCCAACCGCATCGGCGGCAGCGTGCGCCTCACCTCCCGCGTCGCGGGATAGCGCGAGGCGGCGGCGGGTCTATTCCAGGATCGCCACCTCGTCGGCCGTGACCGGACGGGCGAGCAGGTTGAGCGAGCCCAGGAGGCTGATCGTCTCTTCCCATCCCTGCCTGCTCTGGCCGCCGACCGGCGCCGGCGAAAGCTGCTGGGCGACCGACACCATGCTGCGGTCGACGTAGCGCGGCGCAAGGCGCGGGAAGATCCGCGCGAAATGGGCCGCGGCATCGCCCGGGCGCTCGTTCACCAGGCTATAGCCCTCCTGCACCGCCTCGGCGATCTTCTTTGCGATCGCGCGCTTCTCCGGCGAGGCCCAGGCGGCATCGTTGACGATCAGGTTGAGGCTGTAGCTGCGCACGCCGAAGTCGGAGAGCCGCATGACGATGATGCGTCGGCCCTCGGCAAGCAATTCGGCCGGTGTCATTTCCTCGTAGTCGACCAGTGCATCGACCTTCTTCTCGACCAGCGCCCACGGGTCCCAGCCGACAGTGACCTGCTGGATCTTGTCGCGCTCCAGCCGGTTGAGCGCGAGCATGGCGCGGAACTCCTCGTTGGTGATGCTGCCGGGCACCAGGCCAAGCTTCTTGCCGTAGAGATCGCGCGGGTGGGCGATACGATCTTCGGCTCGGCTGTAGATCGCGCTCGGCGTCTTGCGATAGTAGACCGCGAGGCTCTTGATCGGCAGACCCTTGGAGCGGCCGATCACCGTGGCCGCGCCGCTCGACGAGCCGATCCAGTATTTCGAGCCCTCGGCGATCGCTTCCGCCGCCGGCGTCGCGCCCTGCACCTCTCCGAACGTCACGTCGAGCCCGCGGCGCTCGAACGCGCCGAGCTCCTTGGCGAGGAAGAAGCCGGCGTAAGTCGGGAGCGCCTTCCAGTCGAGCAGCACGTCCACTTTCGTCAGCGGCTGGGCCGTCGCGGAAGACAGGACGGACAACCCGAGCAGGAAGGCCAGCACGCTGCGACGGGCGGCAAGAACGACACGCATCTCGGCCTCGAAAGTTACTCGGAACGGTCAATCGTAGATCGCGACTTCCTCGGCGCTCACGGCGCGCCCCAGAAGCCGCAGCGAGGATAGCGTCTTGAGCGTGTCCTCCCAGCCGATCCGGGTCTGGTTTCCGATCGGCACGGCGAGCTGGCGCGCCACGATCTGCATGCTGAGCTCGACAAAGCGTGGCGAGAGGGCGGGGAAGATCTTGCAGAAGATCGCCGCCGCGTCGGCCGGCTTGTCGCGGACGAACTGATAGCCCTCCTGCACCGCTTCCTCGACGAGCTGAGCGGTATGCCGTCGCTGCGGCGAGGAGGTCCAGGCCATCTCGTTGACCAGCAGATTCAGGCTGTAGAGGCGTACCCCGAAATCGGCCAGCCGCATCACCGCGATGCGCTTGCCCTGGGACTGTAGCTCGGCCGGCGCGATCTCCTCGTAATCCAGGAGGGCGTCGACCTGCCGGTCGAGCAGGGCGGTGGCATCCCAGCCGACCTCGATCTCCTTGATCTTGCTGCGATCGATGCGGTTGGCGAGCAGGAGCGCGCGATATTCGTCCACGGTCGCGCTGCCCTGGACCAGGCCGATCCGCTTGCCGACGAGGTCGCGCGGGGCGTCGATGCGGTCCTCGGTGCGCGAATAGACCACCGTCGGCGTGCGCCGGTAATAGACGGCCAGGCTGCGGATCGCCAGATCGTGCGACCGTCCGATGGCCGTCGCCGAAGCACTCGACGATCCGATCCAGTATTCCTTGCCGGTCGCGATCATCTCGGCGGCGACGGCCGCACCGCGGCCCTCGACGATGCGCACATCCAGCCCGCGCCGCCGAAACGCGTCGAGCTCGCGCGCGACATAGAAGCCTGCATAGGTCGGCGCCGGCTTCCAGTCGGTCAGCAGATCGAGATGTTGCAAGGTCTGTGCGCGGGCGCGCACGGGAGCAGCAACGGCGACGGTAGTCCCCAGGAGTTTCCGGCGCGTGAGAATCGTCGGCTTCATCGCAGCGATCCGTATAGCACACGATTCGACGGGGAGGCATTCCGCCGCAGTGCTCTTTGGGGCATGATGAGGAACTTTCTGCCGGCCCTCAAAGGGCCACGTTGCCGATTGATCCTCGCGCCCATTCTCCGCTCGGGCCGTGCTATTTGCTCGTTCCCACCATCGAACACGAGGTTGGATGAACAGGATACCGTTTGGCGCGGCCATGGCTGCGCTTGCTTCTTGCAGCGTCGCGTTTCCCGTGATGGCCGCGTCCCCCGAGGAAGCGCGCCTGCTGGGCAGCGATCGCGAGGAGGCGCAGTACCAGAGCTACATGCCGTTCACCCGCGTCCTGGGCGCGAGCGGCATCGTTTCGGGCTCGCTGGCCGAGTCGGCGACGCAGGCCAGGGTGCCGCCTGCGGCGATGGTCGAGGCGATCGCCGCGCTCGGTACCGCCATCGACCTCGAGCGCGACCTGCGCAAGGGCGATCGTTTCTACGTCCGCTATGAGCGGACCTTCACGGCCGCCGGCAATCCGATCGGCATCGGCAAGGTGATGTGGGCGGAGCTGCGGACCGAAGCCAAGGGCATCGTCTCGATCCATCGCTTCCGCACCGGCAAGCCGGTGGTCGAGCGCTTCTACCTGTCGACCGGCCAGGCTGCGACGGCGCCGGAGCTTCGGCTGCCGCTGCAGAACATCGCCGTGTCGTCGGGCTTCGGCCTGCGCGCCGATCCGTTCGACCAGCCGGGACGCAACTGGGGGCCCGCGCTACGGCCGAACGGCCGGGGCGCGGGCGGGCCGCCGCCCAGCCCGTTGAGCACCGTCACCGTGCCGACCACGCCGCCGGCCTTCGGCGCGTCTTTCCCCGGCTTCAAGCCTATCGGGGCCAAGGGCGCCGCTCGGAGCGGCGGCACGACTCTGATGATGCATGACGGCGTCGACTTGGCGGCCGACATGGGCGCGCCGATCCAGGCGGCCGGGGATGGTGTCGTGATCGGCGCCGAGCCCAAGGGCGGCTACGGCAATTGGATCGAGATCGAGCACGACGGTGCATCGGCCGGCCCGTTCGAGGGCTTCAGGCGTCCCAGCAAGCTGATGACCGTCTACGGCCATCTCTCCGCCTTCGCACCGGGCATCGCGCCCGGCACGCGGGTCAAGCAGGGGGATGTCATCGGCTATGTCGGCTCGACCGGCCGCTCGACCGGACCGCATCTGCACTTCGAGATCCTGAACAACGGCAAGCCGACCAACCCGATGATCAACGGCGCATTGCGGCCCGAGCAGCTCCGCGGCGGCGAGCTCGAGCGCTTCAAGAAGACGATGGCGCGCGACCTGCAGGAGCGGGAGCGCGAGGCAGGCTCGATATAGCGAAAGCTTCCTCGGGCGCCAGCACCAGCCGGCGGCGACCGACCAGGGCGAACCAGGCGATGCCGAGCGCGAACCAGGCGCCGACGCCCAGAACGCCGGACACGAAGACCGGGTCGAGGAGCTGGAAAACCAGCGTCACCGTCGCAAGCACGATGGTGACCGCTGCCCCCGCGAGCCCGAGCGGCGAGCGATAGGGCCGCGGCAACTGCGGACGGCGCAGGCGCAGCACGACAAAGCTTACCGCCTGCAGAAGATAGGACAGCATCGCGCCGGCCACCGCCATGTTGAGCAGCATGCCCTGGATGACGATGGCGCCCTTCTCGGCCCCCATGCCGAACCACAGCGCCAGCATCAGCGTCAGCGCAACGGCCGAGCCGGCCAGCAGTGCGACGTGCGGCGTCTTGCGGTGCGCGTGGGTGATCGACAGGAAGCGCGGAAAATAGCCGGCGCGACTCAGCGAATAGATCTGCCGCCCCTTGGCGAACAGGATGGTGTGGAACGATGCCACCAGCCCGACACAGGCGACCAGCGCCAGAAGCTTGGCCAGCCCTGTGCCGAAGGTGGCCCGGAGGCCGTCGAGCAGCGGCTCGCCGGAAGAGCCCAGCCGGAAGGCGCCCGGCGCGACCGACGGGTTGAGCCAGAGGATCAGGCCAGCCGAGACCAGCAGGGTCAGCATTCCGAGGACGATGCCGCGCGGCATATCGCGGCTCGGGTCCATCGACTCCTCGGCGGCCAGCGGGAGCTGCTCGATCGCCAGGAACAGCCAGACCGCGAAGGGCAGGGCGGCGAACACGCCCTTCAGGCCGAACGGCAGCATTGGCCCGGCCCCCGCCGGCAACTCGACCGGCAGGCCGTCGGGACCGACGCCGATATTGAGCGCGTAGCGCCTGAACTCGGCGACCGGCAATGCCGAGAGCCAGAACACGACGAGGCAGGCCAGCGCCGCCAAGGTGACGGCCACCGTCACCTTGAAGGATAGCTCGACGCCATGGACGTTGAGCGCCACGAACACGGCGTAGGCGCCGATCCAGTAGAGGGGCAGCCAGGCCGGCGGGGTGTCGAATACGGCGGCGAGGTAGGTCGCGAGGAACGAGACGACGACGGCGGGCGTCAGCATGTACTCGACATTCTCGCACAGCCCGGTGACGAAGCCGCCCCACGGGCCCATCGAGGCGCGGGCGAAGGAATAGGCGCCGCCCGTGTGCGGCAGCGCCGCGCCCATCTCGGCGATGCAGAACACCAGCCCGAGATACATCGCGGCGATTAGAAGGGTGGCGAGGGCGAAGCCACCCCATCCCCCGACCGACAGACCGAGGTTCCAGCCCGAATAGTGACCGGAGATGACGGCCCCGACGCCCAGTGCCCAGAGCGATGCCACTCCGGCATAGCGCCGCAGACCGCGGCGGGCGAAATAGTCGTCGGAGACGGGCTGATACATCGGCTCCCTAGTCGGAGCTGTACATGGATCAGGCCGCCTTCTTGCCGCGGTGAGCCTCGAGCACGGCCCACAGCGTCGCCGGCTTGACCGGCATGTCGACGTGCTTCACGCCGGTATGGGCGTAGATCGCATCGACGATCGCGTTGACCACCGACGGCGGCGCGCCGATGGCGCCCGCTTCGCCGGCGCCCTTTACGCCGAGCGGGTTTGTCGTGCACAGGCTGTTGTGCATGTCGAACTTCACCGGCGGCACGATGTCGGCGCGCGGCAGGGCGTAGTCCATGAGGCTGCCGCTCAGCAGCTGGCCGGAGTCCGCGTCGTAGATCGTGTGCTCGGCCAGTGCCTGGCCCACGCCCTGGCCGATGCCGCCGTGGATCTGGCCCTGCAACAGGAGCGGGTTCAGCGCCCGGCCGAAATCGTCCATCACGGTGTAGTTCAGGATCTCCAGCGTGCCGGTGTCGGGATCGATCTCCAGCTCGCAGATGTGGCAGCCGTTGGGGAAGGTGTCGGCCTCGGGCGTGCGGGTGAACTCGTCGTCGAGGCCTGCGTCGGCGTTGCCGTCTTTCGGCGCGTGCTTCGGATCCTTCGCCGCCGTCGCCGCTTCGAACAGGCTCATGGTGCGATCGGTGCCGACGATGCGGAACGTGCCGTCGGCATAGGCGATGTCCGCCGCGCTGGCCTCGAGCACGCTGGCCGCCACCTGCTTGCCCTTGGCGATGATCTTGTCGGCCACGCCGACGGTCGCCGCGCCGTTGATGGCGATGGTCCGGCTGCCGCCGGTGAAGCCTTCCGGCACCACGTCCGAATCGCCCTGCACGAGGTGAATCTGCTCGATATCGATGCCGAGTGAGGCCGACGCGATCTGGCGGAGCGCCGTCTCGTGACCCTGGCCGTTGGTCTGGTTGCCGGTGAAGAGCGTGAGCGTCGAGTCCGGGTTGAACTGCGCCTTCACCGTCTCCGGGCTGCCGCCGGAGCATTTCTCGACATAGGTCGCCATGCCGATGCCGCGCCACTTGCCTTTGGCGGCCGATTGCGCGCGGCGCGCGGGAAAGCCTTTCCAGTCGGCCTTCTCCATGCCCTTGCGCATCACCGTTTCGAAGTCGCCCGAGTCGTAGCTGTCGCCCAGTGCGGTCTTGAACGGAAGCTGCGCGGGCTTGATCAGGTTGCGCGCGCGGATCTCGTCCGGCGTCAGGCCGGTCTCGCGCGCGATATGATCGACGAAGCGCTCGAGCAGATAGGCCGCCTCCGGCCGCCCCGCGCCGCGATAGGCGTCGGTCGGCACGGTGTTGGTCATCACGCCCTTCACGTTCACGTAGATCGCCGGCGTCTGGTAGAGGCCGGCAAGCATCGAGCTGCCCGCCATGGTCGGGATGAAGACGCTGAAATGGCTGAGATAGGCGCCCAGCGCGGCATAGGTCGTGATGCGGCAGCCGAGGAAGCGGGCGTCCTTGTCGAGCGCCATCTCGGCGACCGAGACATGGTCGCGGCCCTGCACGTCGGACTGGAACGCCTCCTGCCGGTCGGGGATCCACTTCACCGTGCGCTTCAGCGCGCGCGAGGCCCACACCACCATCGGATATTCGGGATGGACGAAGATCTTCATGCCGAAGCCGCCGCCGACGTCGCCGGTGCGCACGCGCAGCTTGGGCGAGCCGATCTTCAGGATCATGTCGGCCACGACCGGCCGGATCATGTGCACGCCCTGCGAGGAGAGCCACAGGGTCGAGCGGTCGTCCGCGGGATCGTACTCGCAGATCGCGCCGCGCGGCTCCATCGGATTGACCACGAGGCGCTGGTTGACGATCCGCAGGCTGACGACCTTGTCGGCCTTCTTGAAGGCGGCGTCGGTCGCGGCCTGGTCGCCCATCGCCCAGTCGAACACGATGTTGTTGGGGATGTGGTCATGGACCAGCGGCGCGCCGGGCTGAGCCGATTCGTAGGTCCCGACGGTGTGCGGCCGCGGCGCGTAATCGACCTCGATCAGCTCGGCGGCGTCCTTGGCCTGCTCGAGCGTCTCGGCGACGACGAGCGCGACCGGATCGCCGACGTGGCGGACGCGGCCCTTGGCCAGCATTGGCCGGCTGGTGTCGGCGCGCGGCGTGCCGTCGCGATTGTCGAGCGGCACCAGGCAGGGCACGTCGCCGAAGCCTTCCTTCTCGACATCGGCGCCGGTCAGGACCAGCAGCACGCCCGGCGCCTTCTTCGCCGCTTCGGTGTCGATGCCCTTGATGTCGGCATGGGCGTGCGGGGAGCGCAGCACGTAGGCGCGCGCGGCCGGCGCCGAGAGCTTGGTGTCGTCCGTATAGCGTCCCCCGCCGGTCAGCAGACGAGGGTCCTCGAGCCTGCGAACCGAATCACCGATACCGAACTTCGCCATGCCGTTCCTCCAATTTCGAACAACGTTAGCAAAGCCGAACATCCGGCACACCCGTTTTGCGCTCCCGTTCGACGCCATCGGACGTGGTAAGAAGCCGGCCTGCACCCGCCTCCAGCCTGAGGATTGCCCCGTGACCACAGCGACCGACCTGCACGGCCATGCGTTGAACGGCGCCTCCGCCGCGGCGCGCGATCACTACGAGCGCGCCCTTGGCCTGTTCCGCCTCTACAGCGGCGATCCGGTCGCCGCCGTCGAGGCCGCCCTTGCCGACAGCCCGGATTTCGCCATGGCTCACCTGCTGAAGGCATGGCTGAACCTGCTCGGTACCGAGCCGGGCGGTATCGATGCCGCGCGGGCCGCTCACGCGGCCGCCGTGCCGCATTGCCGGACCGAGCGGGAGCGGGGCCATCTCGCGGCAGTCGGCCATCTGATCGGCGGTCGCTGGCACGAGGCGAGCGGCGCGATCCTGCGGGTCAGCACCGACCATCCGCACGACCTGCTGGCGCTTCAGGCCGGCCATCAGCTCGACTTCTTCACCGGCAATGCCCGGCTGCTGCGCGACCGCATCGCCCGCGCGCTGGCCGATTGGTCGGCCGACATGCCGGGCTATCACGCGCTGCTCGGCATGCACGCCTTCGGCCTCGAGGAGACGGGCGACTATGCGCGGGCCGAGGCCGCCGGCCGTCGTGCGGTCGAGCTCGAGCCGCGCGACGGCTGGGCGCAGCACGCCGTCGCACACGTGCTGGAGATGCAGGGGCGCACCGGCGAGGGCATCGCGTGGATGAGGAGCGACCCCGGCGCCTGGAGCCGGGACAGCTTCTTCGCCGTGCACAATTGGTGGCATCTCGCGCTCTACCATCTCGACCGGGGCGAGATCGACGAGGTGCTCGGGTTGTTCGACGGCCCGATCTTCGGCACGCGCTCGGCCGTCGCGATGGATCTGCTCGATGCGGCGGCTTTGCTGTGGCGGCTGCACTTGCGAGGCGAGCCCGTGGGCGATCGCTGGTCGGCAGTGGCGGACAACTGGCAGCCTTTCGCTTCGGCCGGCAACTATGCCTTCAACGATGCGCACGCCGTCATGGCCTTCGTCGGCGCAGAACGCCCTGGCCAGGTCGCCGAAGTGATGGAAGCGCAGGATCGGGCGATGGCGGGCGAGAGCGACAATGCGCGCTTCACCCGTGAGGTCGGCCGGCCGGTCGTGCTCGGTCTGAAGGCCTTCGGTCAGGGCGATTACGCAGGCTGTATCGCCGCCCTTCAGCCCGTGATCCCGATCGCCAACCGATTCGGCGGCAGCCACGCGCAACGCGATGTCCTCGACCTGACGATACTGGAAGCCGCCCTCAGGCTGCCTGACCCGGCACTCGCTCGTGCCATCGCCGCGGAACGCCAAGCGATGAAGCCCGACAGCTCTCACGCCCGTTCGATGGTCGAGCGGGCTCGGATGCTGAGTCCATTGGACCGCGAGCTTCCCGCTCGCTCGTGATCATGAGCGAGCGGGAAGCTCGCGGTCCAATGAGGGCCTCACGCCGCCCGATGCCGCGTGGCCTGCGCCTTGCGGATGTTGCGCTTGGCCGCGGCGCGCTGCTTGGGCGTGCGGCGGGCGGTCGTGCGGGCATTCTTGCCGCCCATGGCCTTCGTGCTTTCGCGCTTGTGGCGCGCGCCGACGTGGCCCTTGCCTTCGCGCTCCTGCTGGGCGGTCTGGCCAGTGGCTTCCTTTCGCTTGCTCTTGGCGAGATTGCGCTTGTTCTCGGCTTTGCTTTCGTACTTCGATTCGCCCGACTCCTTCAGCGCGATCGCGATCGCCTGGCGGCGGCTCTTCACCTTGCCGCCCTTTCCGCCGGGGCCGCTCTTCAGCTCGCCGTGGGCGTATTCGTGCATCACGCGTCCCATCGTCTTGCGCTGCGACGGCGAAGTTTTCGCTGCCATGAAAGTCTCCTCGTGAAATCCTCTTTCTGCGAACGCCACCTCCTCGTGTAGGTTGCTGCCATGGAAGATGCCGACGCCTTCATCGCCGGTCTGCCCAAGGCCGAGCTGCATATCCACATCGAAGGAAGCCTCGAGCCCGAGCTGACGATGGCGCTTGCGGCGCGCAACGGCGTGGCCCTGCGCTTTGCCTCGATCGCCGAGCTGCGGGCCGCCTACAGCTTCTCGAGCCTGCAGGACTTCCTCGATCTCTATTACGAAGGCATGCGTGTGCTGCTGCACGAGCAGGACTTCTACGACCTGGCGACGGCTTACCTGAAGAAGGCCGCGTCGCAGAACGTGCGGCATGCCGAGATCTTCTTCGACCCCCAGGGCCATACCGACCGCGGCGTGCCGTTCAAGACGATGATCGACGGCCTGTGGCGCGCGCTGAAGGACGCCGAACGCGCCTACGGCATGACGACGGCGCTGATCCTCTGCTTCCTGCGCCATCTCGACGAGGCGAGCGCCCAGCGCACGCTGGACGAGGCGCTGCCGTGGCGCGACCACTTCATTGGCGTCGGGCTCGATTCGTCGGAAAAGGACCAGCCACCGTCGAAGTTCGAGCGCGTCTTCGCCCGCGCACGAGGTCTCGGGCTGAAAGCCGTCGCTCATGCCGGGGAGGAAGGGCCGCCCGACTATGTCCGGCAGGCGCTCGACCTGCTCAAGGTCGAGCGCATCGATCACGGGGTCCGCGCACTGGAGGATCCGGCGCTGGTCCGGCGGCTGGTGCACGAGCGCATTCCGCTGACCGTCTGCCCGCTGTCCAACGTCAGGCTCCGCGTCGTGCCCGACATCGCCGCGCATCCGCTGCGCCGGATGCTGCGCGACGGGTTGATGGCGACGATCAACTCCGACGACCCTGCCTATTTCGGCGGCTACATGAACGAGAACTTCTCGGCGGCCCGCTTCGACCGCGACGAGATCGTTACCCTTGCGCGCAACGGCTTCCTGGCAGCCTTCTGCGACGACGGCACGAAGCGACGCTATCTTTCCGAGCTCGATGCCTACGGCCTATCTCGCCGCTGAGGGCTTCGAGCCGCAGCTTCGCGAGGAGCTGCATCGTGCCGGTGTCGCGGTCACGGGCGAGCATGGCCGGTTGGTCATTGCCGACGGCTCCGCGGTCAACGCTGCTTGGGCGGCGAATATCTGGCACGATTGCGTGGAGTGGCCGGTCGCTTCGATCGGGACCGCTGCCAAGGGGCTGCGCGACATCCAGCGCAACTGGGCAATGTACGCGCCGCTGCATCATCGACGGGCGGCCCTGATCCAGGAAAGGCTGCCATACGTGTCGGCCAGGCCCATCGTCTTCCCGGCCGCCGCACCGACCGCGCCGCTCGGCTCGTGGACCTTGCTCGCGCCCGACCGGCTGCTGGCGGCGGCGCGGTGCAGCGCCCCCTTTCCCAATGGCGAGGTTGCATTCGTGGAGGACAAGGCCGGTCCGCCGAACCGGGCATACCTCAAGCTCTGGGAAGCGCTGGTCCGCTTGCGGCGCTGGCCGCAGGCCGGCGAGCGCTGCCTCGATCTCGGCGCGTCGCCGGGAGGATGGACATGGGTGCTGGCGCGCCTCGGCGCCGAGGTTCTCGCCGTCGACAAGGCGCCGCTCGATCCGCGGATCGCCGCCATGCCGGGCGTCGAATGGCGCGGCGAAAGTGCCTTTGCCCTCGATCCCGCAAGCGCCGGTCCGGTCGACTGGATGTTTTCCGACATCGTCTGCTATCCCGCCCGCCTGCTGCGGCTGGTGGAGCGTTGGCGGGACGGCGGCGTGGTGAGAAACTTCGTCTGCACCATCAAGTTCCAGGGCGGCACCGACCACGATACCGCCGCCGCCTTCGCCGCGATCCGCGGCGCCGAGGTCGTGCACCTGCACCACAACAAGCACGAGCTGACCTTCATGCTGAGCCAACCGGGTTGAGCCCGATCGGATCAGCGCGGCAACCCGCGGGCGCGCAGGTCGCGCACGAGGTGGTCGACGAAGGCGCGTACGGTGGGGGTGAGCAGGCGGTTGCCGGGATAGACGGCGTAGATGCCGCCGGCCGGCGGATCGTAGCCTGCCAGCACGCGGGTGAGTTGGCCTGTGACGAGGGCGTCGGCGACCAGCCATTCGGGCACCGGAGCGAGGCCGAGCCCGGCGAGGGCCGCCGCCCGCAGTGACTCGCTGCTGCCGGTAAGAAGGCCCGGATCGACGGCGATGGTTTCATCTCCGAAGCGCCAGGTGTCGCGCCATGCCAGTGGCGAGAAGCCGATCAGGCGGTGCGCCAGCACGTCGCGCGGCCTTGCCGGCGTGCCGTGCTGGGCGAGATAGCCGGGCGAGGCGACGAACACGACCTGGGAGGTGGCGATCCGGCGCACGATGAGGGTCGGCTCGGGCCTGGCGACGATCCGGATGGCGAGATCGATCCCTTCTTCGACGAGCCTTGCCGCCGCCGTGCCCTCGACCAGGTCGATCGCCACCGTCGGATGGGCGCCGAGGAAGGCGGCAAGCCCAGGGACGATGTAGCGCTGCGCAAAGCCGTCCGGTGCGGCGACCCTCAGCCGGCCGGCCGGCACCTTCTGCGCCGCCTGCGCCTCCGCGCGCGCGGTCGCCGCACCGTCGAGCAGGCGACGGCACTGGCGATAGAATGCCGCCCCCGCGTTGGTCGGCCTCACGCGGCGTGTCGTGCGGTCGAGCAACCGCACGCCCATGCGCTCCTCCAGGGCGCGGACCGTCTCGCTGATCGACGACTTGGCGGTCTGCAGCGCGGCGGCCGCCGCGGTGAAGCCGCCGCGCTCGACCACGGCGGCGAAGGCTTCCATTCCGGCGAACGCGTCCATTCCGCGATTGTTCGCCCTGGCGAACGATCTGTCCAGAACGCCGGTCTGAACAGGCCGCCCGCCGTTTCGTAGAACCGGATCGCTCGACCCAAGGAGGAGCCCGTGAACGAGACGTTGGATGTGCTGGGTGCGCCCATGATCGTGAAGAGTGCCGGCGATGTGGCGATGTTCCTCGCCGACCATCCGGTGCCGCCGGGCTATTTCGTGCCGCCGCACCGGCACGACGGGGACGACGAGGTGCTCTTCGTCGTCGACGGTGCGCTGACGCTGATCGGCGAGGAAGGGGAGACGACGGCGGGCCCCGGCAGCGCGGCCACCTTCGTGCGCGGAACGCTCCATGGCTTCCGCAACGACACCGATCGGACGGTCCGCATCGTTGTTGCCGCCACGCCGGGTGTGCAGGCGGCCGAGATGTTCCGCCATTTCGATCGTGCCGGACGGCAGGCCGGGCGGCCGCTCGGGCCGGATGAGATCGTCGCCATCGCCGGTCAATACGGCGTGTCATTCGGCTGAGCAGGAATGCTAACCTTCTCCTGGCCAGGGCCGGGAGAAGGGCATGCTGTTGAAATCGATCGGAATTGCCGCGACACCCGACCGCGCAGGGAAGGTCTGACCGTCGTGGCGCATCATCCCATCTATCTGTTCCGCCATGGCGAGACCGTGTGGAATGCCGAGAAGCGCGCGCAGGGCCATCTCGATTCGCCGCTGACGGCGGCCGGCCGTGCCCAGGCGCAAGCGATGGGCCGGGCGCTGGGGCAGGAGCTGGCGCGGGCCGGCTACGCGCCGTCGACGGTGATCGTGCGCGCCAGCCCCCTCGGCCGCGTCCGCGAGACGCTGGCACTCGCGGCAGGGGCCGCCGGGCTCGTGCATGACGAGAGCTGCCACGACGCGCGCCTGCGCGAATACAGCTGGGGCGACTGGGATGGGCTGAACGGGCCGGAGATCGAGGCGCGCTGGCCCAACCAGATGACGGTGCGCCTGCAGGACAAATGGAACTATTGCCCGCCCAACGGCGAGAACTACGCCATGGTCGTGGAGCGCGCGCAGCCGGCACTCGACGACATCGTGGCATTGGCCGCCGCCAGCCCGGTCGCCGTGTTCGCCCATGGCGCCATCGGCCGCGTGATCCGCGGGCTGTTCCTGCGCGCCTCGCAGGATGACATCCTGGCGATGGACCAGCCGCAGGACGCCTTTTATCGGCTGCAGGGCGGCGTTGCCCATCGCATTGCCGGCTGAGCGATGGCTGCCGGGGAATACGACGTTGCGGTCGTCGGCGGGGGACTCGTCGGTGCCGCGACCTCGTGGGGGCTGGCGCGCGAGGGCCTGCGCGTGGCTCTGCTCGACGAGGGCGATCGCGCAGTGCGTGCCTCGCGCGGCAACTTCGCGCTGGTCTGGGTGCAGAGCAAAGGGCTGGGCCTCGCCGCCTATGCCGGCTGGACGATCCGCTCGTCCGACGCCTGGGGTGGTTTTGCCGACCTGCTCAAGCAGGAGACGGGCCTCGATGTCTGCTTCCAGAGGCCGGGCGGCTTCCATCTCTGCCTGTCCGAGAAGGAGTTCGAGGCACGGGCCGATGCCCTGCATCGCCTGCACGGCCAGCCGGGCATCGTTGCTTACAAGACCGAGATGCTCGACCGCTCCCGGCTCTCGCGGATGCTGCCCGACATCGGGCCCGAGGTCGTCGGCGCAAGCTATTGCCCGCTCGACGGCCACGTGAATTCGCTGCGCCTGTTCCGCACGCTGCATACCGCGATCGCCGCGCGCGGCGTGACCTATCTGCCGAGCCATCGGGTCGAGACCATCGTCAAGCAAGGCGGGGAGTTCCGGCTCGCTACGGCGCAGGGCGAGATTCGCGCCGGGAAGGTGGCCCTCGCGGCCGGCAATGCGAACATGCAGCTCGCGCCGATGGTCGGGCTCGAAGCGCCGATGCGGCCCGAGCGTGGGCAGATCGTGGTGACCGAGCGCTTGCGGCCGTTCCTGCACTATCCCGTCGTCACGCTGCGCCAGACCGACGAAGGGACGGTGATGGTGGGCGATTCCAAGGAAGAGAGCACCGATCCGGCCGGGCTGACGCTCGGTGTCAGCGCCACCGAGGTCGAACGCGCGGTACGCCAGTTCCCGCTGCTCGCCAACGTCAACGTGGTGCGGACCTGGAGCGCGATCCGCGTGATGACCCAGGACGGCTTTCCGATCTACGACGAGTCGGAAAGCCATCCCGGCGCGTTCGTGCTGTGCTGCCATTCCGGCGTGACGCTGTGCGCCAACCACGCGCTCACCGTGGCGCCGATGATCGCGCGCGGGGCGCTCGACAAGTCGCTGGTCGCTCCCTTCAGCGCGCGGAGGTTCCATGTTCAAGCGGCTGGGTAGCACCGGCACAGAGGTGATGCTGAAGGTCGACGGCAAGCCGGTGCGCGCCCGCAGCGGCGACACCGTGGCGGCTGCGCTGTTGGCCGCCGGCATCGACCATTGCCGCACGACGCCGGTCACCGGCGCGCCGCGCGCGCCGTACTGCCTGATGGGCGTCTGCTTCGACTGCCTGGTGACGATCGACGGCGTCGGCAGCCGCCAGGGCTGCCTGGTGCCGGTGCGCGAGGGGATGGCCGTGGAGACGCAGCTTGGCCGCCGCGAGGCGGGGCGATGATCAGCAGATTTTTGACTTCACCTCTTCCCTCGTCCCCAGCGAAGCGAAGCGTAGTCGAGGGACCTGTTTTTCTGGGCCGGCGTTGCATGAGGAGGTCCCTTCGCTACGCCTCGCTCCGCTCGGCTCCGGTCGGGACGACGGGGGCTTTCTGCCATGCAGGCACGGGAAGGCAATGAACGCCGCCGATCTCCCGTCGTCCTGTGATCTCGTGGTCATCGGCGGCGGCCCGGCGGGGCTTGCGGCGGCAGCGCTGGCGGCGCGCGCCGGGGTGCAGACGGTGCTGTTCGACGAGAACGCCGGCGTCGGCGGCCAGATCTATCGCGGCATCACGGCGACGCCGGTCGAGGATCGCGCCATTCTGGGTGCGGATTACTGGGCGGGCGTCGGGCTCGTGGACGAAGCCAGGGCAAGCGGCGCTGTGATCGTCAACGGCGCTATCGTGTGGAGTCTCGATCCGGCGCGGCGCGTCGGCGTGTCGATCGCGGGGAAAGCGCGCTTGATTCAAGCCCGGCAGGTGATCGTCGCGACCGGCTCGCTGGAACGGCCGCTTCCGATCCCGGGCTGGACCTTGCCGGGCGTGATGACCGCAGGTGCTGCGCAGACCGCGCTCAAGGCGCAGGGGCTCGTGCCGGATGGCCGCACCGTGATGGCCGGGGCGGGGCCGCTGCTCTGGCTGCTCGCCGCCCAGCTCCTGCGCGCCGGAGCGAAGATCGAGGCGATCCTCGACACCGCGCCGCGGATGAACTGGCTGCGTGCGGCGTGGCACCTGCCGGATTTCGCCCTGTCGCCGTACTGGTCCAAGGGGCTCGCCCTGCTGCGCGAGGTGAAGGCGAAGGTCCCCGTGATCCGCGTCGATCGTGTCGAGGCGCACGGCAGGGACAGGTTCGCCGAGGTGGCGTTCGGTTCGGCGTCGGGCGAGCGGCGAATGAAAGCCGACCTGCTGCTGCTCCATCACGGCGTCGTGCCCAACGTGAACCTCGCGCTCGCGGCGGGCGTGGCGCATCGTTGGAACGGCCGCCAGCTCTGCTTCGAGCCGGTGGTCGACCAGGATTTTGGTACCTCCATCCCCGGCATCGCCGTCGCGGGTGACGGCGCGGGTATTGCGGGCGGCACGGCGGCGGCGGAGCGCGGACGGATCGCCGCGATCGCGGCGGTGGCGGCGCTGAAGCCCGACGCGATCCTGCCCCAGGTTCAGGCGATCCGCCAGCGGCTGGCGCGCGAGGAGATGGGCCGGGCATTTCTCGACGTGCTGTATCAGCCGGCGCCTGGGCATCGCCGTCCCGTCGGCGACACCATCGTCTGCCGTTGCGAGGAGGTGACCGCCCGGCAGGTTCGCGACGCAGCCGATCTCGGCTGCGAGGGGCCGAATCAGATGAAGGCGTTCCTGCGCTGCGGCATGGGGCCCTGCCAGGGCCGGCTGTGCGGCCTCACGGTGACCGAGCTGATCGCCGAGCAGCGCCGATCGAACCCCGCCGAGGTCGGCTACTACCGGCTGCGACCGCCGGTGAAACCGATCTCCCTGGCCGAGCTTGCCTCGCTGCCGATCAGCGACGCCGAACGGAAGGCCGTGGAGCGTTGAGCCCGCCGCCGCCGGTGATGCGTTCCGCTGGGGGCGCGCCACTCCAGTCGCGCGCGCCCAGCGCAAGACGATCGTTCGCTCGCTGGGACAGGGCGTGACGCGCCGGGTGCTGGGCTATCTCGGCCTGGCCAGGCCGTATCGTTTCGAGCGCACGCTCGCGGTCCTCGCGGCGCTCCTGCTCGGCGCGCTCGTGGCATCGGCGGCGCTGTTCCTCTCCCTTACCGGCAGGCTCGGTGCCGACTCGCCGCGTGCGCTCTATTTGCTCTATCTCGCCGCGCTGCTCGCGATCGCTCTCCTGCTGGTGCCGCTACCGCGACTGGCGGCGATCCCGCTCTCCATCGCGGCGATCGAGATCGGGCTGGGCTTCGGTTCGGCGGCCCTGCACGGCCTCGGCATCGGGCGAGCGACGCTGCTGCCGGCGAATGCGCTTACCTTCTACCGCAACTTCGCCTGGCATCCGCTGCTCCAGACCGTGCCTGTGCCGTCGCGTACGGGCGACTGGGGCCTGACCGACGGCTACCATAATGCGCAAGGCCTGCGCGGGCGCGAGCGCACGGCCCAGTCGGTGCGCGAGCGTATCGCGATCGAGCTGTTCGGAGGCTCGACCACCTACGACGTGGGCGCGGAGGACGGCGAGACCTGGGGCGACATCCTTGAGACGTTGCTCGGTGCCGACCGCTATGCGGTGATCAATCACGGCGTGCCGGCCTTCTCGTCGGCGCTGCATGTCGTGCAGACCGCCTTCTACGACCGCCCTTACGGCGAGCAGCCGGCCTGCGCGATCTACTATCTCGGCTGGAACGAGCTACCCAATGCCCATATCCGCGGCCTCGATCCGGGCTATGCCGACTACCAGGTGCGCAGCCAGGCCGACACGCTCAACGTGCGGCGGATGGACGGCATGGCGCGCCGGGTCTCCCCGACCGTGATGCTGGCGACCCGGCTGCTGGTGCAGGCCGCCGACACCGTGCGTCCGACCGGACCGCCGCCCGGTGCGCCGAGCGATGCGCCCGATCCCGCGCTCGAGACGATCTATGTGCGCAACATCCACACCATCTCGGCGATCAATCGCGCGCGGGGCGTCCGCACCCTGTGGATCGGTCAGGTGATGAGCCGCGAGCGGCTGTCGCGCGAGCGGACGGACGGTTGGGTCCTGTTCGTTCCCCCTAACGCCATATGGTCTCTTGTCGAGCGGCTGAACGGCATCCTGCGGCGCGAGGCGGAGGCGCTGGGCGACATCTATGTCGACGTGCCGGCCGACCGCTTCGGGCCGGAGGATTTCTTTGACATCGGCCATTTCGTGGCGTCCGGCTCCCGCCGGTTCGCGGAGCTCCTTGCGCCGGCCGTGGCGGCGGCTTGCGACGGCGTGGCTGCCGGAGGAAGGTGAGGGGCGATGAAGAATCGATCCGCATGGCGACCGATCGTGGCCTGGGCCTGCCTGCTGGCGCTGATCGTCGCGGCCGGCGCGATCTATTTCTATCTGCAGGGCAAGCTGCACGCCGATACGATGCGCGCCTGGTACTTCACGTATCTCGGCGGCCTGATCGCGGCCGCGGTGGTGTTCTCGTGGTTCCGCGCGCTCGCCGTGATCCTGCTCCTGCTCGCCACGGTGGAAACCGGCCTCGGCATGGGGGCGGGGCTGCTCTACAAGGTCGGCCTGGCGCCCCCCAATGCGCTGATGCCCGACGACGAGCGGGTCGACCAGCCGGTCGACTGGCATCCGCTGCTGCAGGTGGTGCTAAAGCCGTCGGTCGACGGCCAGTGGGAGCTCGGCGGCATCCATCACAACAAGCAGGGTCTGCGCGGCCCCGATCGCACGCCGCAGTCGCTTGACGGAAAAGCCGTCATCGAGCTGTTCGGCGGCTCGAATGCCTACGACGCGTATGCGCGCGAGGACCAGGCGTGGCCCAATCTGCTGGAGAAGAACCTCGGCGACCGGTACGTCGTGCTCAATCATGCGGTGGCCGGCTATTCGAGTGCCGGGCACGTCATCCAGACCGCCTTCTACCAGACACCTTATGGCGAGAAGCCGCGCTGCGCGGCCTACAGCATGGGCTGGGGCGAGCTGATGAACGCGCATATGGGCGCTCTCGATCCGGGCTACGCGGACTATCAGATGCCCTGGCTCGTCGATGCGCTTTATGCGCGGCGGCTCGGACGGCAATGGATGTCGGCCTCGCCGGTCTTCTCGACACTCGGGCGATGGCTGGCCGATGCCGTCGACACGGTGCGGCCGGCACCGGCCTCGACGCACAAGGAACCGGTGATCGGTCCCGATCTCGCGCTCGAGGCGATCTATGCGCGCAACGTCCGCACCATCTCCGCGATCAACCGCGAGCGCGGCATCAAGACGGTGTGGATCAGCCAGCCGATGAACGCCAAGGCCGATCCGCCGCTCTGGGAGGACGTCCAGCGGTTGAACGCTGTCGTCAAGCGCGAGGCCGCCAAGCTGGGCGACACCTACATCGACATCCCGATGGCGACGTTCGAGAAGAGCGACTTCAAGAACATGATTCACTTCGTGCCATCCGGCTCGAAGAAGTTCGCCGACCTGCTCGCCCCGCCGCTTGGCGAGGCCTGTCGCTGAAAGCCCTCGCGCGCTTCATTGCGTCGCGCGCAACAGTGCGTCAGCGCCGGCGGCGCCAATCGTAGCCGAGGCGAGGGAAGTGCACGGCGACCTCGCCGACCTCGGGGTCGCGGCGCAGCAGCGAGATCTCGTCGGCATCGATGAACAGGACCTCGCCCTCTGTCCAGTCGCGGGCATTGTCCGACGGCCGCACGCGGGCGCTCTCGCCGGGACGGGGATCGCCCTCTTGCGGATCGGACGGGCGCGGCGCGGCGGGCGATGCGGCACGGGCGATGGCGATGGCCTCGTCCTGTTCCATCTCGATGCGGCTGCCATGGCCGATCGCGGCCATGCGGTCGCGCCAGGCGAGGAGCTTCGGGTAGGAATCGAGCTCGGCACGGCAATCGATATGTCGGCCGCGATAGAACCAGACGACATGGTAGCCGGCGAAGTCGGCAATGCAGGGCTTCTCGCCGAGCAGATAGGGCCGGCCGTCCTCGAGCATCTGAGCCAGCCAGCGGATCTGAGGGCGCACGAGATGCCGGTTGCGGATCGCCGCTGCCCGTACGGCCTCGATCGACGGCGGCGGCAAGCCGTGAAGCCGGGCGCGGTCCTCATGCAGACCTTCCGGCATGTGATCGGCGTTGATGCCCGACACGAACAGCGCCGTGGGCCGCATGAGCTGGTGCTCGGCCCACCAGGCGATCGCCTCGCCGTGGCCACGCGTGCCGTCCGGGAAAAATGTCGGCGAGGGCGCGCGCCGTTCGAGCTCGTGGGCGATGAGGCGGGTGTCGCACCATAGGTCGGCACCCTGCTGCAGGATCGGGATACGGCGATAGCCGCCGGTCAGCGGCACGAGCCTGGGCTTGGGCAGGATCGGCGGCTGCTCGACGCTGGACCAGGCCAGCGCCTTGAATCCGAGCATCAACCTGGCTTTTTCGGCGAAGTTCGAGAAGTCGTAGTGGTGAAGGATGAGCAGCATGACCCGGAAGCTACCATGCCGGACGATATCCGGGCGGCCGAGGGAACACCGGCGGCGGCCGTGCGTTGAAGAAGGGCATGGGAAGTGAGCACCCGTGCTTCAGAGTAGAAGCCCGCCCTGACGCTCCCCCGCAGGGCGGGCTTTTTTTGCGCGGCTCGAGATCAGCCGAACCAGGATGTGTCGCGGGTCTTCTTGCCGTAGTGGCGGCCGTTTTCGCCGGCGCGCGAAGAGCCTTTCTTTTCGCTCGGAGCGGTATCGGCCGCGGGCGGCGCGGCCTGCAGTGCCTGCCGGCCCAGTTCCGTAATGCTCCAGCCCAGCGGCGTTTCGTCGATCAGCCTGTAGAGCGCGAGCCGGCCGCGGATGGGTACAGCCACGGTACGGCTCGGTCCCCGCGTAATCATCTCCTCGAGCGCCAGGCGCTCGGCCTCCGTCAGGCTGGGAAATATCATGGCCGAAAAACGCCGGACCGTGGGAGGTGGTTGCACCGCGGAATATAGTTCGATACCGTACTTAACGCGTTGAATTGCATGCCACATCCGCTTCGCTATGATGCGCGCCACTCCCTCACTCAAATCGCATGCCGCTCTTCAGCTCAGCCTTCGCCCGGCGCACGGTCGCGCTGCTCTTCCTGGGCGTGCTGGCCCTTCTGTTCATCGTCGCCGCCGCCGGCTGGCTGACGGCGCGCACTGCCGCGCATACCGAGGAGGTCATCCGTGAGCGCGACCTGCGCATGGCCACCGGCGTGATTCAGACCGCCTTGCTCGATGCCGAGACGGGGCAGCGCGGCTATGTGCTGACGGCCGAGGCGCGCTACCTCGAGCCGTACACCGCGGCGCTGCCCGTCGTGCGCGACGCCTTCGCGCGCCTGAGCGGCCTTTTCCACGCTCAGGACCGCTCGGAAGAACGGCTGCGCCAGCTTCGCGGGGACATCGACGCGAAGCTGGCGGAGCTTGCCGAGACGGTCGAGCTGACCCGGGCTGGCCGGCGGGACGAGGCGCTGGCCCTGGTCAGGACCGATCGCGGCAAGGCGGCGATGGATCGCGCCCGCAAGACCCTGGGCGGGCTGATCGAGGACGCCGAGGCGCGGGTGACCGAACGGCTCGCAGACCTCAACCGCGCCAGCGAGCTCCTGCTTTGGGTGTCGGGTGTAGGCGCGCTGTTGATCGTGCTGTTCGCGGCCGGAGCGGCATGGGTCGTCGTGCAGTACACCGCCCAGCTCGTCGCCGCGCGACATGAGCTGCAGGTTGCCAACGCCTCGCTCGAGGAGCGCGTCGCCGAGCGCACCACCTCGCTCACCCGCGCCAACGAGGAGATCCAGCGCTTCGCCTACATCGTCAGCCATGACCTGCGCTCGCCGCTGGTGAACATCATGGGCTTCACCAGCGAGCTCGAGGTCGGCGCCGAGGCGCTGAAGCGCTATCTCGAGGGCGATGCGATGCAGGCCGACAGGGCGAAGGCCGCGGCGCTGGAGGACATCCCCGAGGCGATCCGCTTCATCCGCGCCTCGACCGGCCGCATGGACACGCTGATCAACGCCATCCTCAAGCTCTCGCGCGAGGGCCGGCGCGCGCTCAATCCCGAGCCGGTCGACCTCGTCAAGCTGTTCGCCGCGACCGCGGCGTCGGTGCAGCATCAGCTCGACGAAGCCAACGCCACCCTCACCGTCCCCGACAGGGCGCCGATCATCGTCTCCGACCGGCTGGCGCTCGAGCAGGTCGTGGGCAACGTCGTCGACAACGCGGTGAAGTACCTGGCGCGCGACCGGCCCGGCCGCATCGCCATCGTCGTCAGCCAGTCCCCCGGGCGGATCTCGATCGCCATCAGCGACAACGGCCGGGGCATTGCCGAGCAGGACAGTGAGCGCATCTTCGAGCTGTTCCGCCGCGCCGGCGCGCAGGACCGGCCGGGCGAGGGCATCGGCCTTGCCCATGTCCGCGCGCTAGCACGCCGGCTGGGCGGCGACATCTCCGTCCGTTCCGAGCTCGGCCGGGGCTCGACCTTCCAGATCGACCTTCCCGTCCGGCTGCGGGTGAGCGATTCCCAGACCCATCTCGAGGTGACGAAATGAACGCACGTCCCGTGTCGATCGTGATGATCGAGGATGACGAGGGCCACGCACGGCTGATCGAACGCAACATCCGCCGCGCCGGCGTCAACAACGCGATCACGTCGTTCCGCAACGGCACCGACGGTCTCAACTACCTGCTCGGCGCCGACGGCTCGGGCGAGGAGAGCGCCAGCCGCTCGATGCTGATCCTGCTCGACCTCAACCTGCCGGATATGACCGGCGTCGACATCCTGGCGAAGGTGAAGTCGAACGTGCACACCAAGCGCTCGCCGGTGATCATCCTCACCACCACCGACGACGAGCGCGAGATCAAGCGCTGCTACGATCTCGGCGCCAACGTCTACATCACCAAGCCGGTCAACTACGAGAGCTTCGCCAACGCGATCCAGCAGCTCGGCCTGTTCCTGTCGGTGATGCAGGTGCCGGTCACGGACTGATATGGCGCCGACCGACATGCCGCTCGTGCGCGTCCTCTATATCGACGACGATCCCGGTATCGGCCGGCTGGTGGAGCGGGCGTTGGCGCCGCGCGGCATCGCCGTGGCGCACGTGCCGGACGGCGAGGCGGGCCTCGCACGGCTTGCGCGCGAGGCCTTTGACGCCATCGCACTCGACCACAATCTCGCCAGCGAGACCGGCCTCGACGTGATGCCGCGGCTGCGGCGGGTCGCGGGCGACACGCCCGTGATCTACGTCACCGGCTCGGAGGATGCACGTGTCGCGGTGGCGGCGCTCAAGGCCGGCGCCGCCGACTATGTCTGGAAGGATGTGCAGGGCCACTTCCGCGAGCTGCTGGCGGAGGCCATCCAGTCGGCCCTCGCCCAGGTCCGCATGAAGCGCGAAGCCGAGGAGGCGCAGCGCGCGATCCGCGAAGCCAAGGACCGCGCCGAGCTGCTCTTGCACGAGGTCAATCATCGTGTGGCCAATTCGTTGGCCCTGGTGGCGTCGCTGGCCCGGCTGCAGGCCAATGCCGTGGCCGATTCCGCCGCCCGCAGCGCCCTGCTCGAGATGCAGGCCCGCATCATGGCGGTCGCCGGCATCCATCGCCGGCTCTATACATCGTCGGACGTGCGTGTGGTCGAGCTCGGCTCCTACCTGATGAGCCTGGTCGACGAGCTGAGCGCGGCGATCAACGTCGCCGACAAGAAGAACGTCGTCGTGCTGCAGGCCGACGCCGACGTACGCGTGCCGACCGACAAGGCGGTGTCGATCGGCGTGATCGTCACCGAGCTGATGACCAATGCCTACAAGTACGCCTACCCGGAGGGCAGCCATGGCGAGATCCGCGTCGTCCTGCGGCGTTCGACCGACGGCCTGCTGACCATTGCGGTCGAGGACGACGGCGTCGGCTGGAAGGGCTCCGGCGCAACCCAGGGCACCGGTCTCGGCACCCGCGTCATCACCGCGATGGCCAGCAACCTCCAGACGACAGTCGACTATGCGCCCGTCCCCAAGGGAACCCACGCGGTCTTCAAATTCCGGATCTGAGGATAATGTCTGACAACTGGATACAGTTCGTGCCCGCCGATCCGTTGGCCCAACCGACAAGGGAAGCGGCGGACCGGGCGGTTCAGCTATTCAAGTCCTATGCTCCCGAGGCCGATGAAGTCGTCGCGGAATTCAAGCAGCACACAGAGTTCTTCGATCCAATTGGAAATTGGTCCGGGGTTCGATGCCCTGCCTGTGGAGCGAATGTCGAGCCTTGGTGGATAGGCGTCATGCACCGTGCCGTCAAACAGTCGTTCGGCGATCTGGTGGTTGAGACACCCTGCTGCGGTTTGCAGACCTCGCTCAACGATCTTCACTACATCTGGCCGGCGGCATTCGGCCGCTTTGTCCTCGAAGCCATGAACCCGAACATAGGCGATACGACCGCCGAACAGGAGCGAGCGCTATCAGACGCGCTGGGCCTTCCGCTTCGCAAAGTCCTCGTGCATCTGTAGTCGAAGGAAGGAATTCGGCTAACACCGACCTTTGCTCCGACGGCAACGCCGCTCTCGGCTTCTGATTGCGGATAAAGGAACGGGCGGATGAGGTCGGCGCCGTCGCGACTCCTCGCCGAGTCCTCGTGGCTGGGAGCGCGGCTGTCCAGACACGCCCAGCAGAAGATCCCCTGGACGCAGAAAAGTTCACAGACTCCCAGCGTAATGAGCCGGTGCGCTCAAGCGGCCGGCTTCTCCACCACGCCGATATAGGGCAGGCCGCGGAAGCGGTGGGCCCAGTCGAGGCCGTAGCCGACCAGGAACTCGTCGCCGGCCTGGAAGCCTGTGAAGTCGGCCTCGAGCGCCACGCGGCGACGTTCGGGCTTGTCGAGCAACGTGCAGATCCAGACGCGATTGGCGCCGCGATCCGTCAACAGCTTCTTGGCGAAGCTGAGCGTGAAGCCCGATTCGAGGATGTCGTCGACCAGCAGCACGTCGCGTCCGCGCACGTCGTCGACGATGTCACGCACGATCCGCACGCTGCCGGTCGTCTGCGTGCCGGTGCCGTAGCTTGACAGTGTCAGGAAATCCATCGACCAGTTGGCCCCGGCATGGCTCAGAGCGCGGATCAGGTCCGCTGCGAAGACGAAGCTGCCTTTCAGGACCGAGACAACCAGCGTATCGGGCGGCAGCTTCTCGGCCAGCTCGATGGCCATCTCATCGACGCGGGTGGCGATCTCGGCGGCGGAGAAGCGGATGGAAACGGTGGGACGGTCAGGCATCGGCTCACTCATTCGACGACCGGCACGATGTCGGTCGTACCCGACGGCGGGTCGTCGAGGGTCTGGCTGAAGCTGGTGCGGCCACCTGGCGGTAGCGGGCCCTCGACCATGGGGAAGGAACGCTCGCCCAGCACGTCGTCATTCTTCTTGAAGGTGAGGCGCAGGAGGGTCGTCGAGCCGGCCGCCTTACCGTTGTTCACGAGCTGCCCGCGCACCACGTAGCGACCGTCGACGAAGTCGATCTTGCTGGATGCAAGATCGACTTCGATATTGGGGCGGGCAGCGGCCTCGGTCTGGGAGGGGCGCGCAGGACGCGGTGACGGACCTGGACCCAGGCTGTTGTTGCTGCCGGAGGTGGCACGGACCACCGAAGGCGGTGCGGGGGGTGCGGTCGGAGCCGCGGAGGTGCGCGTCGGCGCCGCGGGGGACGCTGCAGCCGGCGCGGGGGACGCCGGCGGCGATTCCGGCGCTGGGGCCGACGCCGCAGCCGGTGCGGCCGTCGGAACGGGGGGCGGCGCGGCGGCGACCTGGACTGGCGTCGAGGCGCGTGCCTCGTATGAGATCATGGAGACGATCTCGCGGCGGAAGGCGAAAAGGGTAGCGGCCACCAGGATCACGATGACGGCGGCGATGGCGATCACCCGGCGCCAGGCGACGTTGTGCCGGGGCGGGATCACGGCGGGCAGGGCGGATGAGGCGCCGGCGCTCGTCGGACGGATCACCACGTCGGGCAGCGGCGCGGCGCCTTCCATCTTCTGGAACCAGCGATGATCGCAGCGGGCACACTGCACCGTGCGCCCGGCCGGACCGATCGCCAGGGGATCGACGGCGTAGCGCGATCCGCAATTGGGACAGGTGACAACCATGGCTAACGGAAACGGAGTCCCCACCAGATGAGCTTGATGTCGAACATTAAGCCACTAATACTGGCCCGACAAGCATGAGAAGCTCCGGTCTCTGGCTGCGTTCGCTCGCCTTCAATGTCGGCTGGTACCTGGGATCGGTGCTGTTCGCCCTGGCCGGCGCGCCGCTTCTACTGGCACCGCGCCGCGTGGTGGTCGCATGGGCGCGTTCGTGGATCACGTTCGTGCTGTGGTGGCTGCGCGTCACCTGCGGGCTGACGCATCGGGTGACCGGACGGGAGAACCAGCCGGCCGGGCCGGTCATCATCGCCTGCAAGCACCAGTCGACCTGGGAGACGCTGGCCTTCACGCTCCTGTTTCCCGACATCGCCATCGTCCTCAAGCGTGAGCTCCTGTTCATACCGATCGTCGGCTGGGCGATGGCCCGGGCCGGCAATATCGCGGTCGCTCGGGGCGATGGCGGCGCCGCCCTGCGCGGGCTGGTCAAGCAGGCCAAGGCGGCGCTTGCCGATGGCCGCTCGATCGTGATCTTCCCGGAGGGCACGCGCGTGGCGCCCGGCGACCGGCGTCCCTACCAGGTCGGCACGGCCGCGCTCTACCGACAGCTCGGCGTCCCGGTGGTGCCGATGGCGCTCAATTCGGGCCTGTTCTGGGGCCGCCGCAAGTGGATCAAGCGGCCCGGCACGATTACTCTCGAGGTGCTACCGCCGATCGCGCCCGGCCTGCGCCGCGAGGCCTTCATGGAGACCCTGACGGACAGGATCGAGAGCGCCACGGCGCGCCTGTCCGGCTTGTGAACAAAAAAAGAACCCTCTCTTGTTGATATCCCCATTCCTGCGTATTTTTGCAGGATGGACTGGGCGCCGATCTCCCAACGTATCTGGGACATGAAGTACCGTTTTCGCGATCCCTCCGGGGGTGGCGATGCCGATCTCGACGGCACGTGGTGGCGCATCGCCCGTGCGCTCGCCGCGCCGGAGCGCGATCCCGAGAGCTGGGCCGGCCGCTTCCACGAGGCGCTGGAGGGCTTCAAGTTCCTGCCGGCCGGGCGGGTGATCGCCGGCGCCGGCACCGGCCGCACCGTCACGCTGTTCAACTGCTTCGTCATGGGCACGATCCCCGACGACATGGCGGGCATCTTCCAGAACGTGAAGGAAGCCGCGCTCACCATGCAGCAGGGCGGCGGCATCGGCCATGATTTCTCGACCCTGCGGCCGATGGGAGCGCCGGTGCTGGGCGTCGGCGCCGACGCCTCCGGCCCGCTCTCTTTCATGGACGTGTGGGACGCGATGTGCCGCACCATCATGAGCGCCGGCAGCCGGCGCGGCGCGATGATGGCAACGCTGCGCTGCGACCATCCCGATATCGAGGCCTTCGTCGATGCCAAGCGCGATCCCAAGCGGCTGCGCATGTTCAACGTCTCGGTGCTGGTCACCGACGCCTTCATGGCGGCGGTGAAGGACGACGCCGACTGGAACCTCGTGTTCGGCGGCAAGGTCTTCAAGACGGTGAAGGCCCGCGCGCTGTGGGAGCGCATCATGCGCGCGACCTACGATTGCGCCGAGCCGGGCGTGATCTTCATCGACCGGGTCAACCGGCGGAACAACCTGCATTACTGCGAGTCGATCCAGGCGACCAACCCTTGCGGCGAGCAGCCGTTGCCGCCCTATGGCGCCTGCCTGCTGGGCTCGATCAATCTCGCCACTCTGGTGAAGGACCCCTTCACCCCGCAGGCCGCGCTCGACAAGGAGGCGCTGGAGCGGCTGGTGCCGCTTGCCGTGCGCATGCTCGACAACGTCATCGACGTGTCGCGTTTCCCCCTGCCGCAGCAGGCCGAGGAGGCGAAGGCCAAGCGGCGCATCGGGCTCGGCGTCACCGGCCTCGCCGACGCGCTGATCCTCTGCGGCGTGCGCTACGGCTCGGCGGAAGCGGTACGGCTGACGCGCGACTGGCTGGGCGCCGTGCAGCGCCTGTCCTATCTCGCCTCGAGCGACATCGCGGCGGAGAAGGGAAGCTTCCCGCTCTATGACCGGGCGCGCTATCTTTCCGGTGACACGGTCAAAGCCCTGCCGGACGACGTTCGCGAATCGATCGGCCGCTACGGAATCCGCAATGCGCTGCTGAACTCGATCGCGCCGACCGGGACGATCTCGCTGCTGGCCGACAACGTCTCGTCGGGCATCGAGCCGGTCTTCGCCTTCGGCCATGTCCGCCATGTGCTGCAGCCCGACGGTTCGCGCAGCGAGGAGAGCGTCGACGATCACGCCTTCCGCCTGTGGCGCAGCCTCAAGGGCTCGGCCGAGCCGCCGGCCGACGTCTTCGTCGATGCCCAGACGCTCACCCCGGCCGACCATCTCGCCATGCAGGCCGCCGCCCAGGACTACGTCGACAGCTCGATCTCCAAGACCATCAACCTGCCGAAGGACATCTCCTTCGAGGCGTTCAAGCATGTCTACGAGCAGGCCTATGCCGACGGCTGCAAGGGCTGCACGACCTACCGGCCGAACGACGTGACCGGTGCGGTGCTCGAGGTCAAGCCGGCCGAGCCGGCGCGGCCGGCGCAGGCGGTGGTGCCGTTCGAGGCCAAGGACAGCGTCGTCTACATCGCCCAGCCGCTCGACCGGCCGGAGGATCTGCCGGGCCGGACCTACAAGATCAAATGGCCGGGTAGCGACCACGCCATCTACATCACGATCAACGACGTGATGCAGGACGGCCGCTGCCGGCCGTTCGAGATCTTCATCAACTCCAAGAACATGGAGCATTACGCCTGGACGGTGGCGCTGACCCGCATGATCTCGGCGGTGTTCCGTCGCGGCGGCGACGTGTCGTTCGTCGTCGAGGAGCTGAAGGCGGTGTTCGATCCGCGCGGCGGGCAGTGGATGGAGGGCCGCTATGTGCCCTCGCTGCTGGCCGCCATCGGTGGCGTGATCGAACGCCACCTGATCGAGACCGGGTTTCTCAACGTCGCCGATTCGCCGCGCATCGCTGAAGCCGCCGAGCAGCGATTGAAGCTCGCCGCCGGCGCTGGCGGGCCGTCCGAAGCATCGGGCGGCAAGCTCGGCCAATGCCCAAACTGCGGCGCCGCAGCCTTGTCCCATCAGGAAGGCTGCGACATCTGTCTCAGCTGCGGCTATTCGCGCTGCGGCTAGGAACGGCGAGGAGTCAGCCGAGCTCGAGCGAGATGCCGGCGCCCTTGCTGACCTTCGTCCAGATCGCGGCGAAGTCGCCGACGAACCTGGCGTACTCCGCCGGCGTCATCGGCTTGTCCTCGGGCAGCAGAACGACCTCCTTGAACCGCTCGACGACATCGGGTGCCTGGTAGGCCTTCAGCAGCTCGTCATGCAGCCGGGCCACGACCTCGGGGGCGAGCCCCCTGGGCCCGGAGACTCCGACCCAGGTCGAGGTCGTCATCTGCGGGAAGCCCTGCTCGGCGAAGGTCGGCATGTCGGGATACAGCGCGATTCGCTTCTCGGAGCTGATCGCCAGCACCCGCACCTTGCCGGCGTTGATGTGCGGCACGTTGGTCGTGATCGGGTCGAACATCGAGGGGATCGCGCCGGCCAGCATGTCCTGCAGCGAGGGCGCCGAGCCCTTGTAGGGCACGTGCTTGAGCCTGATGCCGGCCAGCCCCGAGAGCTGCTCGCCCATCAGGTGGGTGTTGGAGCCGATGCCCGAGCTGCCGAAGGCGATCTCGTCCGGCTTGGCCTTGGCGGCGGCGATGTAGTCGGCCAGCGTCTTGTAGGGCGAGGCGGCCGGCACGATCAGGACGTTGGGCGTGTGGCCGATCAGGCTGATGTGGCTGAAGTCCCTGACCACGTCGTAGGGCAGCTTTGGATAGATTCCAGGCGCAATGCCCAACGGCGAGGCGTGGGAGATCACCAGCGTATAGCCGTCGGCGGGAGCCTTGGCCGCGAGGTCCGAGCCGATCGTGCCTCCGGCACCCGGCTTGTTCTCGACCACCACCTGGGTCCCCAGGGCGGCCGAGAGCTTGGGCGCCAGGATGCGCGAGATGGTGTCGGCGGTGCCGCCCGGCGGGAAGGTGGCGATCAGGCGGATGGTGCCCTTGGCCGGCCAGCCGGCGCTCGCCCACCCGGTCGCGGGGACGGCCGGAACGGCGAGGCTGGAGGCGGCGGCGGCAAGGACGGTACGGCGGGTCAGTTTCACGGCAAGCGCTCCCTGTGTTTTGATGGCTTGCCGGCCGGCGCAGCAATGCATATGCCAGCCGGACGGACGGGGCGCACAAACCGCGGAGGCATGATGCGGCGGACGATCGTGGGATTGATGCTGACGGCGGCAGCCCTTGCCGCGGCCGGGTCGTTGCCGGCCGTGGCGCAGACCCTGCCCAACAGCCGGACCGAGCTGTCCTATTCCTTTGCGCCGCTGGTAAAGAAAGTGTCGCCCGCGGTGGTGAACATCTACACCACGACCACCGCGCGGGTGCAGCGTCGCCTGCCGTTCCCCTTTCCCGGGATGCCGCCGGACGGCCAGCGGGTGCAGAACTCCTTGGGCTCCGGTGTGCTGGTCAAGGCCGACGGGCTGATTGTCACCAACGCCCACGTGGTCAAGGGCGCCGACGAGATCCGCGTCGTGCTCGCCGACCGGCGCGAGTTCGACGCCACGCTGGTGACGACCGACGAACGCTACGACCTCGCCCTGCTGCGCATCGACACGGCGGGCGAGAAGTTCCCCTTCGTCCAGATGCGCGATTCCGATTCGATCGAGGTCGGCGACGTGGTGCTGGCGATCGGCAATCCGTTCGGCCTGAACCAGACCGTCACCAGCGGCATCATCTCCGCGCTGGCGCGCTCGGCCGGCGGGATCAACGATTCGAGCTTCTTCATCCAGACCGACGCGGCCATCAATCCGGGCAATTCGGGCGGCGCCCTGGTCAGCCTCGACGGGCGCCTGATCGGCATCAACACCGCGATCTACTCCCAGACCGGCGGCTCGGTGGGCATCGGCTTCGCCACGCCGTCGAACATCGTGGCCCGCATCGTCGCCACCGGCGAATCGGGCGGCCGGATCGTGCGGCCGTGGCTCGGCATCTCCATGCAGCGGGTGACTGCCGATCTTGCCGCGGGCCTCAACCTGCCGCGGCCGGCCGGCCTGATCGTCAAGGAAGTCTATGCCACCGGCCCGGGCGAGAAGGCGGGCTTCCGGCGTAACGACGTGATCGTTGCGATGCGCGAGCAGCCGATCGACGACGAAGCCGGCCTGCGCTTCCGCCTCGCCACGCTCGCGGTCGGCGATGTCGTGCCGGTCAAGGTCATCCGCGGCGGCAAGGAAATCGTGCTCGAGGTGCCCCTGGCGGCGCCGCCGGAGGATCCGCCGCGCGATCGCGCGCGGCTCGACGGGCGCCATGCCTTGTCGGGCGCGACGGTCGTCAACATGTCGCCGGCGGTGGCCGACGAGATGGGCGTGTCCGAATGGCGCAACGGCGTCGCCGTGGTCGAGGTGCAGCAGGGCTCCTACGCCGCGCGCTTCCTGCGGGTGGGCGACATGGTGGCGGCGGTCAACGGCCAGGACGTGAAGAGCGTCGCCGACCTCAAGAAGCGCATCGCCACCGGCGTGTCGAGCCTGAGCATCGGCCGCGAGGGCATGGTCTCGACCATCCAGTTCCGCTGACGGGGCCTGCGGGCATGGCCGAGCTGTTCGCCTCCCTCGCGCCGACGCCGTTGGCCGAGCGCCTGCGGCCGCGCACGATCGGCGACGTGCTCGGCCAGGATCACCTGCTCGGGCCTGACGGCCCGCTGGGCCGCATGCTGGCGGTGCGCAAGCTCTCCTCGCTGATCCTGTGGGGACCGCCGGGCTGCGGCAAGACGACGATCGCGCGGCTGCTGGCCGAGGCGGTCGGCCTGCATTTCGAGCCGCTGTCGGCGGTGTTCTCCGGCGTCGCCGACCTGCGCAAGGTGTTCGAGGCCGCCCGCAAGCGGCGCAACGACGGCAAGGGCACGCTGCTGTTCGTCGACGAGATCCATCGCTTCAATCGTGCCCAGCAGGACGGTTTCCTGCCCTATGTCGAGGACGGCACGGTCACGCTGGTCGGGGCGACCACGGAGAACCCTTCGTTCGAGCTCAACGCCGCGCTGCTGTCGCGCTGCCAGGTGCTGGTGCTGCGCCGGCTCGACGACGCCGCGCTCGCCACCCTGCTCGACCGCGCCGAGGCCGCTCTCGGCAAGACGCTGCCGGTCGATGAGCAGGGCCGCGCCGCGCTGTTCGCGATGGCCGACGGCGACGGGCGCTATCTGATCACGCTGGCCGAGCAGCTTGCCCAGCTCAAGGAGCCGGGGCCGGTGTCGCCGGAGCGGCTGGCGACCCTGCTGCAGAAGCGCGCGCCGCTCTACGACAAGGCCCAGGAAGCGCACTACAACCTGATCAGCGCGCTGCACAAGTCGCTGCGCGGCTCCGACGTCGATGCTGCGCTGTACTATTTCGCGCGCATGCTCGATGGCGGCGAGGACCCGAAATACATCGCCCGCCGGCTGGTGCGTTTCGCCGTCGAGGATATCGGCATGGCCGATCCCAATGCGCTGACGCAGACACTGGCGGCGTGGGATACCTACGACCGGCTCGGCTCGCCCGAGGGCGAGCTCGCCATCGCGCAGGCGGTGATCTATCTCGGCACCGCGCCGAAATCGAACGCCGGCTACGTTGCATTCGGCGCGGCAAAACGGTCGGCCAAGCAGTACGGCTCGCTGACGCCGCCGATGCACATCCTGAACGCGCCGACCAAGCTGATGAAGCAGATCGGTTACGGCAGCGGCTATCAGTACGACCACAATGCCGAGGACGGCTTCTCCGGCCAGAACTACTTCCCCGACGGCATGGCCCGCGAGGAATACTACCGCCCGGTCGAGCGCGGCTTCGAGCGCGAGATCGTCAAGCGCCTCGAATACTGGAAGAAGCTGCGCGAGAAGAAGGCAAAGTAGGACTGCGGTCGCAGCGGATCGGCACGGATCGCCGATTCGATCGCTCACTTCATGGCGGCCAAGGCTTCCACGACGGAGAGATTGCTCAGCTGAATGATGCCCAGGGCCGGGTAATCCAGGTCGATCGTCATCCACAGGGCGACCGCGAGAACCACGCCGTAGACGGAGTCCAGCAAGGTGAAGCGACGGCCCAGGCGGCCGTTACCGAAGCCGATCAGGCCGATGCCGACCGCCGCCGTCCCCAGCAGCACCGCCATGATCGGCAACGGCAGATGCCTCCGCGCCATGGCGAGATGCACGGCATGGAGATCGATGACCTCGTTGACCGGCGGCATCACCAGCAGCGCCAGCGTCGCGTTCTCCTGTGTGCCCTTGAATGCCGCGCGCCACATGCGTTCGTGCAGGCCGCCGACCTTGGCGAGCAGAGGCGCGATGCGCTCGCGCCGTTCGCCGCTCAGGAGCTGAACGCGGTCGGCGGTGTATTCCTTCAGCGCGGCCTTCAGCTCGCTGCGTTGCGGATCGGCAAGGGTATCGGCGCGCAGGTAGGCCGTGCCAAGCGCGTTTGCCTCCTTCACGATGATGTCCATCCGGTCGATGAAGCGCGATGCCGCGCCGGAAAAGGCGAAGCCGACCAGGAATGCGACCAGGGCGGCCGTCGATGCGCGAACCAGGCCCACTTGCCGGTCGAACGGCTCGTCGGCGGTGCGGACCATCGATCCCAGCCGGAAGCCGATCTCGTGCGTCGCCAGGACACCGAAGATCAGGCCTGCGATGATGAAGAACTCCATCATCGGCGTTCTGCCGTCCGGTTATTCGCCAACTGTGCTGCGTCCACGGCCACTCGTCTCCCCCGCGCTGGTCGCTGCAGGCGCGCGCGCCCAGCAGAACCCAACTGACTGAAGAACGCACAATGAGGGAATGCCGGCCGTGCGGCTACCGGGTCCGTGCCTGGAAAAAGATGATGACCTTCTTCAGTCGCTCGGCAAAGATGGCTTTGCAGATGGGGCGGGGGTTGCGTGGGTCGGATTGAGAGTATTACGGCGGCCCGACGCGGCTGGCCGGTTGTTGGATTGCTGCTCGTCGCCGGCGGAGCCGGTACGTTCTGTACGCTTCCGGCGGCTGCCGCGGATTTCGCGGTCACCAACAACAACGATAGCGGCCCGGGATCCTTTCGGCAGGCGATCGTCAACGCCAATGCCGCCGGCGGCAACAACACGATCAGCTTCGGCGTCAACACGGCGGGCACGATCACCTTGGCCAGCGACCTGCCGGCGATCAACGGCAACGTCACGATCGCGGCCTATGGGGCGACGCTCAATGGTGCCAACACCTATCGGGGCCTGTTCGTCTACTCGGGCAACGTCACGATCCAGAACCTGACGATCCAGAATGCGGTTGCCAGGGGAGGCGCCGGAGGTGCTGGAATCTCTGGGGGCGGCGGAGGCGCCGGTCTTGGCGGAGCGCTTTTCATAGCGTCCGGCGCTTCGGTGACGGTGCTCAACGTCAACCTCAGCAACAACGCCGCGATCGGCGGCAACGGCGGTGCGCAAAACACCGGTCCAAATGGCGGCGGCGGTGGTGGCATGGGCGGCGCCGGCGGCTCTTCCGGCCTGGCCGGCGGTTCCGGTCAGACAGGAAGCGGTGGCGGTGGCGGCATCGGCCTCCTCGCAGTCGGCGGCGGAGACAGCGCCGTCGCTGGGCCCGGCATCGTTTCGGGTGCGGCAAGCGGCGGTGCCGGCGCCCCGCCCACCTCCCTGCCGGGAGGGATTGCCGGCGGAGGGGGTGGCAACGGTCCGCCCAATACCTCGAACCTGGAGCCAGCGCCGGGTGGCGGAGGAGGTGTCGGAGGCCAGTCGGCAACGTCCTCGAACGGCGGCAGTGGCGGATTCGGCGGCGGTGGCGGCGGCACCGGTTCCTTCTTCGGTGGCGGTGGAAATGGTGGGTTTGGCGGTGGTGGCGGCGCCGGAACCGCTGGAATTGGCGTCGCCGGCGGCGCCGGCGGATTTGGCGGCGGTGGCGGCGGCGCCACCTTCAGTGGCGCCCCTGTCGCCGCGGGCGGGTTCGGAGGGGGGCAGGGAGGCGCCGGCCATGGTGCCGGCGGGGGCGGATTGGGCGCGGGCGGCGCGATCGCGATCCAGCAAGGCGGCACGCTCACCGTGGCCGGGCCTCTGCTCATCGACGGCAACTCCGTGACCGCGGGCAACGGCGGCCAGGCTAGCGCCGGCGGCAATGCAGGCTCTGCCGGCAGCGCGTTCGGCCAGAACATCTTCCTGCAAGGCAACGGCGCGCTGACGTTTGCACCCGGCAGCGGCATCCTTCAGGTGATCCCCGGAGGCATCGCGGATCAGACCGGGTCGGGCGGTACGGGAAGCAACGCAGGCAGCTATTCGGTCGTCGTCAATGGGCCGGGGACGATCTTCCTCCAGAGCGCCAACAGCTACAGCGGCGGCACGATCGTGAACGGCGCGACCCTGCTTGCAGGTTCCGACGCCAGCCTGGGCAGCACGGCGGGCACCGTGACGCTCCTCAACGGCGGCACGTTCCAGCCCTTGGCGAATCTGAGCACGTCCCGCGTCATCGAGCTGGGCGCGGGCGGCGGAACGATTGTCGCCGGCGGCGGGCTGGCGGTTTCGGTCCCCGTCAGCGGCGCGGGGGACCTCACGGCGACCGGCGCCGGGCAAGTGACGCTCCAGTCGTCGCCCGGTTTCAGCGGCAACATGAACATCCTGGAGGGGACGACGTCCCTGTCCGGAGCGGACTACACGGCCTCGCCCCTGATAACCGTCGCTTCCGGCGCGACGCTGGCGCTGGCCGCGCCGACCGTCGCGATCTCCGGGCTGGGCGGCGCCGGTACGGTAGCCGTGGGTAGCGGATCGCTCGAGCTTCGCGGCGCCGGCACCTTCGGGGGCGCCTTTACCGGCACTGGCCAGATCACGACGTCGGCGAACGTTTCCCTGTCCGGCGTTTCGAGCTTCTCGGGGGCCCTGGGCATCGGTGCCGGCAGCACGGTCGGCCTCGTCGGCTCCGGCTCGCTGGCCGCGGCCGGCATCCAGTTCCAGTACCAGGGCGGCACCACCGGCATCCTCGACGTTTCGCGAGTCACGGCAGGGACGTCGATCGGGAGCCTTTCCGATTCGATCGGGGCGGCCGTGGTGCAACTGGGCAGCAAGACCCTGACGGTCGCGCAGGACTCGGCATTCGCGGGAAGCATCCGGGACGGTGGCCTGGGCGGAGGCACCGGTGGCCAGATCAATGTTGCCGGAGGCCGGCTCACGCTGAGCGGAGCGAATACCTTTACCGGCGCGGCAACGGTGCAAGCCAATGCACAGCTGGCGCTGAGCGGGGCAGGAAGCCTTGCCGCCAGCCCGGTCAACCTCGCGGGCACCCTTGCCACCTTCGATGTTTCGGCGGCGACGGGCGGCACCACGATCCTGGGTCTTGCGGGCGTCGTGGGGTCCGCGGTGCTTCTCGGTGCGAAAGATCTCACGGTCGGGAGCGCCGGCTCGACGACCTTCAGCGGCTCGATCGTCGGCACGGGCGCGTTGACCAAGCAGGGCACCGGCACTCTTACCCTGAACGGTGCAAGCACGGTGAATGGCACCACCGTCACCGCGGGAATGTTGGTGGTCAACGGCAGTCTCGCCGGTGGCGTGACGGTCGGATCGGGCGGCTCGATCGGCGGCAACGGGTCGATCTCGGGACCGTTCGTCGGCAACGGAGGAACCGTCGCGCCGGGCAACTCGATCGGCACGCTGAATGTCAGCGGCAGCTTCGTGCAGAACGGCGGCGTCTATCAGGTCGAGGCCAATGCGAGCGGCCAGTCGGACCTGATCAGCGTGAGCGGCGCGCCCGGCACGGCGACGATCAACGGCGGAACAGTGCAGGTGCTTGCCGCACAAGGCAGCTACCGCCAGTCGACGCAGTACACGATCGTCACGGCAACGGGCGGCCTCAGCGGGACCTATTCGGGGGTCAGCAGCAACCTCGCGTTCCTGGTGCCGACGCTGAGCTACGATTCGAACAATGCCTATCTCACCCTGACGCGCGCGGCGAATGCCTTCGCGAGCGGGGCGCAGTCGGCGAACCAGCTCGCCGTTGCCCAGGCGCTGGATAGTGTGGCGCCGACCTCCACCGGAGATTTTGCGGATGTCCATGCCGCGATGATCGGCCTCGACCGGCAGCTCGGCCCGGCGGCGCTGAACGCCATCAGCGGCCAACCCTATTCCGGCTTCGGCACCGTGAACCTCCAGTCCGGACTGATGTTTCTCAACGGCGTCGGTCAGCAGGTCGCCGCCGCGCGCTCCGGCGCGGGCACCGTCACGCGGGTGGCTCTGCTGCCCGGCGGGGGCGGCGCCTGTCTCGAGGTGTGCGAGGTGCCGGAGGCGCGCTGGAGCGCGTGGTTCAGCGGCCTCGGCGGTTTCGGCGCCGTCGGCGGCGACGCAAACGCCGGCGCCCTGACCTACAACATGAGCGGCGTTGCGGTCGGCGCCGACTACCGGGTCGATCCCCGGTTCGTCGTCGGCCTGGCCGTCGGTTACGGCAGCGCGCGGCAATGGGTCGGCGGCTTCCAGGGCACGGGCTGGTCCGACAGCTACAGCGCGGTCCTCTATTCCTCCTTCGCGCAAGGCGCCTTCTACGCCGACGCGGTGGCCGGCTATGCGTGGTCGGACAATCGCTTGCAGCGGGTGATCGCGATCCCCGGCCTGTCGACGCGGACCGCCAACGGCAGCACCGGGGCCTCGCAGTTCCTGGGACAGGTCGAGACAGGCTATCGGTTCGGCCTGAATGACGCCTACCAGGCAGCCGTGACGCCATTCGTGCGCTTCCAGTCCGTCACCGCGTCGCAATCCTCGCTCGCCGAGAGTGGCGCGGGCTCGCTCGACCTCAATGTGGCGGGCCAGAACACGACCAGCATCCGCACCGTGCTGGGCATGGATCTGTCGGGCAGGCTGCCGTTGGGCCAGCAGCGGGATCTCGCCCTGTCGCTTCGGCTGGGTTGGGCGCACGAATATGCCTCGACGCTTCGGCCGATGACGGCATCCTTTGCCGGTGCACCCGCAGTGCCCTTCACCGTCTACGGAGCGCAGCCGCTGCGGGATGCCGCGACCATCGGCCTTGCGCTCAACACGAAGCTCGACGAGCGGACCTCGCTGTACGCGCGCTACGACGCCGAGATCAACGGTCGCGACAATGCCCATGCCCTGTCCGCGGGGCTCCGGCTGACTTGGTAGGCCAGGAGTCTTCGCTGGGACCGCGCCACTCCGTGGCGCTCATGATCATCAGATGAGCGCCACTCCGTGGCGCGGTCCCGGCCATGAGGGCTCATGGTCTGTCTGACCGCGAGCTTCCAGCTCGCCCATGGTCATGCGTATGGCGCGGAAGAACATGAGGCGGCACGGTATTGGCTTCGGAGAGTGAGCAAAGACCTAACGGGAAGCGATCCCTGAGCCTGCGGCTCGCCGCGGCAGGCGCTATCGCGGCCGCTTACGGGATCGGGGTATATGCGCTCCTGCAGGCCATCAAGCCCGGCGTCGTGAGCTTCGCGTTCCTGCTCGTGCAGCCGGCCGCCATCTGCGCCTTCATCTCGTACGTTGCCGATCTTCACGGCACCTCGGCTCTGGAGCGCTACATCCTGGTACCGTTCTGGACGTTTCTCGCGGTCGTCCTGATCTCCGTTCTGGTGCTCAAGGAGGGCGTCGTTTGCGTGCTGATTCTGTCGCCGCTCTGGCTGACCAGTGGCCTGCTGGGATCGTTTTCGACGTTCTATCTTCGTCGCTTTCTGACCAAAGGCAGGACGTATTGCCTGACCGCGCTCGCCCTCCCGCTTGCGGTAATCGTTGTCGAGCCCTCCGTCCCGATGCCGAGACAGGACTATGCCGTGACCCGCAGCATCGTCGTCTTCGCGTCACCGGAGCGGATATGGCCATTCCTGCGCGGTATTGCGGACGTGCGTGCCGGCGAGGGACGCTGGAATGTCTCGCAGGACATCGTCGGCATTCCCAGGCCGCTCTCGGCGAGACTGATCGGCGAGGGGATTGGTGCCGAACGGCTGGCGAGTTGGGGCATGAACATCGCGTTCAGGGAACGGGTCGATGCGTGGCAGGAAAATCGGCTGATCGGTTGGCAATTCCTGTTCGACGGCAGTCGCGGCTGGGAATTCACCGACCCTCATCTCGTGCCGGACAGCCCGTACTTTCAAGTGACGACCGGCGGCTATGCTCTTACACCCCTCGATAGTCAGCGCACGCTCGTGACGCTGCAGACGCGGTACTGGATCGCGACGCCGGTCAATGCCTACGCATCGCTGTGGGGCGAGTTATTCCTGGGCGACCTGGAGGAAAACCTCCTGGCGATCATCAAAGGACGTGCGGAGCAACAAAGGGGACCGTGACGCTGCGTCTTCCAGAACGGCATGGTCATGGGATGAGCGCCACGGAGAGCTTGTGAATTTATCGGCCGATGGCAAAAAAAGCGATC